>CAZCGF010000108.1:0-14382 GCA_964498115.1 uncultured Planctomycetaceae bacterium | reverse complement strand
GCTTCTTTCCGTCAAGCAGCGCCGTGAATCCGTCATTGACGATCATGGCGAATGCACTTCGAGTCGGCGATCACTTGTTGGGCCGCCTTAAATGAGAATCAACTTGCAATCGAAAATGGCGTTCCCCGGTCACATAAGCCACTCATTGAGATGGAGTGCGCGACTGGGACGCGCCTTTGTCCTGATTTCGATTCTCTCCTCTGCCGGCGCGGTCCACGGACAATCCAGTGCGGACGCTGTTGTTGACCGGGTTGCGCAGATCGGGATGACGGTGCGCGATCTCGACAGGTCGGTACGGTTTTTCGAGGACGCGCTGACGTTCAGCGAGACGTCTCGACGTGAGGAGGAGGCTGGTGGTCATTTAAAGGCGCAGGGATTGGCGGACTCGAAGCTTCAGATCGCCACCTTGCGGCTCGGCGACGAGACGGTCGAGCTCACTCAGTTCATAGGCCCGGTTGGTCGGCCCTATCCCGAGGATTCGAGGAGTAACGACAGGTGGTTTCAGCACATCGCTATCATTGTCAGCGACATGGATCGTGCGTATGCGCATCTCGAGAAGATGAACGTGCGCCACGCTTCGAGCCGGCCGCAGCGATTGCCGGACTGGAACAAGAACGCGGCGGGCATCAAGGCGTTCTATTTTCGTGATCCAGACGGCCACTTCCTGGAGATACTTGAGTTTCCTCCGGGAAAGGGTGACCCCAAGTGGCACCGAGAGAGCGATCGCCTTTTCCTCGGGATCGACCACACGGCGATCGTGGTCAAGGACACCGAGCGAAGCCTTGCCTTTTATCGTGATCGACTTGGCATGCGGGTCGTCGGCAGCAGTGAGAACTACGGGAAAGAGCAGGAGGCGCTCAATCATGTTCCCGGGGCTCACTTGCGCATTACGACGCTTCGCGCATCAGCGGGGCCGGGCATCGAGTTTCTTGAGTATCTTGAGCCGAGAGATGGGCGGGACTATCCGGGTGATGCGCGGGCGAACGACCTGATTCATTGGCAGACGACACTTGTATGCAAGGATGTTGGTTCGGCGGCCGTACGACTCAAGCGGCCTGACGCAATTGGAGAGTCCTCGGGGAATTGTGAGAGTTTCCTCCTTCGTGATCCGGATGGTCACGCGATGATCTTCACTCAGAATTAGCTTGCCTTCGCCAGGGCAGGAGCTACGCTTTTCAGCGTCGTGGCGGCTTGCCGCGACTGGAGATGGTTGAATGACAACCTGCGTGCTGAATCGGCCTTCGCCCTTTCGGCTTCCGCTGCATGCAACGGGCAGACTCACCGGGCCCATCGTCGAAGTGGCAAGGACTGCCATCGAGCGGGCACTCTCTTTTCCTTCTCTTAACGGAATCTACCACGCAACGTTTGAACATCTTTCCGCAGGTCCATTCGCGGAGCGCATTCTGGCGGCGATGCGCATCCATGTGGATGTGAACGAGGCGGAGCTTCGGCGGATTCCGGCGACCGGCCCGATCATCGTCGTCGCGAATCATCCATTCGGCGGCCTTGATGGCGTGATCCTGACGGCCCTGCTGCAGCGCATCCGGCCCGACGTGCGACTTCTCGTGAACTATCTCCTCGGCTGTATTCCGGAGATGCACGAGACGTCGTTTTTTGTTGATCCCTTTGGCAATCCGGCTGCTCAACGACGAAACGCCGCTTCGATGCGCAGCGCAATTCGCTGGGTCGAGGGCGGTGGGCTACTGGGCGTGTTTCCGGCGGGAGAGGTTTCGCACCTCACCACTAGAAGCGGTTGTGTGACTGACCCAGCCTGGAGCGACACAGTGGCGCGGATCGCGCATCGATCAGGAGCCACCGTGGTTCCGATGCTGTTTGACGGCCGTAACGGGACGGCGTTTCAACTCGCGGGACTCGTGCATCCCCGGCTTCGGACAGCTCTCTTGCCGCATGAGATGGTCAGCAAGCGGGGATCGTCCGTGCGAGTCACTGTCGGGCAGCCGATTTCAGCCCGGTGGCTCGGCAAGTTTCTAGGTCAGTCCGCTGGGACCGGCCACCTGAGCGATGCGGATGCCGCGAGGTTGACCGAGTACCTGCGATTGCGAACCTACATCCTGCGTAGTCGAGTCGCCGATTCAACGAGTATTCAAAAGAAGTCATCCGGGGCGAGGCCGTCGTCGGCATTTTCCACCCCAGTGGCAAGCGCCCTGCCTGGCGACGCAGTTGCCCGCGAGATTGCAGCGCTTCCGCCGGATCGTTGCCTCGCACAAAGCGGCTCGCTCGCGGTTTACTTTGCATCGGCCGAAGAGGCGCCGACGGTACTTCGTGAGATTGGGAGACTGCGCGAGTACACATTTCGTCAGGTCGGAGAGGGTACGGGCAAAGAGATCGATCTGGATCGATTTGACCGGTATTACTGGCAACTCTTCGCATGGAATCAAGCGGAAGGGCAGATCGTGGGAGCCTATCGGATGGGCGCGACTGACCGAATTCTGCCACAGTCAGGCGTCGAGGGCCTATATACGCACACGCTTTTTGAGTTTCGGAACCGCCTGCTGAAGCAGATTGACCCTGCCCTGGAACTCGGCCGCTCATTCGTCGTGCCGGAGTATCAGCGCGACTTTGCTCCGCTCATGCTCCTGTGGAAGGGCATCGGCCGATTCGTCGCGCAGAATCCCCGGTATCGGCGGCTATTCGGCGCGGTCAGCATTAGCGACGAATTCCATACGACGACGAAACAACTCTTGATGGCCTTTCTGAAGGCGAACTGCTTTGATTCGGGCATGGCGGAGAGCGTGCGGCCGCGCAACCCACCGCGAATGCTGCCGCTGCGAGACATCGACCCGCGCCGGCTGGCTGCCATTGTGTCGGACATGTCGACCGTTGAAGAACTCGTGGGCCAGATCGAGTCCGACGGGCGGGGCGTGCCTGTACTGCTGCGGCAATACCTGAAGCTTAATGCCAAGGTACTGGGCTTCAACATTGATCCGGATTTTGGCGATGTGCTCGACGGGTTGGTGATGATAGACCTGACCACGGTTGGTCGGGCTGTTCTGGATCGATACCTCGGCAAAGAGGGCGCGGCCAACTTCCTGAAACATCACCGATCAACGTAGTCAGCACGTCAATAACTCAACCACCGTTCACGTGCGACTAGATCTGGGCCCGCACATCGAGCTGATGGGCCTTTCGGCCGCCGCGCACCGTCTGGGGCCGCTTCGCCTCACCCGCAAGCAGCACCTTTGCCACTTCGATCGATCGCGCAACCAGATCGGCGGCGCCGTCGCGGAGTTCCTTGCTTTTGGCGACGTACTCGATGTTGCGCTCCATGTCCTCGGCTGACCAGCCTCTGGAATGAGCGATGTAGGGGAACGGGGGCAGATGGCAACCCAGTTCCGCGAAGAAGCCGAGCATCTGCCCGGCGACGGCCTGAACGTTGTCCTGGCCGCCGGTGATGATGAATGCGGCGACCTTGTTGTGCATAAGCACTTTGTTTGAAATGGTGATCTGATTCTGGATGCAGTTCATCCGCTCGACCATCTTGTAATAAAGCGAGCTGGCGCAGCCCCAGCGGATCGGCGTGGCGACGAGGATGACGTCGGCCCAATGTACGATCGCCTCATAAACGCGGTCGAGCTGGTCGTCCGGGTCCATCTGGGTGATTGAGCAGGGCCACGTGCAGGCGTGTGAACTCTTTGAGTAGTAGCCCTCGCACGCGCGAAACTTCAGGTCGTTGAGCCTGACGATTTGTGTCTCGGCTCCGAGCTGCGACTTCGCATGTTCGATGGCATGATCGAGCAGCGCGTCCGACGTTGAGTAACGCGGATTGGCGGCGTCCATGACCGTTGTGGAAATGCCGACGACGCGAATGGACCCGGCGGCGCGAGCGACGGGGCGGGCCAGCGGGTGCGGATCATGCTTCTTACGGGTTCGCGGCGTTTGCGGCGATGTGTTGACGAAAAGCCGGTTGTTCTCAATCTTGAGAGCGTAAGTGGGAACCGCGTCTTCCTCGTAGCCCGGCTCGCCTTGGCCGCTTTTGAAATGAAACCTCCAGTTGTGCCAGGGGCAGACGACGTAGTCGCCGTCGAGGCGGCCGCTACCCAGCGGGCCGGCCACGTGGTTACACACACCTGAGATGGCGCTGAACTCGCCGTCGCGATAAATCAGCGCGATCTTCGTCGAGCTGGCGGTAACTTGCTGGAGGGGCTTGGTTGCAAGGTCGGCGACAGGTCCCAGATCGTGCCACTGTTCTACGGCCATGTGCTGCTCTCCCGATTAGTCCGAAACCGGATCGGCCTGCTTCTGACGATTGTATGCGATCACCTCTTGGGCGAGAGTCTTGAGGTTTGTAACCATGTGGCCCCTTCGCCGATTCTCCGCGCCGATTCTAAAGAGGACTGCCCACTGTCGGAACAGTACGGAGTAGGCCCGGAGCAGCGACCAATTCGGATCGTAGATGTTGGTGGACTCCGAGGTCACGCCGTTGAGTTCGATGATCGAGAATTCGCGCCCCGCCTTGAACTGCTCGACATCGGCGTAACGAACGTCGAACCTGCCGAAGTAGAAGCCGTCAAATGCCCTGGCGATCTGATCGACCGTTGACTCCAGTTGCGGCGTGATGACGTGGCCGCCGTCACAGAACATGGTTCCCTGGCAATGATTGCCCGCGATGGCGAGTCGCATCGGCGACCCGGCAGGCAGTACGGCGTCCGCCTGGCCCTTGAGCCGCGACAGGAACCGGTTGGCCTGCATACGGAAGCGAGGGTGGCGAAAGATCAATTCTCTGACGGTTGACTCGCCGTCACCAACGAGGACAGGCATGTGCTTGTCGGTGATTGAGAATATACGGCCGGCCTCCTGACCGGGAATTCGATAGTAAAAGATGCCAGCCTCAAACGGACCGGCGTGATAGGCCTGTGCAATGACCGGCGCGGGATATCGGGAGAGATATGCCCGGACGTCATTTTCACTGCGGACGAGCTTGAGGCCGGCGCCGCGCTCTCCGGCATCCGGTTTTAATATGATGGGGTATTGCCAACCGCGCGATTCGATGGTGCGTTGCAGCGCGCTAAATCGATCGGAAGGCTGACCACTGGCGATCAACTCGCTGGGAACAACCCACTCGGTCGGCAGGTTTCTCAGGATTTCGTATTTGGACTCGCCGACCACACCGCCGTGGGGAATCGCGGGATTGGCCGCCGTCGGCGTGGTGAGGCCTCGAAAGCGAATGGCGAGCCACGCGATCCACGGAAGCAGCGGGAGATAGAAGAGCCACATGGGCCAGAACTCCCAGCGCCAGATTCGCGAGACAGCCGCGATGGTCCTTCCGGTAAGCAGGCCTCGCTGTCGCCGCGACGTGGCATAATCGGCAAGATTCAGCGACATGCGGCCACCCTTTCAATGGGCAGTCGCGCAACCTGGATATCTTCCGAGGCGTCGCCGCCGATCGGCTCGTAGCTGAGTGTTATGGCGTCGCGCGTGACGGAGGCGACCGTGCGACTCACTGTGCGTGCCTCCTCGCGACTCATCAAGACGCTGAGGTGCGGTCGATCGGGCCATATGTGTGCATGGAAGGCGTCCTGGATTTCTTCGGGATCGTCGTCCTTAGCGAACATCCCTTCAAACAGACCGCGCCGCGGGGACTCGACTCGTTCATCGCCCAGGCCGGACGAAGTGAAGAGCAGCGGGCAGTCAATCGTTTGAATTTCCCCGATCTCAATCGAGCGTCCGTTGTTAACGACATCCGAGATGGCTTGGCCGCAAAGCAACAGGAGCCGGAAGGGTTGGAATGCCTGAGGATCGAGACTCGCCGCAGAAGCGAGGGCATCGGCGAGGGTAGAATGGCTCAGCAATCCCGGAATGATCTCGCCCCGGCTTCGCATGGATAATTTCCGAGCCGCGCTTGGCGACGTGTCTTCAGATCGATGGCGATTCAGCAGCGTGACAAGCAGGCCTGCATCATTCGCGCCGATCCAAGTGCCGTCGGAAGTAGGATCGATAGGCATGATCGCGGCGTGTTCACCGCACATCCTTCGCAGGGGCGGCAGCGCCTTCGGGCGAGTCCGAAGTTCATCCCGGTTGCAGACGAGGCGAATGATGGGGGTGGATTCGGCTTGTGCGCTTCCCAATGAGCGCGGCGCTGGGCCGGCAACATGCGGAACAACGGTTACGGTGCACATTGGGTCTCTTCGCGGAATGCAGACGTCGATGCGGCGACGCCGAAATCATCCGGAATGCTGGCCCCCAGCGTCTTGGCCATGGCGCCGATGATGGCATTGTGATGTGTCGTATGGCTCACCACGAAGAGCAACTCGCGGCCGAGCGAGGTCTCGACGTCAAGTGTGGGGCCGGATTTGGACAACAGGGCGGTCAAGAGTAATGGCCGATTGAGATCGACAAGTGGCAAAGACCGAGCCCGGGCGCGAAGTTCTTCGATGGTGGAAAGGGCAGCCGAGCGACTCGTCTCCACACTCGTGCCGCGGCGGCGATTGTCGTAGCAGATGCGGTTCGAGTCGATCGCGCGTAGCAGGGCGTCGATGTGATCCAGACAGTGCCGAAGGTGCTCGCCAACGCTGCTGGAAAACAGGCCGACCGGCTTCATTTGATAGGAAGCGTCATCCAGCCGTTTGATGAGAGAGGCCAATTCCGCAAGATCTCGCAGCACTGGGGCGATGGTTGAATTGCCGGATTGGCCACAGGATGTGGCTGCGGAGGCCGAGACCGCCGGACCGACCATGGTCGTCGCGTTCATCAAGCAATCCTCCCTGACTCGCTCGTGGCCGGCACCGGGCTCTTGACGAACCACGGAATTCTTCGGCGATGAATGAACCATAGTGCAATGCTGCCCGCCATGACTGTCAAGGCCAGGCCGAAGAGCAGCCCGCCGTCGCCTTCGACAATCAGGCCGAGCTTTGTGAGATGTGCCCCCAGAGCGCCGGTCATCGTTGCCATCGCGAGCATCGCGCCCAGCGCGACGCCGCGTGGCGAGAGTATCAGGATGCCGGCGACCAATTCGACGACGCCTGACCCGATTCGCCCCCACGGTTCCATGCCGAGCGTCTGGAAGATGAAGACGGACTCCTTCGCCGCAGTGAACTTGAAGAAAAGCGTTTGGAACAGGATGCCCGCCACGAGCAATCGCAGTGCCCAGCTGAGCGCCGTGATTGCCCGGGCAGGTCCTGTTGCGGTGTGCCGTGTGCCCGTCAGGGTCGATCGTCGCATCTGCGCTTCCATCGCTATTTGATTGGGTTAGCCGAGCGGTCCTGAGGGGCGAGCTTCGACCAATTCTGATCTGCCAAACCCGTCAATGACCGCTCATCGCCTTCCCACTTTTTCTTCGCGTCACCCAGCCACCCCTTGTAGAAAAGAAAGAGTCGGCCGTCGGTGACCTTGAAGCTGGTTGGGTCGATGTCCACCTTGTCGCCCTCTGCCATCGCCGTGGCGCACCAGCCGCCGTACTCGGGAACATACTTGGCCGGATTGCCGGCGAAGCGTTCACGACTCTTGGCGGTCTCGAATTGATAGGTGACTCCGCGATAGGTCGAAGTGAATTCCTTGCGGCCCTGAATCGCCTGCCCCTGATCGATGTAGGCCACCGGGTCGTATCCCTGAATGGCGGGCTTGCCGTCGCTCAGATTGTATTCTTTCAGTGCGACATTCTTCGTTAGCTCGGACATTTTCTCCGCGAACTTGTCGAAGCTCAGCCGATCAGCGTTGCTCTTTCCGACGTAGCGAAACACTTCCTTGCCGTTCGGACCGAGCAGAACCATCGCTGGGTAATGGACGGACAAACCGTGAAATGCATAGCCGTCGGGAATCTTGAATTGCTTGGCGAGTTTCGCGTCGGGGTCGCGGTAGATCAAGACCGGCGCGGACTCGGACTGCGTCAGCTTGCTTGTCCACTGCTTAATCTCGCTGTCGGTGTCCGGCTTCAGAAAGACATGAGTAACGCCGGCCACGGTCGCACTCTTGGCCGCGTAGTCCTGAACGTGTCGCAGGCAATAGGGGCACTCGGTCTTCAACAGAAAATGAAGAGCCACGAATTTCCCTTTGGCGTCCGTCAGCTGGAACCGGTTTTCTCCGCTGAGGACCGTGAAATCACTCGGGTTCGCCTGTGCCGGCCTCGTGCCCTGCACCATTGCCGCAATGACCAGGCCACTTATCCAGAAGGCACTCTTTCTCTTAAGCGTGTTCATGAGGTTTGGATCCAGTTTCAGGGGGTTAACAATTCACCGGTCCATAGACCGTACCAGGGGCGTCAAATTCGCCCGACGCATCATTCGATGCGGCTACGCATTGTCTCGTTACGCCATTGGCCCAGGAAATTGTCGATTCCCCGGAAGGCTGAGCCGAGGCGATGGGCAAGGCTCAGATGAAATCAAAAGGCAAAGGGGCCTTCGCGAGCTATCTCAGCGACCGATTTTCGACCGCTGGGCGATTCGCGCTGGCGAAGTTCGTCGGGCAATTCGTCGGGGTTACCGGGTCGTCCGACGGCGATCATCGCCTCGACGGCATAATCATCGGGAACTCCCAGCGAGGCGCGCGCCCGTTCACGGTCAAAACCGGCCATGCCGTGAACCACGAGCCCCATGGCCGAGCCCTGGAGCGCGAGATTCTCAAAGGCCGCGCCTGTGTCGAAGGTATGGGTGGGATTGGGCTTGCCGTTTCGCTCGAACGTCATGTGTGACAGGACGACGATCAAAACGCCTGCGTTCTTGCACCATGCCTGATTCGCTTCAACCAGCAGCCCGAGAAACACCGGCCAGTGCACGGTGTCACGTTTTCCGTAAAGAAATCGCCATTCCTGTTCGTTATATGTAGACGGCGCCCAGCGTGCCGCCTCGAATAGGGACATTAACTCCGCTTGGCTGATCGACGACGCACTCATGGCCCGGGGAGACCACCGATTTACAAAGATGCGCTCGATTGGATGGTCGGCCCTTCGGTGGTCACTCGCCTTCGGCAGCATTGCCATTGCCCATTCTCCGTTCTCGTGAATTCGGTTCGTCGGTCACAAGCTCATCAATGAATCAACCGTCATGTCAACAGCTACAGCCGCTGAATTCGCGACGAATCTATCTTCAGAATTCGTAGGTCGCCCAGTTGCTCTACCATGCCGCTCACTTCAACTGAGTCCGCTACGAATGGCAGGATGCCGTCACCAACCGGTCCACCATCGACGCCGGCGATCAGGTAGAATCGCATCTCTCCTCCCCCGCTGCGCGTCAGGAACATCGGCGGAATGCCGCCGGATATGCACAGCGTCGCGCATTCCTTATGCGGTTTGCCTTCACCCGGCTTCATGGCGCCAAAGAAGCACTTGGGGTCGATGATCTCGCCGCGGAGCGTCATCGTCCCAAGCGGTTCGGGCGAGGGTCGCTTGAGTTGCCCGACCCAGGGCGCGTCGAAAGCTTCGAGTGGCTCGATCGCGGCGTCGCCGTCCGCCAGTTCAAACAGTCGCCGGCCGTTTCGGGAAAGGACGGTGCCCCGAATACGCACCGCCTGACCGGCAAATGGCCTGACACGATCTCGGGCTCCAAACTTGCCTTCACTGACAAGCAGGATGGACTGCATCGGGCGGCTTGTGTCATCGTCTGCGACTCGAATCATCGGGTAAGGTAATGAATCGATGACTCCTTCAAGTGTCCGCGAAGTGTCGATGTCCCATACACCGTCGCCAGGATTGTTGTGCGCCCGAATGACGAGTCCGCTGAGGATGATGGCCAGGAGAACCAGGATGGGTACGATCCGTCGGAGGAAACGAACATACCCAACCGGCCCGGGCAGATAGCCGACGTAGAACTCATCTGCTGGTTTGGCGTCTGACGACATGCGATGTCCCTCGGTTTGCTCAGCCATTTGGCGAGCTTTCAAATCGGGCAGGCTCGACGGCGGTGCCCGGAGGAAGCGGACGCGGATCGACCAATACTCGCCGCCCCTGAATCCGCACTCGATGGGTTGGAACTTTCTCGGTGAACGGCGGGGGCGACTGCCCATCCTGCGGGCGATACTGCCAGCCGTGCCAGGGGCATGTCACACAGCCATCGACAATCTTTCCTTCGCCCAGCGGCCCGCCCTGATGAGCGCAGACGTTGGCGATTGCGGCGATTTGGCCGTTAAATCGATATACGGCGATCCGCTCCCTTCCGGCGAGGCAGACGGTTTTGGCGCGATTGTCGGCGATTTCGTCCACGCTCCCCACGTCGATCATGAGGTCTTCATCAGATACCGCGACCGCCATACCGCGGCGGTCTCGCCCGTACTCGCGCAGGCCGGTAAGCAAATGCAGACTGACGACTGCCAAGACCCCCACGGAAAGTGCCCCCGCCAGCCAGACGCTCCGCTGAGATTGAAGGGCGCCCAGCACGACGTGCATGACGAGCAGCCCATATGCGAGATAGACGAGCATGTGCAGGCGTTTCCACGTGGCGGTCGACAGATTCTTCAGCCAAAAATCGTGGCTGGTCGCCGCCATCAGAAACATGATGAACAGTCCCGCTGCGCCGAGAATCTGAAAAGGAAAAGCACTGAGTGATCCGAAGTTGGTGTTGCTGGTGAGGAGCGAAACAAGCGGATTCACATTTCCGAATCCGTGGTAGAACCCAATCGCCACAGTGCCATGAAGGAGGCCGACCAGAAACGTCGCCACACCCAGATGTCGCCGATTGTAAAGGAGCGGCAGGAATCGTCGGTCGATTCTTGCCAAGGGTCCGATGCAAAGGATGATGTGCAGCATCACCAGCGCACAGGCCCCGAGCGCCCGCATCAGGAGAATGGGGTCGCTGATGGCCTCGTCGCCTCGAAAGACGAGTTTTCCGACGCCGATGAACACAACCAGAAACGCGACGACACCGCCCGCGACCAGCACGTCGTACACGCGCTTGTGCCGGTTCCACTGGACTGCAACATAGCCGACACTCATGGCTTGCTCTCGGGATGCGATTGGTCGTCAACTGTTGTCGTGTCCTGCCAGACGTTCTTCTCGGGCTCGTCTGGCTGGATTGCAATCGGCCGACGATTGAACAATCCCGCGGCCAAGCCCAGGAGAATAAGAGGGCCGACGATCATCCATGCCCATGCGTGCCATGCCCTGTGTCGGTAGGTCACGAGTGATTCACTCCACGCACAGAGTTCTTCCAGCGCAAAAGCATCAGCGGCCAGAAAGCGACCACACCGGGACCGATCAGTAATCTGAACGACCAGGGAGCGTTTCTGGTCGCAGGGTCCACCGAAGTAAGACCCCCAAAGAGAAAAACCACTGCGAACGGGAGCCCGATCGCTGCGTAGCAGGCAGCCAAGGTGAGCAGAATCTGGGCAATCAAGGCGGACCGGCTCCTTCGGACGACGAACGCGTCCTCGCATTAGATGGCGACTCGGCTGGACCGGTTACGACCGAACCTTGCCATCAATTGGGAGCAATAACGGGGGTGTCCTTGTTCGGGCAGGCGTCTGGCAGCAACAACGGACCCTTTGAGGCCCTAGTCGCGAGGGAGGTCTTCGGTGAATGCGGAAAGGGCGGTCGGCGTCTGATCGGGGGGAACCTGAAGATATGCCAGGGCGTGGGCGAGGATTTCGCGAACGGCCGGTGCGGCGACGGTGCCGCCGTAGTAACCAATGCTCTTCTTGGGCTTCAGCACAGCGACGAAGACGACGAGCTCAGGATCGCTCGCCGGTGCGCCGGCAATAAAGGAACTGACATACGCGTCTCGCTCGTAGCCGCCGCCGCCCTTCCGGGCGATCTGGGCGGTGCCGGTTTTCCCGAAGACGCGGTAGTTGGGCAGGCGTGACTTCGTACCTGTGCCGCGCTCGACAACGGCACAAAGGACATCATCGCGCATTCGCTTGGCAACGGCTTCGGGAATCGCCTGGCCCGCTGCTGGCGGATTGGAGAAGTCGCTCACCAGGCGGCCGTCGGGCGTCATGACGGCACGAATCATATGCGGCTGAACGAGATTGCCGCCATTGGCGATTGCGCAGAACGCGCGGGCCATCTGGATCGGCGTGACGCTGATTTCCTGCCCGATGGGGATGCTGGTGGTGCTGAATGCCGTCCATCGAGAATAGGGAAGGAGAATGCCGGGGTCTTCGCCGATGAGATCGAGGCCGGTCTTGTCACCGAACCCGAATGCCTTGACGTAGTCAAAAAGCTTTCGATTCCCAAGACGCTTGCCGATCTTTGCCATTCCGACGTTGCTCGATTTGACGACCACGTCGTCGAAGCGGAGGGCGCCGTAGGGATGGTGATCGTGGAGGACGCGAACGCCGTCGGACCAGGCCCCGTTTTCGCAGTCGAAGACTTCATCCATGCGGACGACCTTCTCAGCGAGCGCGGCCGCCGCGATGAAAGGCTTAAAGGTGCTGCCGGGCTCGAATGGATCGGTGATGGCACGATTGCGGTAGCGGTTCGCTCCGTAGTCCTGGTATTGATTGGGATCAAAGCTGGGCACATTGGCCAGGGCGAGGATCGCGCCGGACTTGGCGTGCATGACGATTCCGACAGCACTCGCGGCCTGATACCTGGAAACAGCATCAACCAATTGGGTTTCGACGTTGGCCTGAATCTCCGCGTCAAGTGTCAGGACGACATGGAATCCATCACGGGGAGGGCGATAGCCTCCGTCGGCGAGCCAGAACGCCTTTCGGCGGGCATCGCGGATGATGGTCTTGATGCCGTTCTGTCCGCCGAGCCATGCCTCGCACTGAAATTCCAGTCCGCTGACGCCGACTCCGTCGGGTGAAACGAACCCGATGAGGGCGGCTGCGAGGGAGTTCATTGGGTACGTTCGGTATGGTTCATCGAAAATGCCGAGTCCGTAGATGCCTGCGTCATTGATGGCCCGAGCCTGCTCTTCGGATACGCCTCTTCTGATGACGAAGAAGCGGCGATCCTCAGCGGCCATCAGGTCCGGCATGATCTCAGCGGATGGGATGTGGAGGATTTCAGCGACCGTGTTCGCGGCGGCGGCTTTGTCGGGGACGACCTTCGGATCGGCAAAGACGCTCTTGCGGAGAATGGTCCCGGCAATCACTCTGCCGTGATTGTCAACGATGAGGCCGCGACGATGGCGGAGGGGAACGACGCTTTGCTGCTGACGGTCCGCCCGGGCAAGTAGCATCGTACTGTCGCAGGCGTTGATATAGACGAGACGGCCTGCCAGCGCGAAGAACGAGCCCATCACGGCGACGATGAGTAATTGCCCAGCAAGATTTGATCTGCGAGATCGCACGGCGGCACATCCAAGGGTCACGGTATGGGGCCAGTCTGCCCGTCAAAGCGGCGTCGCCCTTCAAGGAACCCCGTATCAGCGAGCAGGCACCGGGGCGGACTGCGGTGCGGTCGGGGGGAGAATATCGAGGCCGAGCTCGGACGCTCGCTTGCGAATCTCGTCCGGGCCGCGAAGTTTGGCAAGCTCCATTTCCCTGGCCCACAGTTCCTGTTCAAGGACCACCTTGGCCTGATGGAGCTTCTGGACCCGGTTCGCCGCCTTTGCGGTCTCACCCCTGACCGCGACAATACCCAGCCCTACGGCAACCAGGGCAAACACGACCAGCAATGCACGAAGAACGGTCACGTCCTACCTCCATCAGGGATCGATATCGCCGATGCCGTTTGAGGTAAAGACGCGGCGATCTTCGGCCACGGCAGCGGAGGGAACCGGCAGGCGCAGCTTCATGCCGGGCTTGATCGTGTTCTTATTGGTAATCACGTCCTTGTTTAGCTCGAAGAGATCGCGGGTGAACTTTTCGCTGCCCAGTTCGCGACGGGCGATCTTGCTCAGCGTGTCGCTGGGGCGGACTTCATAGACCTTATATGCCCTTGGGGCTTCTCTGCGCTGGGCGGCATCGGCCGTTTGCGGCACCCGGATGGTCGGGTTCAGTGCCTCGGCGGTCATCACCGGGGCCTGAGTTGTTGCCTGCTGATTCTTCTCGCCGATCGGGATCGGGATGCGCACCGCTTCCTTCGTACGAGGTTGAGCCTGGATGTCAGACTCCGATTTGAGATTGCTGAGGGCGAAATCCGGCGCGGGCTCAAAGTGTTTGGCAGCCTCACCGAGGTCGGGAATTCTGAGCTTCTGGCCAACCTTGACGGTGTGGCGATTGTCGAGGACGTCCTTATTGACCGCGTAGATGGCGTCAATTCGCTGGGGAGTGGACCGCTCATAGTACTTGGCGGCGATCTTCCCAAGGCTTTCGCCTTTGTCGACGGTGTGCTCGGTCCTGATCTTAAACTTGGGGCTTTGCTCGACGGCCGGGACAGTGACCATCGGCTGCTGGGAGGCGGCCAATTCCACGCGCTCGCCTGTCGTCGGCTCGGCGGGTGTTGACCACGATGAGACCGGCGAGTCGCTCACGTTCGTCCGCGGCACGTTGGCCGTGAAAGCGGGCATCGCATCGGCCCCGACGGAGTCGGTTGTCGGCTCGGTT
>CAZCGF010000107.1:8945-14391 GCA_964498115.1 uncultured Planctomycetaceae bacterium | reverse complement strand
AAGCCCGCCGCGCCGCCCAAGCCGAAGGTCATGGACCCGGCGATTCAGGCCCTTTTGGCCGCGACGACCGTTCGCGGTGGTCACGCGGTCATCGATCGGGGCGTCAAGGACATGCCCGAGGGTGTCCGGAACGCGGCCAAGCTCTCGCCTGACCAATTGCCGCCGGACGGCCGGTTTCAACGCGTCCTTGAGAAGACCAAGACATCGACCGAAGAGCCGACGCGCCGCGACTTGCTTCTCGGTGCAAGCTGGGCGGCACTCGCCCTGGGCTTCGGCGTCGCGCCGCTGGCCGCTCTCAATCGGTTCATGGCCCCGAACGTGCTCGAGCAGCCCGATCCAAAGGTGCGATGCGGATCGTTGAGTTCCTATGCGGCCCTGGCGCCCGGCGAGGTGAATGAAGACTTCAAGCCGGTCAAGCCCAGCGGCTTCTGGCTGGTCCGCGAGGAAGAGCGGCTGGTGGCCGTGTCGATCATCTGCACCCACCTGGGTTGCATTCCGTCGTGGCTGCCCAACGATCGAAAATTCAAGTGCCCGTGTCACGGTAGCGGCTTCAAGCAGGACGGGACGAACTTCGAAGGTCCCGCGCCGCGGCCGCTCGAGCGGTTCAAGATATATCTTGACGGCGATCAGGTGATCGTTGATCGTTCAAGGAAGTTTCTGGCGATGGGACCGAACGATACGGCCGTGTGGAACGACCCCGATGCTTCGATTCCTGTTTGAGTCGATAAAAAACTCTCGGCGCATCTCGATGGGCGCCGTCGCAGGGTGGATGTCATAGATGAGCTTTTTTAACTCGGTCGGAGACTACGTCAGGGAAAGTCAGGTCTGGGGCTCGATCTTCCGGCACGGCGTGCCGAAGGACCGGCGAACCCGGGCCATGGCCGTTCTCAGCAACGTCTTCCTTCACCTGCACCCCGTGGCGGTTCGCAAGAGCGGCATCCGCCTCTCTTTCACATGGTGCATGGGCGGACTCACGTTTTTCCTCTTCCTTGCCGAGACGATCACCGGCGTCCTGCTGATGTTCTATTACAGGCCGGTCGTCGAATATGCATACACCGACATTGTCGGGCTCAGGGCCCACGTCACCCTCGGCTTGCTTCGTGAGATTCACCGATGGGGCGCGCACGCGATGGTCATCGCCATCTGGCTCCACATGCTGCGCGTGTTCTTAACGGGCAGTTACAAGCCGCCCAGAGAATTCAACTGGGGCGTCGGCGTCATCTTGCTGGTGCTCACGCTGTTGCTTTCATTTACTGGTTACCTGCTTCCGTGGGATCAACTGGCCATCTGGGCCATCACGGTCGGTTCCAACATGGCCCGCGCCACGCCGGTTGCCGGTCACGAAGGTCCCGGCGCGGCCCTTGTTCAGATCGGCGGCGTACCGCTGATTCACGGCGGCTCTGATGCAAGATTTCTGCTCCTGGGCGGCACGGTCGTCGGCCCGGGTGCGCTTCTTCGGTTTTATGTGCTTCATTGTATTTTCATTCCGCTGGCGGCGTCCGTGTTGATCGCGGTTCACTTCTGGCGGGTGAGAAAAGACGGTGGAATTTCGGGGCCGCTGTAAGCGGTCGTGCGGCCGGATTTGATCGCGGCAATAAGTAGCAAGGCAAACGGCCACGGTGCATCGATCGCCGGGCCGAGGATTTCAGGGCAGATGGCCGCCCTGACAAGCTGGAAAATCATCAATGCTTGAAATGGTTCTGGCATCCGCCGATCACGCGAGTATCACCGATCGCATCAAGGGCTTTATCGATGCCCTTTGTGCACCGCAGTACTACGTGCCGCTGTCCTGCCTTCTCATGGTCGTCGGATTGGTCACCTACAAGACCTGGACCAAGCCGAAGTTCGCGGTCGCACTCTTGATTGCGTTCACCGCCTTCTACTCGATCAGTTGCCTGGACGAAGACTTTGCAAAGATCATCAAGAAGCCGGACAACGTTCCGATCACCATGATGATCTACCTCGCCGGCTTCTGCACCTGGCTGGGCATGCGTCAGGCAGCACAGAACGACGAGCGCATGAAGCGCGGAGAGCCGCTCATCGAGAGTGGGGCGGATGACAAGGTTCTCGTCTGGCCCGATCTCGTCTATACCGAGATGATCGCCCTGGTCCTCTGCACGGTCTTCCTCATTGTCTGGGCCATCGTCCTGAAGGCCCCGCTCGAGCCGCCTGCCAACCCGACGAATATTCCCAATCCATCCAAGGCGCCGTGGTACTTCCTCGGCCTTCAGGAGCTGCTCGTCTATTTCGATCCGTGGATTGCGGGCGTGCTCCTGCCCGGCCTGATCATCGTCGGCCTCGTCGCCCTTCCATACATTGACAAGAACCCGCGCGGCAACGGCTACTACACGCTCAAGGAGCGACCTTTCGTCATCAGCATTTTCATGTTCGGCTTCATCATTCTGTGGTGCGTCTTGATCGTGCTGGGCACGTTTCTGCGCGGTCCGAACTGGAATCTCTTCGGCCCCTATGAGACGTGGGATGCTCACCGCCCGGCCGCGCTATTGAACATAAACGTGTCCGACGTCTTCTGGGTGGTTATTCCCGAGCAGTTGGGTCTGTCGTGGTGGAAGCCGGGGCTGCCGACCAGCGGAGTCCTGGGGCTTCCGGCATACCTGATTCGCGAAGCGCCGGGCCTGGTTCTTTTGGGCGGGTATTTCTTCGTCCTGCCGGTTCTCTTGGCGCAGACCGTGTTCAAGAAGATTTACACCCAGATCGGCTTTATTCGTTTTTGTGTCTTCTGGCTACTGATGAGCTGGATGTTCATCGTGCCGATCAAGATGGTTCTGCGATGGCTGTTCAACATGAAGTACTTCGTGGCCATCACCGAGTGGTTCTTCAATATCTAATCGGCCCATGGGTCGGGATTGCGTCCCCGGTGTGATACCGGCGGCGCGGCAGAGCAGGATGATATGCCGGTACCTACGGAAACACTGAGAAACATCAAGCGTGTGAACGTGTGGTTCGCCGTTTCCGCCGTGCTCGCCCTGGTAAGCACCGGTTGGATGATCTGGCACGATTACAACCGGCCCTGGCGCCACTTTCAGCGGAACTACTTCAACGTCCGCTCGGCCATGGCCCACATGGACGCCCTCAAGTACGAAACCCCCGCCGAAAAGGAGAAATACGCCGAGCTCCTCGCCGCGGTTGAAGCCGCCGAGAAAGAACTGGCGACGGACGAAAAGAAGGCCCTGGAGAAGGAGCTCCTGACCCGCCAGGAGACGCTCGCCGGTGAGCTACAGGGTGTTGCCCTCACCTTCGGCAACCGCAATGCAGAGATGCAGGTTCGCCTCTTCGACTATGAAGAGGCTCGGGCCCTGCACGGCGAGGACGACCCCAGGTCGATCGCCATCAAAAAGTCGAATGACGAGGCCGCCGAAATTCTCAGCGACTTGAAGTCGAAAAAGGAAGATCTCGAAGACGAACTTCGCTCGATCAAGCAGGACGTCAAACAGCTTTACGCCCGCAAGTCCGAGGCGCAAAAGGCTCTGGCTTCCTTCGAAAAGGGCCTCAAGGACGCCGAGCGATTTGACAAGATGTTCAGCCCGGGCGTGGAGCGTGTCGCCTTCAACGTTCCGCTGCTCGACTACCTGGCCCCGAGCGGTACGCCCGGTCGCGAGGAAGTCCGCCAGGTCTTCATGAAGCCGATCCGGTTCGACTACAACTTCGTGGATTCGTACGTGACCGATCGCTGCGTGACCTGCCACGTCGGGATCGACGATCCCAACCTGACGGTCGAGGCCTTCGTCCGTCGTACGACCGCGGCACTCGATAATCCCGCCGTCCAGACCTCGCTGAAGGTTTCCAACGAATCATTCGCCCAGGATTTGCTCATCGCCCTCGGTGAGGCGGCCAATGACAAGGAATTCATCAACAAAGACGTTCCCGAAATGAACGACGATGAGCGGGCGAAGTTCATCAGCGCCCTCATCAGCGCCGCGAATTCCTTCTTCAACGAGATTGAACGTCCCGCATTGCCCGGCGACGACATCAGAAAGCGCCTCGCTCAGGCCGGCGACCTGACACGCAGCAAGGTCGTGGACGCGATCATGGGCGCTGCCCAGAGCATTCTGTGGGGCAAGCCGCCCGTCTCGACGGCCAATCCTGACCAGCGCATCGCCTGGAAGGACATGTCCGAGGCGCAGCGCCAGACCTACACCGCGTCCATCACCGCGGCGATGAACACTTACCTGGTCAGTCAGGGCAGGCCCAGGATCGACTTCAGCGAGGAGATTCGAGCTCATCCGCGACTCGACCTGTACGTCTCCGCGGACTCGCCGCACTCCATGACCAAGATCGGATGCACCGTCTGTCACGAGGGGGCGGGACAAGATACTGACTTCGTCCTCGCTGCGCACACGCCGAAGAACAAGGCCGAGAAGCATGCGTGGGAAGAGAAGTACTACACGTCCGAGTTGGGCGTGCCGCTGGCCACTTTCCATCTCGTTGAGGAATTCTGGGAGCGGCCGATGCTCCCTCCGCAATACACGTCGGCGAGCTGCAAGAAGTGCCACCAGCAGATCTACGACCTCGAGCGCGACAAGACGATCCCGCTTGAGCCGGCCCACAATATCGTCGAAGGGCGCGACCTCTTTACGTCCGTCGGCTGCATCAACTGTCATAACGTCGAAGGCCTTTCCGATTCGCGCCGAGTCGGCACAGACCTGTCGCACGTAGCCGAAAAGCTGAGCCAGGGCTTCATGGAGCGCTGGGTGGAGTATCCCAGCAACTTCCGCCCATCGACGTGGATGCCGCATTTCTTCCGCCAGGAAAACAATCTTCCGTACAGCGCGAACGAGTTTGACCCGGACCCGGTCCTTCGAACCGAAACCGAGATTCAGGCGATCGTTCACTACCTGCGCACGTTCTCCAAGCCGCTGGACATGGTTCCGACGCCCGAGGGTATGACCGGCGATCCCACGCGGGGCGAGCAGTTGTTCACCTCGATCGGCTGTCTTGCCTGCCACGCCAATCTCGATGCCAAGGACCCGCAGTCGAGCGACGGAAAGTCGTTCGGCGAGTCATGGATCACAAAGCACCTCGTCATGAGCGAGGGGCTCAGCGAGGAAGACGCCAAGGCCCGCTACGACGCAATGTCAAAGACCGATCGGGCGCGCTACGCCACGCACCAGTTCACGCCGGAGCGACGTCAGTCGGCACTGCTCGCCGCGCGAGACGAGGAAGTCCTGGCCGATCGCGAAGGCCGCGACGCCGATCCGAAGAAGCTCTACGTTCCCCCGGCCTTTACACGCGTCGCCCCCGAGCTTTCCGGCATCGGCACCAAGCTGATCGACGACCCGAACAATGCCGAGCAGGCGGCCGGCGCCCAGCGCTGGTTGTACAACTGGCTGCGCGAACCGCGTCATTACTCCTCCTACACGCGCATGCCGCGCATGTTCCGCGACAATTACTATCAACTGGACGATGCCGAGACCCAGCGTAAGAA
>CAZCGF010000107.1:7616-8845 GCA_964498115.1 uncultured Planctomycetaceae bacterium | reverse complement strand
GGCGACGGCGATGAGGGCAAGCAGCGCGTCGCCGAGTTGATCGCCTCGCGCTCCGGCAGTCTGGAAGATCGCCAGAAGCTCTTCCTCGGCATGAAGATGGTCAGCCACTACGGCTGCTACGCGTGCCACTCCATCGCCGGCTTTGAGGATGCGACGCGGCCCGGCACCGACGTAAGCCTCTGGGCTCAGAAGTTCATGAGTCAGCTCGATTTCGCCTTTTACTCGCCGCCCTTCGAGCACGAAGTAGAGGCCAATCCGGCGATCTTCGGCAAGCTTTATATCGACGATCCCGAGTACGCCCATCTGATCCGCGATGCCGGTGGCAATGCCCCGGCAGAGGTCCACTACAACCACGCCTCTTTCGCCTTGCACAAGATGCGCAACCCGCGAATCTGGGATCGCGAAAAAGTGAAGAAGCCCTATGAGAAGTTGAAGATGCCCAACTTCTTCCTTTCCGAAGAGCAGGCCCGTTCCATCACCACCTACCTGCTGAGCATGCGCGATGCAAACGTGCACAAGTCGGTCCAGATCGACTACGACAATACCCCCGCCGGGAAAATCGCCGCCGGCCGCGCCCTGGCCCGAGAGCTCAACTGCATCGGCTGTCACACGATCGAGGGCGACGAGGCGAATATTCATCAGTACTACACGCGCGACACCAGCGTGGCCGACAGCTATCCCTTCGGCCCGCGATTCCGCCCGCCGCTGCTCTGGGGCGAAGGCGCCAAGATTCAGTTCGACTGGCTCTTCAACTTCCTGAACAACGTGGAGATGCTCCGTCCCTGGCTGAACGTGCGCATGCCCAGCTTCTACCTGACCAAGGAACAGGCAACGACCCTCGTCGAGTACTTCGCCGGCCTGGCCCAGGATGAGTCGCAGATGCTCGCCTCCGAGACGGCCGCGATTGTCAAGTACATGAAGGAAGTTCACGCGCCGGCTGACAACGCTCCCGGTAGTGACTCATGGTTCCTCCAGGACAAGTTTGCCCGGCAGGCGCAGACGCTCAGTCGCTACGCCATAGGCAAGGAACAGATCCGCCCGTTCGATCTGAATACAAACGAGACGCAGCCCGCGGCCGTCGCCGAGGCGATCGGCACGACCTACGACAAGATCATCCAGCGATCGAAGTTCCTCAGCGGTCTGTTCAACGTGGAGTTCCCCTACACCGATGCCGAATCGCACATGACCGACGACGAGCGATTCAAGCGCGGCGAGGAGTTCTTCTACGA
>CAZCGF010000107.1:0-7516 GCA_964498115.1 uncultured Planctomycetaceae bacterium | reverse complement strand
GCAGGCGGATCTGCTGGTTGATTTCCTTTTCAATCTCGGCGACCGTCGATATACCGCCATTCAGCCGGGCGGCCTGACGCCGCCGGCGGCCGAGCAGCCCGCACAGGATGCCGATTTCGACTTCGACGGCGGCGATGGCGAGAAGAAAGAAGAGAAGGAGCCGGAGTTCGATTTTGACGGCTAGTCCCGGCCTCGGCGGGGTCTTTTTCTCCGCAGAGGCGGCCTTTCGGTGCCGCGGGAGTGCATTGTCGGATTGAGCTGTTAACGGGAATCATTGCAAGGTTGGCCGTCTCGGCGAGAATGGGCGGCGCCAAGATTCATATAAACGGGCTGGTTAAGCGCCCAGGGAGAAATGGTCATGTTGAAGAAAAGTTTACTCACAGGATTGGTTGTGGCTTTTGTGTTCGCGCTCGTCGCGACACCGGCTTTCGCGGATGGTGCCAAGGGCACAGCCGTCATCAAGGGTAAGGCCGTGTTTAACGGCGATGCCCCCAAGCCGAAGGCATTGCCGATCACCGGCGACAATCACTGCGTCCAGGCTCACAAGACCCCGCAGCCGGATCAGGGCACGATCGTTTACGGCAAGGACGGAAACACGATTCCTTACGTTTTTGTCTACGTCAAGAGCGGCATCAAGGACAAGTATGATCCGCCCGCAACCCCCGCCGTGATCGATCAGGAAGGCTGCATGTACCACCCGCACGTCTTCGGCATGGTGGCCGGCCAGCAGCTCAACATCAAGAACAGCGACCCGACCAATCACAACATCCACTCGCTGGCCAAGAAGAACCAGGCATTCAACTTTGCCCAGCCGAACAAGGACATGGTCAAGGAAATGAAGGGCAAGGACACCTTCAATAAAGAAGAGATCATGATCAAGATCAAGTGCGACGTTCACGCATGGATGTCCACTTACTGCGGCGTCCTGACGCACCCGTTCTTCGCGGTCACCATGTCTCACGAGAATGACGGCGGTGACAAGGCCAAGCGCGGCACTTTCGAGATCAAGGAACTGCCCGCCGGAGACTATGAGCTCGCCGCCTGGCACGAGACCTTCGGCGAAGTCACTCAGAAGGTCTCCATCAAGGACGGCGAGACCAAGGAGATCGAGTTCAAGTTCGGCGCCAAGGCCGATGCGACGCCTCCCAACTCGCGCGAGGTGATCCTCTCTGCCGCCACGGATGGTGACGAAAAAAAGTAACTGACGATTCCCACGATGAACATGCGGCGTCGAGTCCCACCGGGGCTCGACGTCCACTTAAGAGGCGACCACGTATGCTGGCCCAGATGCACTACGGGCGATGGTACCCGCCGCAGCTCTCCGAGCACGGCGCCGCCATCGACCAATTGATCGATGTACTCCACGTCTTCATGGCCGTGCTCTTCATCGGTTGGGGAATCTTTTTCATCCATTGCCTGCTCAAGTTTCGGCGCCGCTCGGGCCATTCCGCCCGCTATGAGCCGGTCAAGGGCAAGGTCTCCAAGTACGCCGAGATCGGCATTGCCCTCTTCGAGGCGTTTCTGCTGGTCGGCCTCTCCATGCCGGTCTGGGCCAAGTACAAAAACGACCCCCCCAAGCAGGATGAGCGGTTGGAGGTGCGCGTCGTCGCCGAGCAGTTCCAGTGGGACTTCCACTACCCCGGCAAGGACGGCAAATTCGGAAAAACGGAGAACAGCCGCATTTCCGCCAGCAACCCCCTCGGTGTCGTCGGTCTCGATGATGAGTCGCTCGATCCCGACGGGGCCGATGATTTCGTCACGGTCAACGAGTTTCACATCCCCGTGGACAGGCCGATCTACGTTCGCCTGACCACCAAGGACGTGATCCACTCCTTCGACATACCGACCATGCGGGTCAAGCAGGATGCCATCCCCGGTATGGAGATTCCCATCTGGTTCACCGTTCGGCCCGAAGCGACGACCGAAAAGGTCAAAGAGGCGATGACTCAGAAGTTCGTGACGGCAAAGGCGTCCTGGTATCGCCTGAGGCATCACGTCGCCGCTGAAGATCACAAGTCTTCCGGCGGAGAGATTCTCCTCGCCAAGGGCGATGATCTCGGGGCGGAATTCAAGGCCGGTGACGAAAAACTCGCCAAGTTGGCCAAGGCCGGCATCGACGAGCTCACCATGCAGCCGCGTAACCCGCTCGAAGTCGTCTGTGCCCAGCTTTGCGGAAACAGCCACTTCAAGATGAAGGCTCAGATGTACACCCACGACGAGGCCGGATACAACGCCTGGGTCGAGGAAAAGTCCAAGAAGGTAGAGTTCGAGGCAGATTTCTAATGAGGTCTGCGGCGTCGCCGAGCTAAGCCAACCGCTTACGAGGCGTGCACGCCGGTTCCCGATACCAAATTTCTAAGAGAATCCACTAGCAGGGACGATCACGCATGAGTTCGCACGATCATCACAGCGACCACGGCCACGGCCACCACGAAGAGCTTCCATTTTGGAAGAAATACATCTTCTCGGTGGACCACAAGGTCATCGGCGTTCAATACACCGTCACCGCCTTGTTGTTTCTCTTCTTCGGCTTTGGCCTGATGATGATCATGCGCTGGCAGCTCGCCTATCCGGGCCAGCCCGTTCCCTTTATCGGGAAGTATCTCGGCGCTGCTCTCGCCGCCGATGGGGTCCTCGTCGGAGACGGCTACAACGCGCTCGGCGCAATGCATGGCACCATCATGGTGTTCTTGGCCATCGTGCCGCTCGGCGTCGGCGGTTTCGGGAATTATGTCCTCCCGCTGCAGATCGGCGCGCCCGATATGGCCTTTCCCCGGCTCAACATGATGAGCTACTGGGTCTATCTGCCCGGCGGAATCGTCATGCTCGCCAGCTTCTTTGTTCCCGGCGGAGCGG
Organism: uncultured Planctomycetaceae bacterium; assembly: GCA_964498115.1. Taxonomy (GTDB): domain Bacteria; phylum Planctomycetota; class Phycisphaerae; order UBA1845; family UTPLA1; genus UTPLA1. Next base: position 4,660 of record CAZCGF010000107.1, on the reverse strand, counting down.
CCGCGTCTGGCTGGACGTCCTATCCACCGCTCTCGGTCATTGCCACGACGGGTCAGACCATGTGGCTCTGGGGCATGGTGCTCCTGATCACATCGTCGCTGCTCGGCTCGGTGAACTTCATCGTGACGACCGTCCAGCTTCGGGCAAAGGGCCTCGGCTTCTTTCGCCTGCCCTTCTTCGTCTGGGCGCAGTTGGTCACCTCGTTCCTTCTTCTCCTCGCGTTTCCCCCGCTTGAGGCGGCCGGCGTCCTTCAGTTGATGGACCGCCTCGCAGGCACCAGCTTCTTCATGCCGTCCGGTCTGGTGGTCAGCGGCGTTCAGCAGATGCAATATGCCGGCGGCGGCAGCCCGCTCCTCTGGCAGCACCTCTTCTGGTTCCTCGCCCATCCGGAAGTGTACGTCCTCATTCTCCCCGCCATGGGCATCGTCGCCGAGATCATCGCCAACAACACCCGCAAGCCCCTCTGGGGATATAAGTCGCTGGTCTATTCGGCCGTCTTCCTCGGCTTCATGTCCTTCATCGTCTGGGCCCATCACATGTTCATGACCGGCATGGGCACGACGCTGTCGACCTTCTTCCAGGCGACGACGATGATCATCTCCGTCCCCTCGGTCATCATTCTGACCTGCCTCATCATCAGCCTCTACGGCGCGTCGATCCGTTTCAACGTGCCGATGCTTTTCGCCCTCTCGTTCCTCCCCATGTTCGCCATCGGCGGCTTGACCGGACTGCCCCTGGGCCTCACCGCATCGGACATTCATCTGCACGACACTTACTACGTCATTGGCCACTTCCACTACGTGGTCGCCCCCGGCACGATCTTCGCCGTCTTCGCCGGTGTGTACTACTGGTACCCCAAAGTCACCGGTCGCATGATGAATGAAATGCTCGGGAAGATTCACTGGTTCTTCTCTTTCATCTTCATCAACGGCGTGTTCATGCCCATGCTCTTCCAGGGCATGGCCGGCATTCTCCGCCGCCAGTACGACCAGTCCGAACAGCTTCACGGCGCCAGTGCCCAGGGCCTCTCCGTCATGGTCTCCTGGAGCGCCTGGATGCTCGCCATCGCCCAGTTGCCCTTCATCATCAACTTCTTCTGGAGCATCCGGGGCGGAAAGAAGGTCGGCGCGAATCCGTGGGAGGCGACCACCCTTGAGTGGGCAGCCCCCAGCCCGCCGCCGCATGGCAATTTTGACAAGGTCCCCGTGGTTTACTGCGGGCCTTACGAATACAGCGTTCCGGGCAAGAAGACTGATTTCTGTCCGCAACACATCGCCTAGGAGGCACCAGATTTGTCAGCCGCAACAGTGATTCCTCACGACATGGAACCGCATCCCGTTACCGGGATGTACAACGGCAAGTTCGGCATCTGGCTCTTCCTCGCTTCGGAAGTGATGCTGTTCGGAGCCCTCTTCTCGACCTATGTGCTCCTTCGCATGGGCGCCGAGGACGGTATGTGGCCCAAGCACGGCGCCGACATTCTCAATGTGCCCTTGGCGACCTTGAATACCGCGTTCCTCATCACTTCCAGCGTGACGATGGTCATGGCCTGGGCCCAGTTGAAGATGAAGAAGATCGGCGCGGCGCAGCTCTATCTCACTTTGACTTTCCTCCTCGCCGGAACCTTTCTCGTCGTGAAGTACTTCGAGTACTCCGAGAAGTTCCATCACTTCCAGGTCTGGCTCAATGCGCCGATGTCGGTCAACGGCGAGGAAGTCACCACCGTCCGCGGCCACTTCGACGACAAGAGCCCTCATCTCGAAGTCGATCCCAAGACCGGTGCGTTTGTCACGCCCGAGTTCGTCTCCATCATCCCCGATGCCAAGGGCGGCGATCATGATCACGCCTCGGCCGTGCGCATCGAAGGCGACAAGATCAAACGCGTCTCCAACTTCGGCCCGCGGCACAGCACATTCCTGGCGACCTACTTCACCCTGACCGGGCTCCACGGTTTGCACATCGTCGGCGGCATGGTCGTGATCCTTTACTTCATGCTCACCGGGGCGAGGTTCTCCCAAACCAATCCGGATAAATACGCGAATCGAATCGAGTGTACCGGCCTCTACTGGCACTTTGTTGACCTGGTGTGGATCTTCCTCTTCCCGGTCCTCTATCTGCTCTAGGAGTCTTGCGATGAGTCATCATGAGATGTCGGTGGAGGAAGTTCAGAAGCACGTTAAGACCTACGTCATGGTCTTTTCATCGCTGCTGGTTCTCACCGGCGTGACGGTCGGCGTGTTCTATCTGCATCTGAGCATCGGCGCCGCCGTGGCCGTGGCCCTGTTGGTTGCCTCGGTCAAGGGGTCGCTGGTTGCCTGTTACTTTATGCACCTGATCTCCGAACGCGGAATGGTCCTTTGGATACTGATCTTGTGCGCCTTTTTCTTCCTCGTCCTGCTGCTGGTTCCGGTCATTACGGTTCACGACTCCGTGGGGATGTAGCATGTCGCTCAAGGGGTTTCACGTATTCTTCATCGCCGTCTGCCTCGTCTTCCTGATCGTCCTGGGAGTCTGGGGCATTCGCGATTTTCAGGCGACCGGCCGGCAGATGAGCATGTATCTCGGTCTCGGTTCGTTGGCGTCAACGATCGTGCTCGGCGCTTACGGCGTCTGGTTTCTGCGGAAGCTGCGTCACCTGAGCTTCGTATAAAGGGGACAGCCCAATGAGACGCATAATCCCACTGGTTTTCCTGCTCGTCCTGACGTTGGCGGCCTTCGCGTCCGACGCCGCGGCATGCTCCGTCTGTCAGGGCAATCCCGATTCCCATTTGGTTAAAGGCGCCCAGGGCGGCGTCATCGTCATGATCTTCACGACCTACGGCGTCATTCTTTGCATGGGCGCCCTTGTTGCCACGTGGTTCGTTCGCCATCGGCGCCTTACCCGCGCCTCCGGGCCCAGTAGCGCCGCCGGCCCCGATTCCTTACCCGACGCCGATCATGAATGATGCCCGGCAAATGTCTGCCACCGACCCGTCCAGGTTTCACGGCGCCTCTGCCCCGCAGCCTTCCGCCGGGCTCTGGCTCCATCGTTACGCCATTCTCGTCGCCGCCTGCACCTGGTGCCTGATCTTCGCCGGGGGCATGGTCACCAGCACGGGCAGCGGGCTCTCCGTGCCCGATTGGCCCACCACCTACGGCCAGAACATGTTCACCTATCCGCCCTCGAAATGGGTCGGCGGCATCTTCTACGAGCATGGCCATCGACTGATCGCGTCCACGGTCGGAATGCTCACCATCGGCCTGTGCGTCTGGCTCTGGCTTCGCGAGCCGCGCCGCTGGCTCGGAAGGCTCGGCTTTGTCGCTTTGGTCACCGTCATCACGCAGGGCGTCCTCGGCGGCCTCACCGTGAAATATCTCCTGCCCACGCCGATTTCCGTGGGCCACGCATGTCTGGCACAGGCGTTTCTCTGCCTCACAGTCTCCATTGCCGTGTTCACCTCGCCGTCGTGGAAGCGCACGCGCCCCGTAAGGTCGGGTTCCTCGGCAACAGTCTTCGTACAGACGCCGACCGTGGCTCTTATGCTTTTCCTTCTTATCTTCGGCCAGTTGATGCTCGGCGCGATCATGCGTCATACAGATTCCGGCCTTGCCGTCCTCGACTTCCCGAAGGCCTATGGCCAGTGGGTGCCGGCGATGAGCGATGAGGCCGTCGGGCGGTACAACGACTATCGCCGCTTTGAGCTCATCATCCCGGCCGTCACGGCCCAGCAAATCGCGTGGCACATGGCCCATCGCGTCGGTGCAATCACGGTTGCGCTGGCGGCGGCGATTGCCTGCGGCTGCGTCCTCCGCCGTCATTCGGCACTGCCGGCGCTTCGTCGACCGGCCATCCTGATTCTCCTGCTCGTAGTGGTTCAGTTTGCCCTCGGCGCGTGGACCGTCTTGTCCGGCAAGCTCGCTATTGCCGCGACCCTGCACGTCGCTGTCGGCGCCGCGACGCTTGCAACCGCCTGGTTCATGACGTTGCAGTCATATCGACACGTCGGCCTCGTTCGGCGTGAGTCAATGCCCGTCGCCGCGGCACTGGGGGCCGCCTCATGAATCGACCCGTGGAACAAATGGATGCAGGGCCCGCCGCATCCGGCGCCGTCACCGCCGAGCGGTCTCGCACCGGCGCTCGTCCTCGCTGGGCCGATGTCGCCGAGCTCGCGAAGATTCGCATTTCGTCGCTCGTCCTCGTCGTGACCGCGATCGGCTTCGGCCTCGGTGCGCCGCAGGGAGCCGCGATCTCCTCCGTCGTTGCCACGCTGGTCGGCGTCTTCTTTGTCGCCGCCGCCGCGAACACACTCAATCAGCTCATGGAGCGCGAGTTCGATCGTCTGATGCCGCGGACCATGGATCGTCCCATTGCCGCAGGACGTGTCTCGCCGAATGAAGCTCTGATTCTCGGTACCGCATCGGGCCTCATCGGCGTCGTCATTCTTTCGCTGACCACAACCGTCCTGGCCACCACTTTGGCCGTGACGACGATCGTCCTTTATCTGTTCGCGTACACGCCGCTCAAGCGGCGCACCGTTCACAACACGCTGGTAGGCGCCGTGCCCGGGGCACTGCCGCCGCTGATCGGCTATGCCGCCGCCGCTGGGAATCTGGGCGCCGACGCCTGGATTCTCTTCGCGATTCTCTTCTTCTGGCAGCTTCCGCACTTTTACGCCATCGC
>CAZCGF010000106.1:0-14510 GCA_964498115.1 uncultured Planctomycetaceae bacterium | reverse complement strand
GTCATTCACCAATAATCCGAACCTCATCACCGACCCGCACGCGCCCCGCCTTCACGATCCGCCCATTCACGCCGCCCCGGCAATCGGGCTTGAGCACATCCTTGAGCCCCGGCTCCAGCCGATCCATCAATTCGCACGGCCGTGTCTCATCGTTCACTTTCAGTTCGATCTCCCCGATCCGAATCCGCTTCCCGATCAGACCCCCCAGGCCGTCGCTATCAATCAGAATGTTCGCCCGCCGCGTGTACCACGGCAGGTCCACCCCAAGCTCCTTGATGGCCTGCTTCCACTGTTTGGATGCGATCAACGTCACCCCGCGATCCGGCCGCGAAGCAAGATCCCCCTCCAATCCGCCGTTCTCAACGCCGGAAACTTCCGTCACCTCGCGCATCTTCCCCTTGTCCTGGTATCGAAGGGCGATGCCCAGAACAGCGCCGACCACATCACTCTCCATGCGAAGGCTCCATCAAAATCAAACCGCACCGCGCCCGGCCGACCCAGGCGATCCGGGAATGATATGCGCGACGCAGCCCGGCTTCGAGTGGCTACATCGAAGGAACAAAAATGCTGGTGAGAAAGGCGGTAATGACATCGAGCGGCACCTGAAACATCGCCGTCACGACCGCGGAAATGATCTGTTGCAATGATGTGAATATCAGATCGAGCGTGAAATTCATGTGTCATCTTCTCCTGTTAGAACCGAATCGCCAGGCCCGAGCCCGCAAAGAGGTCGTCCGCCTCTTCATTCAGGCCGACGCCGACGCGCACGTCAAATTGAAGATTGTCCGTAATTGGAAAAGTAAAGCCGCCGTTGACGGTATGAGCGCAGTCGCTGTCCCGATCGTTGGGATAAATACCGAAGTACTCGACATACGACCCCATCCAATCCGTCCACGCATACCCCATCGAAACCGACGCCGCCGTCTGAAAGAAACGCCCCTTCTCGCCCGTCGGCACCGCGATATTGAAGTTCCCCGACAACGACAGTCGATCCGTCAGCGCATAAGCCCACAAGAACTTCGCCCCGGGATCGACGTCCCCCGACGTCTTCGATCGCGTGCCGGTCGGTATGGAGACTTCACCGATCACGCCCATATCGGGAATCCAGCCGTCCTGTTCCCGGATGTGATACTTGAACCCGATGCTCATGTCCGTCGCGCCGTCCTCGTGGTCCTTCACGTCCACGCGCCGCCCGGCGTCATTGGTCTCGCGAAACATGCTCTCCGTCAGCGAACCACCCAGCCAGAACACGCGCAGTTCCCAATCCTTCGCCAGACCCACGCGCAGAAGCGACTCGGGAAACACATGATCCCCCGCCCGCACGCCGTCCTCTTCGTCGTAAACGTAGGTGTAACCGAGTTCGACCTGAGCCCGTCCGCGCGGAACCGTCAGCGTCGACTCCGTGAAGTCCGGCCGGTCCGTCACCATCGGCTCATCGATCGGGTCCGCATCGAGCCCGAGGAAATTAACCACCGGTTCATCCGCGGGCTGCGTCGTGGGATCCTCCGCCGAAGCGACCGAACCCAGCAGCATCGCAAACCCGGCGAACATCAACCGCAAGGGGCCGCCGCGACGAGATTCAAGATGACATTCGCTGCAATGTTCCATATACATGAAGTTGTAGCTTATGGTACATTACAAACCCCGTCAAGGGGTTCGTTTTACTCGCTTCGTCGCATCAATCCCCCGCCTTGTCGCCGTATTTGCAGCCCTTATAGTCCACCGCGAGCCAGACCCGATCGCGACACTTTTCCTGTTCAGGCGCGCCCCCGATGACCGACCAAACCTCCATCCCGACTTTGGATAACGCCCAGAAACGCACCGACCCCTATGCCCACACCCTCCTGGGCAATTTCGATCGTCGCTTCCTCGCTTCAAAAAACGCCCGATCCATCGTGGCCGTTGTCCTCTTTATCATCCTCATCGTCCCCAGCATCCAATTCGTCCGCACCATCCAGAAGATCGACGACAGCCCCTTCCGAACCGGCGGCATCCGCCATCGAACCGCCCTCGGCCGTTGGCTCCCCAGCGCCCAGGCACTCGCCGACTATCCGAAGGGCGACAACCCCTACGGCTACGGCCACTGGTTCCCCACGCCCCCGATGGTCCTCATCTGCCTGATCCCGCTCGCCAAAATGGGCTTCGTCGGCGCAGGCATCGTCTGGTCCATCCTCAAACTGCTCGGCCTCTTCGGCTCGATCTGTCTTCTCTTGCGCGAGTACGACCGCCAGGCGCGCCCCATCCCCACCGGCGTCCTCATCGTGGCCGCACTGTTCTCAATCCGCCCCATCATCTCCGACATCCAGCACGGCAACCTGAACATCTTCATGATGATCTGGCTCACCCTCGCATGGACGTACTACCTTCGCAAGGCGGATATCACCGCCGGCCTCTTCCTCGCTGCGGCGATCGTCACCAAAATCACCCCCGCCCTCGCCCTCGTCTATTTCCTCTACAAGAAAAACTGGAAGCTCTGCGCCGCCGCGCTCGTCTGCCTTGCCGTCTTCGTCCTGCTCGTCCCCGGCCTGATGCTCGGCTTCGAAAGCAACATGGTCCTCCTGCGCACCTGGTTCGATATGCTGGTGCGCCCCTTCGCCATCGACGGCTACGCAACCCTCGAACTCCCCAACCAGTCCCTCTACGGTGTCATCCTCCGCCTGATGGACAACACCGACTTCATCCCCATCCAGCACATGCCCGCCGAGCAGATGATGAACGTCGGAATGGAAGAGATGGCCCGGCCGCAATCGCGCGCCTGGCGGCTCCTTCGCACAGCCATATCGCTCGCCGTCGTCGCCGTCCTCGCATGGTCGTGCCGTCGAAAGCATTCCGCACGAACCGACCCGATCCGCCTGCTCGAGTTCTCCGCCGTGCTGATCGCCATGCTGCTGCTCAGCGAGCGCACCTGGAAGCACCACGCCACGACGCTCCCGCTGGTCTATCTCGCCCTCTGGTACGCCGTCGCGTGTCTGCCGTGGACCGACAAGTTTCGCGCCACCCTCGTCGCCGGACTCGGGGCCCAACTCGTCCTCCTCTCGCTCCTCGGTGAGGGATTCGTCGGAGACGACCTCGCCGACAAAATCCTCGACGGCGGCTTCTTCTGCTGGGGCCTTGTCCTCTGCTTCGTCCAAATCGTTATCATCCTCCGACGCTTCCGCAATCCTCTGCAACCCGCCGAGCTATCGCCGTCACCACCTCCTAAGCCCGCCATATAGGACGATTCTCAAGCAAGTTGATTCGGCCCCACCCTCCGCAAATCGTCACGTTCCGCGTTCAGTTTGGATTGGCATTCCGGTACAATGGGACGTGAAAGTGAGAGCGCCGCACCGCCTCTCATTGACGCTTGAGCACTCAACAGGAGCCGGGGGAAATGGCTCGTTTCGTCAAAGTCGCGCTCGCATGCTGCCTGCTCTTCGCCGCCGGTTGCGGTGCGTTTCAATTCTCCATCCCCGCCGGCGCCAGCTTCGCCACCGCCGCCGGCCCGCCCCTGCCTCCCACCAGCAGCGACGTCAATGGCGGCTTCCCCCTCTCCGCACAGTTCCCGACAGCGCCCAATCCCGTTGCCGTTTTCTTTCCCGTCATCAACCCCCCGGGCTTCAGCGTCGTCTATGGTTTCTGACCGCTTCCTCGCGACGTAGCCCACCGAATCCTGCACAACCTTGACCGGAAACTCATCCGCGATAGGCTATTTGTCGACCCCGCGTGATCAAACTTTGCAGGAGCCTCCATCATGACTGAGCGCGTTCGAGAAATCCTGAGCTGGTACAGAAGCGACAATCCCGGCACCCTGACCAACATGGCCAGACTGCTCAACCAGGGTCGCCTCGGCGGAACCGGCCGAATGGTGATCCTGCCCGTCGATCAGGGATGGGAGCACGGCCCGGCGCGCAGCTTCGCCCCCAACGCCGAAGGTTACGACCCGCATTATCATTTCAAGATCGCCATCGAAGCCGGTCTCAGCGCCTATGCCGCCCCGCTCGGTTTCCTGGAAGCAGGCGCCGCCGACTTCGCCGGCGAAGTGCCGCTGATCCTCAAGGCGAATAATCATGACTCCCTCGCCGATGAAAAGGACTCCTGGCAGGCCCTCACCGCCTCGGTCAAGGATGCCGTTCGTCTCGGTTGTGTCGGTGTCGGCCTCACCATCTATCCCGGCTCGGCACTGCGGCAGGAGATGTACGAGAATGTCCAGCACTACTGCGAAGAGGCCAAGGCGAATGGCCTCGTCGTCGTCATCTGGAGCTATCCGCGCGGCAGCAGCCTGAGCAAAGAGGGCGAGACGGGCATCGACGTCGCCGGCTACGCGGCGCAGATCGCCTGCCAGCTCGGCGCCCACATCGTCAAGGTTAAACTGCCCACTGCCCACATCGAGCAGGACGCGGCCCGAAAGGTTTACGAGAAGGAGAAGATCGCCATCGGCACCCTGACCGAGCGCGTCAAGCACGTGACCCAGTGCTCCTTCGCCGGTCGCCGCATCGTCATCTTCAGCGGCGGCGCGAAGAACGACAACGACGCCGCGGTCTTCGATGAGTGCAAGGCGATCCGCGACGGCGGCGGCTTCGGCTCCATCATCGGCCGAAACACCTTCCAGCGCAAGCGAAACGACGCCCTCAAGTTCCTCGACGAGATCATTAAGATCTACTCGAAGTGAACCGCGAGAAACCTGCCTAAGCGTGTCAGAATGTGTGGGCGCTTAGCTTGCGCCCACGCAGGTTTGAACAAACGGCGCCACATCGAGACCGTCGACGCTGCCGTCACCATTCAGATCGGCAGCAGTCACTTCACGTGGATCGGAATTGTTGCCCAGAAGAATCTCAACAAGGGCTGCCGTGTCGAGCATGTCAACGACGCCGTCTCCGTTGAGGTCGCCAGTGACTTGTGCGTCGCCCAGGCGTGTGATCCCGATGCGATAAGAATCAAACGAAGCATCGATCTGGAACCGCGCAGAAGCAATCAATGTGGGGCCGCCCACTCTCGATAGAATGGCGGCGGTTGCATCACCCTCCGGGCCGACGAATACGGGAAATGCACCAGGATCCAGTACCGCGCCTACTTCTGACACGCGCGCGGCATAAATGTCCGTCCGCTCGTCAAAAAACGACTGTTGGTTTCTCTGATCATCCCATGCAACGATGAAATCCGTCCCATCCCAGCCGACGACCGGTCGAAGCTGCCGTCCCGTCGCATCCGAAATGACAAAGTTGCCCGTCGCAAATGTGCCGTCGCCATTCATGATTCGGCCGGCGATGTAATTGTTGGCGTTTGCCAGTGAGTTGTTCCTCCACACAAAAAGGTATTTGCTTCCCGAGAACGCAACGTCAGGAGTACCGGCGGATCCCGACGTGGTGGTCGGATTCACGGCCGGTGTGATCGTGCCGTCGGCGTTGACGAAGTTGAAGACTGCGTCAGATTGCGGACTATCGTGCGTCCAGTGACTGTGATAGACCACGATCCAGCGGCTCCCGTCGCGGTGCACGCGAGGGCCCGTTGATACGTATCCGCCTCCGAGCACGAACGGCGACGAGTCGACGAGTGCGCCCGTCGCGCCGTTTATTCGAATTGCCTGCGCGAAAATCGTCTGGGGATAGGTGGCGACTCGACTGCTGGCGATGAGGAAGTTGCCGCCAAGTGCCTCGACATCCGGGCTGAATCCAATCATGACATCGAAGGGTGCCGAGTCGACGAATGTGCCGTCGGGATTCATTCGCCGCGCCTTAATCGCCGTCGCCGAGAGTCCGCTGGAGCCGACATCCCAAGTGATCAGGTAGATCGATCCATTCCAGGCGATACCTGCCTTTCCAATGACCGGGCCGGAGAAGACTTCAACGGGCTCCGTCGTTGTGGCCGAACCGCTCGCATCGAGAAAGTGCACAAGCACCTTGTCGTCATTGGCAGCCTCACTGACGAATACGACGGCGGATTGACCGGCATGTCCTTCGGCAAAATCGGGAATTCTCTGCGTGCGCGTTCCGGTCGAAACGCACCTTTCCGTCCCGGCCGTGTTTGCAGGGGAAATCGGCAGCACAAATACGTTGGCGTCGCTTCCCATGGCGACGCGCAAGTCATACCAGAACAGGTGAACGCCACCGCCGTTTCGCGGTACGAGAACAGGATTGTACGCGTTGTTGACGGTTCCCCCGATTGTAATTGGCAACAGTACGCCTCCGCCCGGGTCTAACACTGTCCCCGATGCATTAATGCGCACCGTCCGCAGAATGTCAGAGGCACCCCACTCAAGCCACCAATTCGTGCCATCGTGCGTCAGTGTCGATTGATTGTATTGCGAGAAGTTCGGCACGATGGTCGTTCCGGCTGGAGTCAGCAGCGTGCCCGTATTCGTCATCCGGGAGCCGACGAGATTGACATAGTTGGCGATCCAAGCGACGTAGTATTCGGTTCCGTTGGTGGCCAGATTCAGACTTGGCACGGTGAATGATCCGCCGATCGGTTGGGCGTTGATCCCAATGCGGCGAGCCTTGATCGTCGAACTGTTGGCCCAATCCGGGCCCGCGGCGAGGTATTCTCCTCCGGCTGCGATTAGTTTGGTGCCGCCGTAAACCCAGTCCATAAGCATAATCGGGTTGGTGTCGAGCAATTGTCCGGCACCGTCAATTCGCTGCCCGGCAAGGAACGTTCCGTAGCCGTCGGAGTGATAGATGCATCGCGTGACAAGCCATTGACCGTTTTGCCCTGCTAGTTGCAGCCCGATAGTGTTGGGTGTGAACTGAGTTGGAGGGAAAAGTATGGGCGTCGCGTCGAGGACCTGCCCCTGCGCGGAGACCCTGATCGCCCGCATTTGGTAATCAAAGTACGAGCCGACAGGATCCTGAGAGATATAAACAACCAACCATGCACTTCCATTCCAGGCAATCAGCGGCCGGTGCTGTAGGCCCATTCCACCGGCAATGAGAAACGGCATTGGATCAATCGGCGCTCCGTCGGCGTCGATGCGAATGCCGAATATGTCGCCTCCGCTCTGATTGGTGCCGCCTCCGGCTGACTGGCCGCGATAATCCGACCATGCCACGAGGTACTGGTTGTCGCCGCGAGCGACGGCGTGGTCCTGCTGCGAGTTGGTCGCGGCCGAAACCACGTGGTCACTGGGCAATAGTCCGACATCCACTACATCAGGAACCTGCGCCTTGGCATGGTGCGATATGGCGAGCGCGAAAAGCAGTCCGGCGAGTGTCGTGCGTGTCATGGTTGTATCCCTTTCCTAACGTGGTTTGGAGGATGAGCCGCGGAATTCTTCTGATTCGTCAAGCGCTTTCGTCGATTTGCTGAAAGACATGTCATGTTGAAGCGCGGTTCCTCTACCTGACCCACTCCAATCGACGTGCAAGTCGTGTGCCTGATGGGTAAAACCAAATCTCAGAAAGCACGAGACAATTGAGACCCCATTTCGTTTGCGCGCACACAAGGAGTGGGCAGACGGGCCCAAGGCATGTGTACCCCCACACATGAAGTTCGGAATTCCACCGTTGTCTGTAGGTGAGACTGCGGAAATTGACTTGGTCGGACCGCGGAAAAAATCGAATTCTTCGTCGTCTTGCGCGTAAACCCGCCCGCTTTGCGGCGATCCGCTTTAGATTGAAATCACGTAAGCCCTTAGTTCACGGGCGGATTTGCTCTAGCGCATGCTGTACGTTCAACTTCCTCCGCGAGCATCGCATTCCCCTCTTCCCGAAGGTGCCCGTCGCGCGGGAAATAGGGCTTCTCGCCGGCAGCGACGCGCTTCCTGAAGACCGGCAGCATATCGATGCACTCAATCCCGTTCTTGCGGCACCAATCCGCCGTCATCGTGCAGAACGTGTCCGCCGGCATGTCCACCGCATACGGGATGACCTTGATCACCCGATCGTGATACACGTATTCCTTCGCGGGAATCGCCACGACAATCAGCCGTGCCCCGGTTCTGTTCGCCCGATTGCGAAGCTCGACGATCGCCTTTTCACTTTGCCGCCGGCCCTCGTCAATGGTGGGACTGCGCGTGTCCTGCTCCGCATAGGCGGCGCCATCGAACCGGTAACTCTCGCCGTCGATGTCGCAATCCGCGCTGCCGCCCAGCGGCGGTTGCTGCCAATCGTCCGGCAGCCGATACGCATTCTGTCGAACCGCGTTGTAGATGGCGTCGGACTGCGGAAAATCCACCTGCCCCCCCAGCACCTGACGCTGGGCCCACCATGCCTGAAAGCACGCCTCATCGAGCCAGTCATTCACGAACGTCGTAAAGATGACCACCTTCGGATTCAGCGGCGCGCCGTACGTCTCAAAAATGCGCAGGGCCTGTGAAGGTGAGCCGCCCGACAGGCCCATGTTCACCACATCCATCTTCAGGGAGTTTTCCAGCAGCTCCGTCCACGCCTTCTCCAGCGCGACCTTGTGCCCGAACGTAAAGCTGTCCCCCACCGCCACGGCAAAAACCTCGCCGGAAACGCCGTCATCGCGGAAGCACCCTCCACCGGGCTCGATCTTGACGGCCTTATAGCCAAACGGCCGCCCAAGCTCATTGGTGTCGGAAACGCTTACGTCGCAGCGGAGCATCTTCCCGATGATCGGATGCGCGATCCACGCGCCCTTGATCTGCCACTCAGCGGTCAGCGGCGTGTAGCCCCGACGAAATGCGTCCTCGCCGCCGTGATACCACAGCCAGCCCGCCGCCAGGAGTGCGACCGTCGAAAGCGCGAAAAGCAGCAGCGCGATCTTCGCGTAAAGCAGCGCTCGCAGAGGCTTGCCGGATTGTGCGGTGTCGTCAGTTTGCAAGGATCGGCTCGGTTCGTGCCATATACTCCCGCCAGTCGCGCCACGGCCTGCCGCGATGATACACGGTGCACAGATTGGCGACCCGCTGCTGGCCTCCGTAGTTCATACGAATCCACGCCTTCAGAGGCGCAAGTTCCCTGCCCTCGGCGTGCTCGTGATCCGGGTTTGGATCCTCCGCCAGTGAATATCCCCCTGCCGGAACAAGCAGCTCCGGCTGGCCGTTCGACTGTTCACTCGGCGGCCCGACCCCCACGGGCGTCCAGTCGACAATCACATCCGGCGGATCGGCCTGAAGCCTGCGAATGATCTCCGACAATGGCGGATCGAGCAGATAAATCCGCCCGCGAAAGATGTCAATCGCCTGGCACATCTCCAGCGGCGTCCGTCGATCAGCGTAGTAGCTGATCGAATGATCCGACGGCCAGAGCATGACCGACTGATCGCTCGCCGTCCGGGTCTCCAATACCTGGGTCATCTCATGCGTGTATCGACTCATCACCGCGTACGCCTTTCGGGCGTCGCTATTGGAGTCCGACAGAAACTTGAAATGCTCGTTGAGTTGCAGCGCACCGACGACAAAGGCCACGAGCCCGACGGCCTTCGCGACGCGTACGGATGGCATCGGCCCGGCATCGCACAACCACGCCGCGAGCACCGTCGCCGCCGGAAGCGATTGGAGCAGATAGTGACCGTAGCCGTTGGGCGCGAAAACAAAAATGAGCGTGACCGACACCGCGTACACCGCAATGATGGCCAGTCCCGCCGGCGCCGTGGCGACCGTGCCCTCGGAATCGCCCCGCGGCTTGCCACGGTTCACCACGATGGCAAGACACGCCGCCAGCGCAGGCCCGAAGATCGCCAGCCCGAACATCAGATGTCGGCCGACGTTGGCCCAGTGCTCCGGGTTGGCAAGCTGCGATCGCTCCGCCTCGACGCCGGATGCCCGATGAAGATCGTGCAGCAACACCTGCCGCACAAAGGCGTCCAGCGAACCGTGCAACCCAAGCCAGAATGTCGTGGCGATCCACGGAACCAGCACACCCGCCAGAAAGAGCGCCGCGCCGCGCTTTCGATCGGCGCGACGATCTATCGCAATGCCGCGTACGCCGCAGACGATCGCTATCAGCAGCAAGATAAACAGCAGCACGGCCGTCTGCTTGAAATGAAGGGCAACTCCGCAGCACATGCCCGCGACGACAAATCGCCCAGCCGCCATCGGAACATCTTCTTTGCCCGCGTCGGATTGGCCCCCATCGACCGCCTGAGGACTAGATTGATTTAATGGGTCGTTTTCCCGGCCGCGCAAGAGAAGAAGCAGCGCCCCAAGTTCAAAAAGGACGACGAATTTCTCGAGATTATCCCCCCAGTCGGCAAGGATTCGATGATTCAGCAGGACGCTGAGCAGGCAGACGAGCCACAACGACGTGCTCCGCGATGCAAATCGCCGGGCCAGACAAAAAGTGAGGATGCACACCGCCGCCGTCACAACCGCATCCAGCCACAACAGCGCCCGATCGCCGCCCCCGAAAAGCCATTCGACGGCCGCGAAGGTCCAGAAGATGCCCGGCGGCTTGCTCTCCCAAAGGTCGCGATACAGGGCCGCACCGTCGAGCATCCGCCCGGCGAAATAGGCCCAGATGCCCGTGTCGGTCTGCAACGGAATGGCTCCCCAGACCGTCCGCGACCAGATCAGGTGCCCCAACGCGGCCAGAATCAGCATGACGGACAATAAACCAGCCCGGTCCGTATCAACTGCCCGAAGCGGCCCACTTGCCGCCGACGAACTGACGTTTTGCGAGGGCTCCTCGGTCATGGGAGGCATTGTATCTGCCAAATCGGCGTTGACAGCCGGGAATCCCGGGCGGGGTGGAAGTAAAAAAATCGGTTAGAAAAATAATCTCCGTCGCCTCGCTAATACCCTTGTAAGAAGATTCTCCGTTTCTCGGCGCGGCATCGACTGCGCTCGGAGGGGTCTTTGTTCATTCTCAGTTTTTCGACACATTCAATGGAGGATATGTCATGACTCGATCACGCAAGACGCTGCTTGCCGTCGCCGCCCTTTTTCCATTTCTCGTCCCCCATCTCAGCCTTGCACAATCGAGCAACGAACCCGCCCTTTACAAGGCCTTCTACCTTGAAAAGCAGGCCCACGACTACGCCGCCGCCCAGGCGCTTTACCGCGAAGTGCTGGGACATCGCCCGCCCGAGCAGGTCCGCCGCATCGCACAGGCCGGCGCCGAACGATGCCGCGACGGCCTGGCCGCCGAGAACTTTGCCGGCCTCATGCCGGCTGACGCCATCGGCTACATCGAGCTGAACCGCCCCGGTCAGTTGATCGAAAAGGTCGCGGGCATGATCGGCCTCACCACCGATGACATGCGCGGCGTCCTCTCCGGCAGGCCCAGCAAGAACTCCACATCAATGGCCTACGTGCCGAGCCAGATGGTCATCAGCCCGGCCCTCTTCGAGCATCTTGCCGCGTTCGGTGGTGTGGCCGCCGCCGTCACCGACTTCGATCCCGAAGGCGATTCACCGCCCTCCGGCGTAATCGTCCTGCATCACGGCGACGCCGCAGGCCTCAAGGGCATCCTGGAGACCGCCTTCCAATTCGCACCCCTCGCCGAAAAGCTCGGCGACCTGCCGACCTTCGGCACAAACCTCCCCGAGGTCGGCCAGGTCACCGGTGTCCTGACCGAATCGCTTCTCATCGTCGGCACCGGCAGAGAGCTGGTGCAGGGCGCAGTCGAACGACTCATCGGCGAGCGATCTGACAGCCTCGCCTCACGGCCCGATCTCGCCGAACTCGCAAGCCAGAGAAAAGGCGCGACCCTCTTCGCCTACTGCGACCTCCAGGGCTTGATCCAGCGTGTCACCAAGAAAATGTCCGAGCACGACCGCAGCGAAATGAAAGTCGTGGACGGTCTCGTCGATCTCGACAGCCTCCGCTGGGCCGCCTTTTCCCTGGGGATTCAGGACAACATCTTCGGCGTGCAGTTCGCCGTGCGCCTCGCCGACGATCACCGCTGCATCGCATACAACCTGATGCGCCTCCCGCCGATGACGCGCGACTGCCTCAAGAACGTCCCCACCGACGCCGCGGGCGTCTTCGGAATGGGTCTCAATCCCGCGCTCACCTACGCCGCCGCCGACGCCGCCCAGAAGCACGGCGAAAACCGGGCCATCACCGGCTTCGACATCTTCCGCGAGTTCTTCGGCAACATCCGCGAGATCTGCGGATTCGTCGTCCCCGGCGAAATGAAAAATGACGTCCCCAACGCCTGCATCCTGATGTCAGTCAACGACGTCGCCAAGTCGCGGGCCCTCTGGGACCAGTTCCTCAGCCTTCCCGGTCTCGTCGAAGGCAAAGAGCCGATCGAGCCGCGGTCCATGAAGATCGGCAGCACCCCGGTCACCGCCTACGCCATTCCCGAACTCGGCAGCATCTACGTATCCGAGCTCGACGGCTGCATCGCCATCGGCCTGACGCGTAGCGCCATCCGCTCCGCGATTCAGGCCCATGACAAGGGCAAGTCTCTGCTCGACGACCCGATGTTGTCCAAGGCCTTTGAATCCCTTCCCCGCGATACCAGCATCATGGCCATCGCACACATCGGCCGACTCGCGAAAGTAGCCGCCGGTCACGCTGACAGCCCTGGAGAATCAATGCAGGCCAACATGGCCGGCGAACTCTGCGCCAACACCATCGCCGCCTTCGCCCTCGGTCAGGCGCACAACCAGATGACGATTCGCCTGTCGCTCGGCGGACTTCCCAACGTAAACGACGTGATGGAAAAGTTCGGCCCGATGATCAACGCCTTCATCCCCGCCGCCCCATCGCACCGCCACGACAACGAAGAGCGCGTCGTGAAGAAGGAAAAGAAGCGCCGACGCCCGGTAGAGCGCGAGGAACGACCGTAACAACCTGCCGAACGCGCCCCTGCAGCGCGGAGGAATCACTCGAGCCGTCAAAAGAGCGGATAGATAAACGGCGCCGCCCCGGTGCTGCCCAGCAGAATCAACGCTCCGATGGCCAGAAACGCAAGCAGGATCGGCAGCAGCCACCACTTCTTGTTGTGCCTGAGGAAGTCGAAGAACTCGGCCACGAGACCGGTCCGCCCCTCAGCGCCTGCGCGGGCAAACTCGTCGTGATCGCCGGGATTGTTCTTATCTGCGTGCATGGCGAGTGAGTCCTCAGCTTCAAAACTGTCGGTAATAGCGCCGAACATCGGCCGGCGACGTGCGCTTGATCCAGTAGCTTTGTGCAGCCGGATCGAACTTTCGCTTCATCGGGTCCCTGCCGACAAGTCGCATCACGACGCCGATCGGCGTGATTACCAGAAAGTAGATTATCAGCATAATGGTGAACGACACAACCAACCCGATCGGATAGCCCACCGCGGTCAGCGTCACATAAATGGGCAACAAAGCCCGCGGCATGATCGCCGCAAAGACCCCGCAATAGCCCGCAAGCGCCAGCAGCACATTCCGCGTCATCGGAACCGCGCTCTCCGCAATGGGAAAGATGACGATCTTGTGCTTCCACTCGACAATGCCCGCCACCACGGCGAACGCAAAGAGACCGATCAACCCAAAGCTGCGGAGCAACTTGGCCGACGGCTTCCAGTCGATATCAATCAACGCCATGACAAACTCCAACCCAACTTGCTTCCGCTCCCGCGCCTAGTCCAACTGAAACTGGGCGAGATACTCCTTGATCTCTTCCTCGCTCATCTGCTTCTGCTCGCTCTTGTGCATGATGAAGTTCTCAACCACGAGCATGTCCATGTCACACGCCATAAAACACCGATACGCGTCGCTCGGTGAGCACACGATCGGCTCGCTGCGCACATTGAAACTCGTATTGATGATCACCGGGCAGCCCGTCCGCTCCTTGAAGCGGCTCATGATCTTGTGCATCCGCGTATGACGAACAGGGTCCACCGTCTGCACGCGCGCCGAATAGTCCACGTGAGTAATCGCGGGCACGACCGAGCGAAGCTGCTTGAGCTTCTCAATGCCGAAGAGGTCCTTGCCGTCGCCGTTAAGCGGCACGCGCTTATCCTCGCGCACCGGCGCGACGAGAAGCATATAAGGACTGTCCTCGTTGGGCCGCATATCGAAGTACTCGTGCACGTGCTCGCGCAGCACGCACGGGGCAAACGGCCGAAACGACTCGCGAAACTTCACCTTCAGATTCATCACCGACTGCATCTTGGGGCTTCGCGCGTCGCCGATGATCGATCGGCATCCAAGCGCCCGCGGGCCGAACTCCATCCGCCCCGCCATGTGACCGACGACCTTCTCATCGGCAATGGCGCTCGCCACCGCATCGACAAGCTCATTCTCATCGGCGATGTAGTGATACTTCGCCCCGCACCGATCCAGAATGCTGCGAACTTCCTCTGTCGGGTAGCTCGGTCCGAGCAGCGATCCATCCTGTCCGTCGAGATCGCTGCGCGGCGTGCGCGGATGATTGAGCAGCTGATGCCACACAAACAGCGCCGCACCCAACGCCCCGCCGGCATCGCCCGCCGCCGGCTGAATCCAGATGCGCTCGAACGGCCCCTCGCGAAGGATGCGACCGTTCCCGACGCAGTTCAGCGCAACGCCCCCGGCGAGCACAAGATTCCGGCTGCCCGTCTCCTTGTGAACGTGGTTCGACGCCCGAAGCATGATCTCTTCAGTCACCCACTGGATCGACGCCGCGATGTCCATCTCGCGCTGCGTCAGCTTGCTCTCCGGCGGTCGCG
>CAZCGF010000105.1:0-14943 GCA_964498115.1 uncultured Planctomycetaceae bacterium | reverse complement strand
GTCAGCCGATTGAACCCGGTGACACCGAAGGGGTGAATCATCGAGTGGCAACCGCCGGAGATCATGGCGTCTGCATCGCCCCGGCGAATCATGTTGGTCGCCTCGCCGATGGCCTGGGTGCTGGCGGCGCAGGCGGTCAGTGTGTTGAAGTTCGGCCCTTCGACGCCGAATAGCTGGGCGATGTGCGCCGCAGCCATGTTCGGATCCTGCTCGGCCTCGACGATCTTCTCCAGGCACTTGTAGGCGACGTCGGCCCAGCGCTTGGCGTCGAGCGTGTTCTCGCCGTAGTTCCAGCCTTCGACCGCCGCGGCGGTGAAGTTGTCGAAGTCCATCGGACCTTCGCCGCCGCCGAGATAGACGCCGATGCGGGTCTTGTCGAGCTTGGCAGCTTTTTCAAAGCCGCTGCTGTCCCATGCGATCCGCGCGGCCGCGAGGGCAAAGCCCGCCTGGCGGCTGACGCCTTTGTGCATTTCGTAATCGGGGCCGATGAACTTGCGCAGATCGAAGCCCTTGACCTCGGAGGCAAACTGGGTCGGAAACGTGCCGGCGTCGAAAATCGTCGTGGGAGCGATACCGCTCTCGCCACCGAGAATCTTCTTCCACGCCGTCTCGATATCGTGACCGAGCGGTGTGATCCAACCCATGCCTGTAACGACGACTCGCCGCGTCATGCGTGATACCTCCGAATGAGCAGGGCGGCGGTTTGTCCGCCGGAAAGGGCGCTGGCCACGGAGAGCCCGACTTCGGCGTGGCAGTCGGTCGGATCACCGCGGACGATGTTGAGCCCACAGGCCGGATCGACGTTTGTTGTGTTGAGCGAAGGCGGAACGATCCCGCGCGACATGGCGAGCGTGAGCATCGCCAGATCGATCGCCCCGCTGCCGGCGCCGCAGTTGCCAAGCGATCCCTTGGTCGCGAGGACCGGAACTTTGCCGGCGTCATTCCCCAGAGCGCTCTTGATGCCTGCCGCTTCGGCAGCATCGTGCTGAACGGTGCCGACACCAAATGCGTTAATGAGACCGACGTCCGTGGGATTTGCGCCTGCGTCCTTCAGAGCCTTGCCGATGGCCAGTGCGAGGCCGCGGCCGTCCGCCTGGGGCTCCAGCCAGTTCTTGGCATTCACGGATGCGCCGAAACCGACGACCTCGGCGTAGATGCGAGCCCCGCGCGCCTTGGCACGCTCCAACTCCTCAAGGATCAGCAGTCCGCCGCCCTCGCCGATGACCGCGCCCTTGCGATCTTTGTCGAAGGGACGGCAGGCCTGCGCCGGGTTTTCGTTTGAGTCCGTCACGAGCCGATTGAGCAGCGACTGGCGCATCAAACCCATGGGATTGACCTTGCTCTCGGCACCGCCGCAAATGCAGATGTCGGCTGCGCCGCGCTCGATGGTCCGATAGGCCTCGCCGATCGCGAGATGGCTGCTGGCCTCGCCGCAGGTAATCGTGTTGCTCGGGGCCTGGCAGTCGTGAACGATGGTCACATGGCAGGCCAGCATGTTCGGAAGAAACTTGAGCAGCCAGAGCGGAGTCAGGTTGCTCATCCCTTCGGTGCCCCACTTCTTTAATGAGAAGCCCCGATCCTGCGCCGCGTCCGGTCGCTCTGCAGCAGTGGACAGCGCCCCGGCCAGTTCGTTCAGGTCGGCGCAGATGAGGCCAGCGCCGATGTTCGCGCCAAAGCGCGTGGAATCGACATCCGCCGCCTCGGCCTCGCCGCGCTCAACCAGGCACTTCGTCTGGACGCCGGCATCCCTGACTGCGTGATAAGCGGCGATGACGGCAAGCTCGATGTCCTTGGCCATCACCTTGGTGGCCTTGCGATAGCCCTTGGGGACACAGTCTTTCACATTGCCGTTTTTGACTTCGCCGGCGATCTGCGATGTGAAGTGGCTGGGATCGAATGCGGCGATGCGGTCGATGCCGCAGCGCTTTTCGACCAGGGCCTCAAAAGTCTCGACGGCGCCCAGGCCCAACGGAGAGGCGACCCCCAGTCCAGTGATAACGACACGGTGCTTCTTCATGGCGATCCTGTAGCTTAAGGGGCTCAGCAGGCCTTACTTCTGATCGACGGTCACATTATAGGTGCGAAGGAGGGACTTGAAGTCTTCGGTAAAGACAAAGTTCTCCTCGGGGAAGGACAGGCCGCTCATGTTGTTGTCGATATGGGAGAAGACGATGTCGATCTCCGCCAGCGGCTCGCCATCGACAAAAACCCGGCCGACCGTGCTGGCCGCCTCGGCAGAGACCTGTTCAATCTCCGCCTCGTAGCGAAGCTGATCGCCCGGACGCACCTCGCGCTCGAAGCGAGCGCGTTTGACCTTCGCGAGAATGACCTTTTCCTGAAACTGGCGGGCCTCACCGACGAGAATCCCGGCGGTCTGGGCCATGCCCTCAACAATCAGGCTGGCGGGCATCACCGGGTATGCCGGGAAATGGTCGTGCAGGTGCTCTTCGGCGAGGCTGACGTTCTTAATGGCGGTAGCGCGCCTGCCGGATTCAAAATGGGTGAACTTGTCGATCCAGATCCAACGCAACGCAGCACGCCCCCTAGGCCGCCATCTTCGTCGTCACGTAATTGACGATCGTCTTCACGGTGAACAGGTTCGGCATCTTGGCGACGTCAGGATCCGTCTGAAACTCGGTGAAGTCGGCATGCGGCATGGCCTTCTTCAGCGTGTCGAGACCCTTGGTGGTCATCTTGCCGCCTTCGACGTACTCGGGGTTGTTCAGGATGTCGTCGGGGAAGAGTTCGCCTCGTGGAATCTTGATCGAAAACGTCTTCTCCAGACGGAACACGATGTCGAGAAAGTCGATCGACTCAGCGCCGAGATCGCCCGTCAGCGTGGCGTCCTCCTTGATTTCGTCGTCGTCCACGCCGAGCGCGTCAACCAGAACTTCCTTGACCTTTGAAAACACATCATCTCGACTCATCGCCATCTTCAGCGTCCTCCCTGGGACATTCTCAATTCGTTAGCTGCCGACGGCCAGCGCTGCCGCCGTCTTCGTCGCGGCTGGTCCTCCGACCAGTTCAAACACCCTGCGTGCCGCGACCACTAGTTTCTCGTCAACGTCGACCAGCGCCGGATTCTTCTCGGACAGGTTATAGTGCCGCAGCGTCAGGCGGGCCTTGACCATCTCTTGTCCGTCACTCATGCCGAAGGCCTTGAACTGGCTCAACCCTTCGGAAATCTCCATCGCCTCGGCTGTCACTTCGAGCGTCCGGCCCGGGGCGACGAAGCTCTTGTAATTGATGTTCTTGGCTTCTTCCAGTACGACCATGCTCTTGGAGAAGTCCTGGGTCGCCCGAACCAGCCATGCCGCCGACTGAACCATTGCCTCCAGCATCATCACGCCCGGCATCACCGGAAAGGTCGGAAAATGGTCCGCGAGGTACTCCTCCGCCAGCGTCAGGTTTTTTCGCGTAACGATGCGGCTGGGTGGCTCGATACTCAGGATGCGATCAATCAGAATGAACTTCATACCGTGCCGTGTTCGTGATCCGCGAGCTGTTGCTATCTATTGTGCCGGCGACTGTTTACGGCACAGTTACCGTTTCATGGAATCAGCAGCCTGTTGACTAAACTTGGCTTTGTAGCGGCTGGCGAGGCTTCTTGCAAGCACCCCCAAGCCGTGGCGGGACACCCCAAACGGCCCCAAGGGCCCTGCCGGGGGCAAGGAATGGTCATGGGCGATTCTAACTGTTGATTGAACAAGAATTTGAAGCGACGCACCTCAGGGTGCACGGCGCGGCCGGTCGAACACCGGGGCTGAGGGGTAGCAATCCATGCGCCACCCTTCGCCTCGCCGCAGCCAATAGTTCCCCGTCGGGTCGGTACCGCCCGTTTGCCCGCTCAGGCGGATCGGACCGGCGTGGCCGTCGGCAAACGCAACATTGAACACGTTGGACTTTCGGTGCCACCCCAGGACGTCTCGGTTCGGATTCCACTTGGCAACCTCTGACACCGTCTCCTCAATCAAGACCGTCATCCCGGGGTCCGGCACCTTCGTACTTGTCCGAAGGTAGGGGCCGAAGAAATTCTGCTGGAATGGGATTTCCTGGGTCCCGGTGAAGTCGATGTGGTTGTTCAGCCGGTAACTCGTTCCGGTGATCTGGTACACATTGAGGTGTGAGCGGCTGGGATGAAGGAAGTAGGGCTCGAAATTGACGCCGCCCGATCCGACGTCCTCGATGGGACGATCATTGGGACACTTAAACAACGCCAACTCAGCGCTGGCCCCATCGACAAAGACATACTTGTTGAGCAGGCGGTTTTCCTTCACAAAATCAGCTGAGCGAAAGACGCCCACGCCGGTATTGCCGCCGTACTCATACTCGCCGTCGTAAAGCCAGCGCGTCTCGGCCATCGGATGCACCGGCGTCGTGTAATGCTGTTCGTCCTCGTCGCTGTACATCGACAAACACTGGCCGATCTGCTTGAGATTCACGAGGCACTTGACCTTGGTGCCCTCGCTGCGCGATGACGACAGCGCCGGGAGCAGAAGACTGATGACCAGGGCGATGATCGACATGACGACGATTAATTCGATGAGGGTGAAGGCGCACCGACGGGCGACGCCTTGGACGCCGAGAAATGAGGGCGAACGTGCTGACATTTGCAGAGGCGGCATGGGTGCCTCGCTCGAAGGGGCTGCCGGGACGGGCATCAACTGCTGACTTCGGCTCGCTCCTGTATCATATCGGAAATCTCCGTCGATTGTAGACGGCGAGTGAGGTTTCGACGCAAGGCGGCAGCGCCCAGGGGTCTTGCGACTTGGCGGGTAAATGGCTCATCACCGGCGCGGGAGGCCAGCTCGGCAGTGTGCTGATGCGCCTGCTCGCACAGCGCGGCCTTGAAACGATCGGGCTGACCTCCGTTGACGGCCCCCAGCCGGACGTCGCGAGCTGCATTCGCGTGGATCTGACCGACGCGACAGACCTCCGCGAGATGGTCCGTTCGCACCGCCCTACCGTCATCATTCACGCGGCGGCGGTGACGAGTATTCAGGTTGCCTACGAGAACCCGGACCTGACGCAACGGGTAAACGTGGACGCGACGCGGGCGCTGGTGGAACTCGCCGCGGAAATCGGCGCACGAATCGCCTTCACATCGACCGATCTGGTGTTCGATGGGTCCTCGGCGCCCTACTGTGAGGCGGCCGCCGTATCGCCCTTGTCGGTCTATGCCCGATCGAAGGTGGAGGCGGAGAAAATCGTTCTCGCTTACAGCCGAGGCGTCGTTGTTCGACCGGCGCTGATGTACGGCCTGCCTGCCGTGTCGCGCCCGACGACATTCCTGCAACAACTCGAGTCGCTGCGGACCGGCAAACCGCTCAAGCTCTTCGAGGACGAGTTTCGCACGCCGATCTGGCTGGAGGACGCGGCCGAGGCGACGCGCGTCGCCGCCGACTCGGACTATCACGGCATCCTGCACCTCGGCGGGCCCGAGCGGCTAAGCAGACTTGATATGGGTCGCGTCATGGCCGAGGCGATGGGAGTCAAGAATCCATCGATCGTTCCGACCCGCCAATCAGACATGAAATTCGCGGAGCCTCGTCCGGCGGATGTGAGTCTCGATTCGTCGAAGTTCGCCGCTGAATATGGAACCCCACCGGGCCGTACAATGAAGCAAGCGATGAACTCGATCGCGGCAGCGCTCGCCTAACCAATGATAAACCGTCGGCGCTTCACGTAGTCCCACACGACATAACGATCCAATTCCCGCCCCCCGACGAAGAATACGCGGCCGCTGGTTCCCTCGGCGAGGCGATAGGCGAACTTCACGTCCTCTTCGGTCTGCGACCAGCTCGATAGCAGAAAGATGTTGATGGTGATGCCCTGCTCGCGGCAGAGATGCCCCTCTCGAAGCGTGCTGTGTTCGGTTCGCGGGTCCGGCGGGTAAAGCAGGTACAGCCACTTTTCCTCGAAGTGCGCCGTCGGCAGGCCGTCGGTGATGAGGATGATCTGCCGGTTGGGCGTGTCCTGCACCTGAAGCAGTTGCCGGGCCATCTGCAAACCATGTTGCAGGTTGGTGAAGTGCGGCGGGATGTCGCGCTCGGTGAGGCGGTCGTCGCTCATGTCCGCCTTGAGCCGCACGAACGGCTCGTGGATCGTCACCGGCTTGGGCAAAAGCTGCGGCACCTCGGAGATGTGCCGGCGCTTCGCGAAGGTGAACATCTCCACGAAATCGACATAGTCGCCGGGATACTCGCTGCGGATGAGCCCGTGCAATGCGAGCGCCATGCGCTTGACGTTCACGTATTGCCCGTTGAATCGCATCGAGCCGCTCATGTCCATGCACAGCACGGTCGCGCACTTCGGCGTGTTGCGCGTGACGTGAATCTCGATGTCCTCAGGCATGAGCCGAATCCGCCCCGCCGGGTTGGGGCTTTTCGCATCTGTCGGCGCGATGCTTGCGATTTCTTCGGCGCTCGGCGCCGGTTGAACCGTCGTTCGCTCGCGGATCATCGCGTTGATCATCGACTGTCCGACGTCCATGTTCGCAAGGCTGTCGCCGAACTCGTACGACTTGGTCCGCTGCGTCTCGACCACGCCGTCGCCGACGATCGGCTGCGCGTGCCGCCCGCTCTTGGCCGCCTGGAGATCGGCGAAGATGCGGTCGAGCAGCTTCGACTGGAAAAGTTTGAATGCCTTTGGCGTAAGCTGGTATCGGCCGTCCTGCTGTTGCAGACCCTGCTGTTCGGCAAGCTGGCGGAGCATTTCCTCCACCTGCTGTCGCATGCGCTCAAGCCCTTCAATCTGCTCCTCGTCGGCGAAGCGCCCCAGCTCTTCCATGTTGATGAGATAGATCTTCGCGTTCTTCGCCGCTTCCCTGAGCTGCTCGATCAGGCGGTCGATCGTCTCCAACTCTTCCTTGATCTCAATCGCCTGCTCGACCGACATCGGACGCCGGCCGGTGAAGGCGTACTTCGCGGCGAGTTGCTCGACCTCGTAACGGGCTCCGAGCCGGTCCATCAGCGAAACAAGCTGCCGCGCAAACTCGCCTCGCTGATCCTCGCGATACCACATTCGCTCGAGGTCGGCGATCTGCCCCTCGCGAACGGCCTTGTCGAATTGTTGCCGTCGATTCTTCGGCGGCTCCGTCTCCCGGGCCGCCTGCTGAAACTCGCGTTCGGCGTCATCGCGCGCCGCGGTGGTCTCGTAAGTCTCCAGAATCTTCCGCTTGCGCTCTTCGAGCATCGCGATGAGCGAACTGATGCTCGGCCCGAGCCCCGTGATCTGCGAGGGGTCCAGCTCGATCGCCTCGGCCAGCTCCTCTTCGGTCAGGTTTCGAAGGCTGCCGTATTCCAGGAGATGCTCGAACGCAGGCGTCACCATGTCCGGGGGCGTGGCCGAAGGCATCGGAAACCGCTGAGGGTCGTACCCGAGATAAGTATGTACGATCCCGCCGACGCGGTTCCGCGAATTCTCCGAAGGTTGCTTCGAGTCAGCCATTCATCTCTCCCGAACGACATTATACGTTCTGCGCGAGGGCCTGAAGCCGGAGATGTCGGTTCTTTGACGCCAAGTGCCCCCTGCCCTATCTTTTCGACCCAAAGGATTCAATCCGCTTGCATGATTTATTAAGTCGTCGTTCCGACGATTCCCCGGAGCCTGATTCATGAAACTCGCCTTCAGCAACGTTGCCTGCCCCGGCTGGGACATCGTCACCCTGGTCGAGAAGGCCAAGGAGTACGGCTATCAAGGCCTGGAGCTTCGCAGCCTCGACGGACAGATGCACCTGCCGCTGGCGCCGCAGCTCGCGTCGAACCCCGCCAAGGTCGGCAAGTTGATGCGTGACGCAGGCGTCGAATTGGTGTGCCTGGCGACCTCCGCCGCCTTCCATATGCGAGATGCGCGGGAAGTCGCGCAGAACCAGGCCCAAGTGCGCGAATACATCGAGCTGGCGGGCAAGCTGGGCTGCCCCTTCGTCCGCGTCTTTGGCGCCGAGATTCCCAAAGCACGCTTCTGGCTCATCGGCAACGAACGGCGCGAGGTCGTCCTCGGCCGAATCGCCAAGGCCATCGGCGAACTCGCCGACTTCGCCGCGGCCCACCGCGTGACCATCCTCATTGAAAACAGCGGCGACTTTACCGACAGCTCGGCCATGTGGTACCTCGTCGATGCCGCGAACTCACCCGCCGTAAAGTGTTGCTGGAACCCGATGGCGGCGCTGACGCGCGGCGAGCGACCCACCAGTTCCATCCCCCGCCTGGCCGCACGTATCGGCCATATTCACCTGACCGACGCCAAGTTCGAGGGCCGTGCGTTCGACAGCCATGTCCTCCCCGGTGAGGGCTCGGTCGAGATTCCGCGGCTGGTCCAACTGCTCAAGGGGATCGGCTATCGCGGGTACCTCTGTTTCGAGTGGCCCAAGCTATGGAACCCCGGCCTGGCCGATGCCGATCGCGCCCTGCCCGCGGCGGCCAAGTACCTTCAGGCTCTCCTCGACGAAAAGACAATCCCGATGACGGCCTACAAGGGCGACAAGAACGCGCCCCGGCAGGGCCACGAGCTTGTTGCCGCCGAATGACCGCGACGACTCGACCCATCGCGTGCTAACATCCGCTGATGCTCTTCGCTTCGACGCTCCTGCTCCTCACATTCGCGCTGGGTGATTCAACCGATGGCGGTCCGCAGGTTGACACGGAGCTTGCGCGGACTCTCTTGAGTGAATTTGGAAGCCGGTTTAGTGCCGAGTACGGTAAACACTTCAGCGTCATCTCCGACTCCGCTGACCAGTCTGCAAACATCATGAGGACGGCTGAGGACGTCTATCAGCACGTTCTTGTGCTCGCCCGTCGCCTGGAACTAGGCACGACGCGGCCTGAGAAGAAAATGACCGTTGTGTTCTTCAGTCAATGGGAAGACTACCGGCGCTCCGGGGCAGCGTCAGGATTCTCAGTAAATGAGAACGCCCCCGGCTTTTTCGATCACAAGTCCGGGGTCTGTTTCGGCTACGACTATGCCAATTCATCCCTGATGCGGGAAAAGCGAGCGGTGCTGAAAACCGCTCGGGCGAAATTCAACGCCGACCGAGACGCCGGCGCCCCCAACAGCATGACAGAGGAACAGCTCGGTCAGCGGCTTGCGGCCATCGTGCAAATGTCGAATGCCCTCTTCGAACACGAGAATCTCATCAACCAGACCGTTATTCGTCATGAACTGGCTCATCAATCGCTGGCCCATCTCGGTATACAGACGCCGCGCATGAAAAACCTGCGCTGGCTCTGCGAAGGGCTGGCGACGCAGTTCGAATCCATCAGCGGCATCAATGCAAACCGACTGGCCGACTTTCGGGACATCGACTGGTCCGATCCCAAGCTCACCGTACGCACGCTCATCACCGACTCAAAGCTCCTCGGCCCGGGTGCCGAACAGCCGTCGGTGGGCTACGCCGCCGCCTGGGGACTGGTGCACTACCTGATCAACGAAAAGCCGCGCGAATTCGCAGCGTATGTTCGGCTCCTTCAACAGCCGCCGCCCGATGGAACATCGCCGGCCGAGTCGGACAGGGCCGCCTTTGAAAAGTGCTTTGGCAGGCCGGACGCCAAGTTTCAACTCGCCTGGCTGGAGTACATGTCGGCGCTCAAATAAATCCTGATTGATAATTGCTCTTGCCCGATTGAGAATCGCGGCATGATCGCCAAGCTCATAGATGGAAAGGCCCTCGCGGCAAAGATCAAGTCGGATATCGCCGCACGCGCCAAAGCCCTTGCACATCGCGGCCGCAAGCCCTGTCTTTCAGCGATCCTCATCGGAGACAATGCCTCGGCCGAGAGCTACGCGCGATCTCAGGCAAAGCACGCGGAGGAGGTCGGCGTCGAGTATCGCCTGACTCCGCTACCCGCCGGCACAACCGAGGCCAAGGCGATCGACGCGATCAGAAAGCTCAACGAGGACGCGACGGTCCACGGCATCATTCTCCAACTGCCGGTCCCCGCGCCGCTCGACGCGTTCAAGCTCCAGCGTCAGATCAGTCCAGACAAAGATGTCGAAGGCGTCGCCCCCGCCAATCTCGGCCTGCTCGCTATGGGCCGCAAAGCACTGGTCCCCTGCACCGCGGCCGCCGCCTTCGCCTGTCTTCGCGCCTATATTCCCGACCTTGCCGGGCGAGATGCCGTCGTCATCGGCCGCAGCGTCATCGTCGGCAAGCCGCTGGCCATGCTGCTCTTAAGCGCGAACGCCACCGTCACCCAGTGCCACACCCGAACGCGTGATCTCGCCGAGCACACGCGTAGCGCGGAAATCCTGGTCGTCGCCGCCGGTGTTCCCAGCCTGATCGGTGCCGAGCATGTTGCACCCGGCACCATCGTCATCGACGTCGGCACACATCGCGTCAAGCTCATCGATTCGGATGGCGTCGAGCGCACCCGCACGATCGGCGATGTCCGATTTGACGAGGTCGCCCAGGTCGCCTCGGCCATCACCCCCGTCCCCGGCGGCGTAGGGCCCGTCACCGTTGCCATGCTTCTGCAGAACACCGTCGAGGCCTGCGATCGACTGTCTCACGGGTAGCCGGCTGGATTCATTCCATTTACATGTCAAACATCGGGTAGCGGCACTCCCTAAGATTGATACCCCCCGGGGCGTGGATATAATCACCTGAAGCGTTCCTCACAGCATCGCGCAATAGGAAAACAATCCTGCCGGAGGTCGCCATTGCCCCTCGCCGATGATCGCCCCACGCCACAGTCTTCCGCGCAAGGACTCGTCGCCGCCCGGCTTACGCCTGAATCCGCTGCCTCCCGCACCGCGGAATCTCAAAACGCCGCTTCCCTGTCGCCTGGCGTGGGTGAATCCGCTGCCCCAGGCCGTTCACTCGCCCCGGTCACCACGCTGGGCTCGCTTGGACTCAGCCTTGTTTCACACGCGATCGTCGCCGCCCTTTTCGGCCTCGTCACATGGTCGGTCGGCAGCATTGTCCGCGCCGCCCCACCGGAGATTCACGCCCAGATCGTCGCCGCTGATGTGCCGGCAGGAAGCGGCGGCTTCCGTTTCCCGGGCAGCGCCCTGATCGACCGGCCCGACTCCGCCACCGCAGCCGGCGCACCGGCCCCCGCTGCCTCACTCGCAGACCTGATCGCCAACCAAACCCCACCGGATACCGCCTCGTTATCCGCTTCCGGGACTTCGCTTGCTCGCCTCGCATCAAGACCCATCAGCCGTACCGATCTCACCGGCACCGGTACCGGCGGCGATCACGGTCGAGGAACCGGTCTGGGCGACCGCGACCTTGCCGGCGGCGGCCCCGTCGGAAGCCTCTGGGGCGTCGGTGAAGGTCAAAAGGCCCGATCGATCGTTTATGTGATGGATCGAAGCGGCTCTATGGCCGACACCTTCAAACTGCTCCAGCGCGAACTGATGCAGGCCATCGGCTCCCTCGAGCGCGACCAGGAATTCAACGTCATCTGGTTCAATGAGGGCGACGCGACGCTCATGTTCACCAAGCTTGTACCCGCCACGCTGGAGAACAAGCGAAAGGTCTTTGACGCGATCGCCGCCATCATCCCCAGCGGGCAGACTCAGCCGCTTAGTGCCATTCAGACAGCCCTCAGCTACAAACCCGATGTCCTGTTCCTGCTCTCCGACGGCGACTTCGGCGAGCAGAATCGCCGCATCACCAGTACCATCAAGCGCAAGAACAAAAATCGCGAAACGATCATCAACACCATCCTCTTCGTGTACGACACGATGGGCGATGGTCAGCGCGTGCTGCGGAGCATTGCGGAAGACAACGGCGGCGTTTACAAGCACGTCCGCCAGGAGGATCTCTAACTCGGAATGATCAATTGGCCGCTCTCAATTGAAAGTTCCGATGTCCGTCACAGAATGCGATTCTGCGACGATTGGGCCCAGTGATAACTGCCTCATGAGGATTCGTATGACGACCGTGCGGGCATTGATAGTCATCGCAGTGATACACGCGTTTGCCGTCCCCCTTCACGCGGCCGATGCCCCCGTTGAGTCGGGCCGATCGTTTCTGCGCGTGCTCAAAGACGGCGCGGAGTGGCCGGGCGTCATCATCCTCGCCCTGTCGCTCGCCGCCGTGACCATCATCATCGAGCACTTCTGGACCATCCGCCGGTCCACCATGTCTCCTCAGCATGAAATCGAAAACACCCGCCAGCACATCGAGGCTCGACGATTCAAGGAAGCCATCGAGGCCATCCAGGGCAGTCGCACGATGTTCGCCGATGTCATGTCCACGGCCCTTCGCCACGGCCGCCACGGCTTCGATGCCATGCACGAAGCCGCCGACGAGCGTGGTGCCGCGTGGACCAGCCGTTTATTCCGCAAAGTCGATGCGCTCAACGTCATCGGCAACCTCGCTCCGCTCATGGGGCTCTTGGGAACCGTACTGGGAATGATCGAGGCTTTCGGCGAGATGCAGGCCGCGCACGGCGCCTACAAGCCGGAGAACCTCGCCGGCGGTATCAGCCTCGCCCTGGTCAATACGTTTCTCGGGCTGGCCGTCGCCATCATCGCGCTCGGCTTCTTCGGCGTCTGCCGCAGTCGCGTCGATGCCATGACCGTCGCCGCCCACGCCGCGGCGATCGACCTGCTGGAGTTCTTCCGCCCGGTGGCAGTCGGCATGCCGGCGAGCCCGCCGCCTGCGACTTCCGCTGCCGCAGGGCCGTCCCAGGTTGCCGTTCCTTCGCCGCCAACTGCGAAGCAGGAGGCGCGTCAGTCAGGCGCGGCCTCCAAGTCGCCCGACGCCTCAGCCCAGTCGAGCGGCCCCAGCGTCCCGCAGCCCACCGCGACGTCACGATAGGAGCGTTACTCCGTCATCATGCGCCGACCCCTCCATTCAACTCCGATGGAACTGAACCTCGCCCCGATGGTCGACGTCATGATGTGCCTGCTCATTTTCTTCATGGTCGCCACCAAGATGGTTCAGCAGGAGACCAGCAGCATCGATCTCCCCCCGGCGAGGTCTGCCCGTGAACTGGACGCCGCGCTGCTTTCGGACCGGCTGGTGATCAATATCCGCGCGGCCGCCGATCCTGCCGCCGCGCCGACCTACCTGATACGAGAGCAGCCGCTTAACGAGACGAGCGTTGTCGAACAAATCTCGCGCGAGGCTGCGGCGAACCCGCAGCTCAACTGCGTCCTGCGCGCAGACAAGTCCGTCCACTATCGATACATCGAGGATGTCCTCGCCGGTTGCCTTGCATCGGGCGTCCAGAACATCGCATTCAGCGCGGCCACTGAGGAGACGACGCCATGATGCGATCGAAATTGCACCGCGCGCGTCATCCCTCGTCGCCCTCGATCCCCAACCTTGCCCCGATGGTGGACGTCGTCATGGTCATTCTCATTTTCTTCATGCTGGGGACCAGCTTTGCCCTGTCAGAGGGCGTGCTCCCGTCGCAGCTTCCTGCCCAGGTCGGGCCGGGCGGCGCGGCCTCCGTCTCCATCGTGCCACAGGTCCGCATCGCCCTGGTGGCGCGCGAAGCGAGCGCAGCGTGCCGCATTCTCGTCATGGGCAAGGAATTGTCTGAAGAGGGATTCGAGGCCCTACACCTGTTCCTGCGGCAAAAAGTCGAAGCCGGCGCCGACCCCGCCGGACGCGTTCTCCTCGCGGTCGATCCAATCATTCGATACGAAGACGTCGTCTACGCAATGGACGCGTGCGTTCGCGCCGGCATGCCCAACGTGCAACTTGTCGTCGGGCCCGGCGAAATCGCGGCGGCTCGCCAGCCATGAAGCACCAGGCAACTCCTTGTTCAACTTCCGCCGGCCCACTTGGGCGCCGTTTCATGCGGGCGTTTGTGTTCATCCTGGCCATGTCCGCCTTGAGCCCCGCGCGCCTTGGGGCCCAGGCCGTTCTCGACGTTCGCGCGGAGCCGGAGGACAAACTCGCCGCCGAGGAGCGGAAACTGGTCCAGGATCTGACGCGCCGGCGAATGCCCGAGCTCGTCGAAGCCCTCTTGCGAAATGCCCCGAAGACCTACTACGTGCACATTGCCCGCGCATACGCACAGGCAGCCCCTGAAGCGTCCGAACAGGCGATCAATGAAAAGTTCACCAGGAAAGCGGCAAGCTACTATCGCAAGGCGATCGCGCTGGAGAAGTCTTCCAAATGGTTCAAGGGCCTGCGCCGCAGTTTCGACGTCTGCGACTGGCGCATTGAATACGCCGAGTTCATTCTTCGCCAGCGCTGCGCACCGGACCTGGATCGGTTTGAGATGACGAGCGGCCTGGACTTCAACCGTTCCCGGCTCGTCGAATTGCTGGAGGACGCGGATAGCTTGCTCGAAGCCGCTTCTGTCAGGCTCGACGATTTCAAGGTCGGCATGCGCACGCGTGAGCAGGATTTTCTACTGCTGGGGCTCGGCAACAAGATTCCGCGCCTCGCCGCCAGACATGCCGTCATCAGTGCATGGACGAATCTCTACCTCGGCCAGATCGAGGGAGCGGCCGCTCCGTCAGGGAAAAACAGGCTCCTCTCCGCGCTGGATGCCTTCGATCGGATTACGTCCACTTCAAAGGACGATACAAGCAAGTACAACGCCGCTATCGGCGTGGGCATCGCCCTGCGCGAACTCCGCCGCTACCCGGAATCTGAAATCGCCTTCAACCGCGTGATCGACTCAACGGCTGCCTCGGCCATTCAGACTCGGGCCCGACACGAAAAGGCGCGACTCTTTCTGGTCTCCGGCAACACGGACAAGGCTCAGAAGGAGTGGAATGCGTTGGCAGCCGCCGCGGATTCCGCCGTCGCCGCGAACGAGGCGTTTTACCTGGGCATTGCGCCGCTGATGCTTGCCTACTCGGACATCCTCGCTTCGCAGTCGCCGCAATGGCCGCCGTCCGAACAGCTCAAGCATCGTGAGCGCGCCACGTCCGCCCTGAACAAGATCGCGACACAAGGCGGCGCATGGCACGAACTGGCCGGCGTTTATCTCGGCCTGCTCGACATCCGAGGACAGGACTTTTCGCGGC
>CAZCGF010000104.1:0-15125 GCA_964498115.1 uncultured Planctomycetaceae bacterium | reverse complement strand
TCGCCTGGGGCAACCAGATTCGCAATTACGTTCTCGACGATCCGCGGGTCAAGGACCTACGCACCGGCGTCGAGGTCGGCAATCCTCAAAAGGTCCTTGACGGCGATCTGGATGGTTTCATCGAGGCAATGCTGCGACGGCGAGCCGAAAAGCGCGCAAAGAAGTAAAGTCCGTCGCCGCTCGTCCGATTCGATCGCGTTCGGATATCCCCGGTAGAAAAAGGAAAAGGCTCGGCCGGAATTACCGACCGAGCCTTTATTCTTGTTGTCGAAAAAGACCGCTTCGTTACTCGGCGTCAGGCGTGGTCGCCAGGATGTCGCCGCCGAAGGAACCGGCCGATGCACTGCTGTCCATCCCCGGGACGCGATCCTTGCCGGAGACGAGGAAAATCTCGACGCGTCGATTCCGCTCTTCGCCGCCCGACGGAGGATTCGGAACGCGCGATCGGAACTCGCCGTATCCCATGACGCCCATTCTCTGCTGTGAGACGCCGTAGTCGCGCAGCTTGAACATGACGCCGATGGCGCGGTGGGCGGAGAGATGCCAGTTCGTCGGATGCAATCGTGCCGTCACCGGTCCGATGCGGAGATTATCCGTGTGGCCGACGACGAGCACTTCAAACTGACTGGCGGAGGCCGAGTTGACGATGTCGGCGAACGCCTTCAGTGAGGCTTCGACGGCGCCCTGCACGTCGGCGCTGCCCTTGCCGAAGGTCAGGTCGCTCTTCCAGCGGACGGCGCCCTGCTTCTCGTCGTATTCGATCTGATCCGGATACTTGGCCGCGAGTTCCTTCAGAGCCCGGTCGAGCTCGGGAGGCAGCTTCACCTCGACGACGTCGATCTTGCCGACGCCCTTGGCGAGCTGATCCATCTGGGCCTGGAGCTTCCTCACGAATTCGTCGAGCCGCTCGTTCTCACCGCGCAGCGTCTCGGCGTAGGCCGTCTTCGTGTCGAGCTCGCGGCGAAGCGCCTCGCGCTCGGCCTCCAGCGCCATCGACTTGTTGCGCTCGTCGGCGAGATCTCGCTCGAGCGCATCGGCGCGCTCGGCGGCTTTTCGCCGGGCAAACTCAGTTCTGAGAAACTCGTCTCGTGAAACACAACCCGCGGTCGTTGAAACCAACCCCGCGAGCCCCGCCAGCACGCATAACATCCTAACGCGACGCATGATGATCCTCCGTGTACCGATCCGTCGACGCGGACATCCCCGCGGAAGCCGCTCCGTCTTGTAAGTGCGGGGCATTATCTATGTCCAGCCCCGTTACTTCAATGGCCTGTATGTAAAGATCGCCCAATCGGCGTAATCTTCGCTCGGCCTCCGCGGGCGGCTCGGATCGGCTACAATCCTGCCGAGGCCAGTTGGCCGGCCGAATTCTTGATCCCGGCACGGCGATAACCGGCAAGTCCGGCCAGGGCCGCCGATAAACTCACAGGGCTCGTCGGACGATGTAGGACGGACCGAACTGATCGACTTCCATGTCGTATCCCCCGATAGTTGAGACCTGTGAAAGATGATCGAAAAGGAGCCGAAAATGAGCCAAAACCGCTTTGCCGTTTGCTTGGGGCTCGTCCTGGGCATTTCGACCGTCTGGATCCCCACCCCGGCCGTGGCACAGCAAGCTGACGCCGGGCCCTCGATCAAGTCGCCGGAAGACATGCTGGAAGAGGCCATTCTTAAGATTGATTCCGGGGAATATCAGGAGGCCGCTACGCTCTACGATCGAGCCAAGCGCTCCAAACCCAACATGCCAAGGCTGGCCCTCGCGTTGGGCCTGATTCGCATCCAGCAGAGCCGGGCGGCCGAGGCGATCAACATTCTCGAGGAATTCAACAAGGACGCCGGCAACGAGTATCGGGGCTACTACGCCATCGGCCGGGTCTACAACGAGTCACGCATGTACCGACAGGCGGTTCGACCGTTGGAGCGAGCCAAGGACTTCGCCCCTGTTGAAATGAACGGCAAAAACGTCAAGGCAGAGATCGCGGTCGAACTTGCCATCGCCTACAACGGTCGTGATCTGCCAAAAGAGGCGCTGCGCTATGCTGACGAGGCTGCCGCGCTGGCCCCCAATGACCCCGGTGTGCAACTCAAGCTGGGGCAGATGAATCTCAAAACCCAGGACTATGCATCGGCATTGCGAGCCGCCGAAAAATCCGTGTCCCTGCTCAACGGTCAACTCCGTGCGGACCCCTTCAAGCCCGACAACAACCTGCAGCTCAAGGAGGCGAACGCGCTGCGAGTCACCATTCTCGAAGCCCAGCGCGCCGCCGACCCGGACGACGCAAATACCTATTTCGCCCTGGGCGTGGCCATGCGCGACGCGGCCGACTCCGAGCGGCGCATATCCCTCCTAAAGGCGCGCGAATACGCGCTCGAAGGCGTGAACAAAGACGCGAAGCTCAGCGAGTGCTCCGTGTTCCTGGCCCGGCTGGAGTGGGAACTCGGCGGCGCGCAGGATGCACTGGATCGATTGAAGGGAGTCCTCGCGGACGATGCGAACAATGCGGATGCGGCCCGTCTGCGTGAGGAAATCCTCGCTTCGTTGCGTCAACAGTCGGCGCCCTAGTTATCCTGGTCCGTTCGAATTGGACTGTCGTTGAATCTGCGATTCTTCCAAGTTGACGCATTTGCTTCGCGGTTGTTCGCCGGTAACCCGGCGGGCGTCGTCCCACTCGATGCTTGGCTTCCCGACGAGATACTCCAGAATATCGCGATGGAGAATAACCTCGCGGAGACGGCATTCATCGTCCCCGAGGCCGCTGGCGATTCTGATTTCCACCTTCGCTGGTTTACACCCGTCGTTGAGATGGACCTGTGCGGACACGCAACACTTGCAACAGCTCACGTGCTTACGACTGAACTGGGCTACACGGCGGATCGCATCCGCTTCCGATCAAAGAGCGGCGTACTGACGGTGACCACCGAAGGGGAC
Source organism: uncultured Planctomycetaceae bacterium (assembly GCA_964498115.1). Lineage (GTDB taxonomy): Bacteria > Planctomycetota > Phycisphaerae > UBA1845 > UTPLA1 > UTPLA1. Next base: position 12,196 of record CAZCGF010000104.1, on the reverse strand, counting down.
CGGCTGGTGCTGGACTTCCCTTCGCGATCCGGTGAGCCGATCGATGTATTCCCCGAATTAACCGCCGCGCTGGGGGCAAGGCCGATCGGCGCGATTCGATCGCGCGACTTGATGGCAGTGTACGAAACTGCCGAACAGGTTCGCGCTCTCGTGCCTGACATGGCCCGCGTGGCTTCGCTCGACGCCTTCGCCGTCATCGTGACAGCCCCGGGGGCGGACTGCGACTTCGTTTCGCGATTCTTCGCCCCCAAAGCCGGCGTCTCCGAGGACCCGGTGACAGGTTCGGCCCACTGTACGCTCATTCCCTATTGGGCCAAGCGCCTAGGCAAGCGCGAAATGCTCGCCCGACAGATCTCCGCTCGCGGAGGCGAATTGCATTGCCGCGCGGCAGGCGATCGTGTGCATATCGGCGGTCGCTGCGTGACCTATCTTGATGGCATCCTTCGACTGTAGCCACGCTACGCGGCGGACTCGGAGATAATCCGCAGGACATCAGTGTGGGTGATGATTCCAACCAGACGTTCTCCTGAAACGACGGGAAGCGCTCCGATCTGGGCGTCGAGCATTTTGTTGGCGGCCTCCATGAGTGCCGTCGAGGCGGTTGTTGTTTCGATTCGGTGAGACATGACGTCGAGGACGCGCGCCGAAGTGGCATAGAGCCGGCCGTGGGCTTCCGCCAGTTCGTCTTCAATGATCTCGCGACCGCAGGCCTGGCGAACGTCGCGGTCCGAAACCATCCCGATCAGCAGCCCCTCGGTCGTGACGGGCAGATGCCGAACGTGCTTCTCGTGCATGATCCTTGACGCCGTGTGAAGCGGGTCCTGCGGACCGACGGTATGGACGTGATGCCGCATGTGCCCGGCGACCGGCTCCGCCAGTCGATCGACGCGGACAATCGGCGGGTCCGTTTCACACAGGGCCTTCAACAGGCCGATCTTGGTCACGATCCCCATCAGCGCGTCTCCGGTCGTCAAGGGAATTGCACTGATGCTGTGGTCGATCATCACCCGCGCCGCGGTGTGCAGATCGTCATTGGGCGACAGGCAAACGACGGGCTTCGACATCACCTCGGAAACGTTTCGCGGCCCGGCGAAGTCTCGCCTGCTGCCGGACAGGCGGCGTTGTGCCTCCAACTGCCATCCGACGGCCAGCAGGAGGTCACGATCGGAAATCATTCCAACGACGCGCCCGTCCTGAATGACCGGGAGATGATGAAAGCCGTGCTCTTCCATCAGCGTGATAGCCCGGTCGAACGAGTCGCGAGGCTTGAGGCAGATAACAAATCGCGTGGCGATGTTGCCGAGTTTCATGGTCCGTCTCCACCGTGCGAGTGACCTGAATCGTCAAACATGTCTCACTCGTATTTTGACTGGGCAAGTTGTGTGCCCGGGTGCGTCAGCGGTCACGCCGAGATCTAACGGGATTGATGGTGGGATGGGGGAATTGTGCCCCGGAATTGCGGACTTATCCGACTTCGCGCGTCTCGAAGAGCCCCATTCCGAGCAGCAGCAGGGCAGCGACGTAAAGAAACCCGTACCCCGAGGCCGAGACGATGTAGTCCCACGGAATGAGGAGGTTTTCGCTGAGGGCGTCGACCATCCAGAACGCCTGAAAGTTTGGCAGCACGCGATAGGCAATGACGGCCCAGATTTTCGGGTCCTCCATTGTCGCCAGCGGGCGCAGCACCTGATCCGCCGACAGCCCCACCACCAGTGTGAGCAGCGATGTCACGAATGTGCCCATTACGCCCAGGCGCGTTGACGCGGCCAGGGCGATCGCGCCGAGCATGGCTACCGCGACAAAGAGGAGCACGGCCGATTTGAAAATCTCCGGCCCCTGACGTTTGCGTGTCTTGTCGACGAGAAGGTCCACATCCTGACGCCACTTCGGCGTGTCGTGCAATTCTCTCAGGATGTTCTGATCCTCGATGCTGATCGGGCCCTTCCAGTCGTTGTGGACGAGCATGCCGCTGTGACCGGTGAGGTGCGATTGTCCCTCGCCCGGCCGGAAGGTGATGATCCCCTTGAAAGCTGCGGGGTCCTGACATTCCGCGGGCAGGCGCTCGATGGGCTGCACTGATTCGTAGGCTTCGATCTTCCATTCCCGGTTGATGAAGAGAAGGATCACGGTTCCGATGGTCAGCGCCGGTACGGACAGCTTGATAAGTGTGGGAAGAAACCGCCATTCCCAAAGGTAGTTAAGGGTGGCGGCGGCGATGACCATCAGGAGCATGATGCCCGGTCCGAAGAGCAGAACCGTCGGGTCGCTCGTCTCGGCCGCAGTCTGAAGGACGCCGTGCCGCATGGTCATGTAAAAGGCGAGTCCGGCGAGGTAGTGTCCCAGGGCCAAGGCGGCAAGGACCCCCAAGTACTTTCCGAGCAGAAAAGTACCCCTCCCGACGGGCTTTGAGGCGACGGTCAAGACCGTACGGTCCTCGATTTCCGTATGTAGAACGCTGGAGGCGCCGAAAGCGGCCAGGAACAACCCCTGGATCAGAAGCGTAGACAATCCTATATCGCGGAGAAGCTTATTGTCGTCGTCGAGGGTCCAGGCCGTGAGGGAGGGGGTCAGAGCGATTCCCGCTAGGGTCACGAATACGATGATTCCGTAGACCGGCTGGCGAATAGTCTGAAGGAGGGTGTTTCGGGTAATCGCTATTATTTGTGTCATGCCGTCAGGTCGGGCATCCTAATCGAAGAAGGCGGTCTAAGAGTAGTGCTTGGCAGGCAGCCTTTATTCCCTAGAATACGTTGCTCCGCGTCGGTGGGTCGCCCGAGTGCTAAACAGGCGACCGGATACCCTGCCCCGCTCCGCCCTGGGGCGACCTGGATTGCACTCAATTAAGGAAGACGATGCAAACAGTGGACAAGAGAGGTGAGGTTGTCGCAGGTTTAGGAGCCGTCCTGAGCCTGATGGCGGGCGTCGTCTTGGCGCTGGTAGCCATCTGGAACGGCAGCACGGCAATCTGGGCGGTCGCCTTCCAGTCGCTCTGTGCCGTCGGCATCTGGTTGCTTTCGCTGATCCAGCTCCATCAACAGCGACTCCTGGGGGAGGAGCGCCTCGAACTCGCCGCCCTTGAGCGCGAACGCCAGGAAAGGCTCGGTGGGGCGCAGACCATCTTTCAGGAAGAAGAGCTCGATCAGATGGACAAGCTGGCCATGGGCCGCCGGCTACGCGCCATCGAGCGATTTCTGGTCCCTATTCTCGCCATCATCGTCGCCGGTTTGCACCTGTTGGCCGGGGCTTCGATTTTCCCCTGGACCATGCAGCTTCCTGCCATCACCGAACTGGGCGACAAGCCGATTCTCAACCCCACGGTCCTGATCTTTTTCTGCGGGGCCGTCTCATTTGTCACGTTCATGTTCTCGAGATATGCCCTCGGGATGAGTCGCCTGCCGGAGTGGAATCTGCTTCGGCCCGGCGGGAACTTCACGTTCGGCACCAGCGCCGCATCGCTGGCCGCTGCTTTGTCCCTCCTTTGTGTCATCAGCAAGCTGCCTGCCGTCGAAGTCTGGGTGGGTCGATGCATCGGCGGTTTGCTCATCGTCCTCGCTGTCGAGACCATCGTCAGCTTCATCGTTGACTTCTATCGACCTCGGGTCCCCGGTGAGGAACAGCGGCCCTTCTACGACAGCCGCCTGCTGGGCATCTTCAGCGAGCCGGGCGGCATCCTCCGCAGCGTTGCGAATTCGATCGACTACCAGTTCGGCTTTCGGGTGAGCGAGACCTGGTTCTACAAGCTCATGGGCAGATATGTCCTCTGGCTGGTCCTGGTTCAGTTCGTCGTGATTGTCGCTCTAACCTGTGTAACGGTCGTCGCTCCGGGCCACCAGGCCGTGATCACACATCTGGGGCATCTACGGAAACAAACAGCCAAAGCCGGCATTCACTTCACGTGGCCCTGGCCGCTCGATCGCGCTCACATTCTCCCCGTCGACCGGATCTCCCGCATGGAAGTCGGCTACGAAGAGGAGACGGAAGTCGACGACAAATTGGCCGGACAGCCGATCCTCTGGACTGTTAAGCACTACAAGAAAGAGCACCAACTGCTTGTCGCTGACCGCACGGCTTCGGCGAATTCAAAAGTGCCGATCAACCTGCTCAGCATGAACGTCCCCATTCAGTGGCGCATCAGAAACAACGATGCCGACGTCATCCGTTTCTATTCGCAGTCTCAGGATGTCGATCGCATCATCGAATCCATCGCCTATCGCGAATTGACCCATTATGCCGCCCATACTGACGTGCTCGATCTTCTCGGCGGTAAAGGCATCGAGGCGGCGCATACCCTTCACGAACGAATCCAGCAGGCGTGTGACAAGGCCGGTTTCGACGGCGGCGGACTCGGCGTGGAGATCGTCCTCGTCTCCGTCGCCGGCGTGCATCCACCGCCTGATGAAGAAGTGGCCAAGTCCTACGAGGAAGTAGTTAGCGCCTACGAAACGCGCGAGGCGACCATCAAGGGCGCCGAGGGCGACGCGGCCAGTGTTCGCGTGACCGCGGCCGGCGAGCAATGGAAAGAGCTCTACGACGCAATCGTCGAGGAGGACCGTCTCCGCGCCGCCGCTTCAAACGAACTGACATCTCAGGAAAAGAAAGTCGAAGAACTATTGAGAAAGACGGTCGGTGGTGAGGCCCGCGAGCGAACAGCCGTCGCGAGCCAGACGACCTACACGAGCCTCTTTGTTGAAAAGTCGAATGCCGAGCTCTTCGAGACGCAGGTTGCCGCCTACAAGGCAGCGCCTCATGTTTTCGTCCTGCGAGAGTATTTGAGCATGCTCGAAAAGGGCCTGCGCAATGTGCGAAAGTACATCATCGCCGTGGAGAAGCCCGGCTCCGTTGTTTACGAATTCGACCTGCGGCCTCCGCAGGAGTTTGACGCCCTGGCCGCCGAAGTGGCCAGCATGGAGTCCCAGAAGTAGCAGTCGTCGATCGCGCAAAGGGCCTTTTCCCTTTGCCGGCGTCGGATCGATTCAGGAACAGAGAGTATGACAAGAAACATGCCTGCCATCCTGGTGGCGATCCTCCTGATCGTCATCATCCTCTTCATGATGTGCGCCTTTCAGGTGAGCTTCACCGAGACCGCTGTCGTGACGCGCTTCGACGAGATCAAGAAGGTGATTGAGCCGGGCGATGCCGGTCTGCACTTCAAGCTGCCCTGGCCCATCGACCGCGTCCATCGCTATGACACGCGGCTGAGAACCTTTGATACCGAGTTTCGACAGCTTGGAACCGAAGACCAGAAGACCGTCGTCATGACGGCCTATGCCACATGGCGGATTGACGACGGCGAAAAGTTCCTCAAGACGGTCGGTCGTGAAGATGCCGCCGGACGAAAAATCCAGGACTTGCTGGAAAACCGGGTATCGACCGTCCTGCGAACACATCCGCTCAGTCACCTGGTCAACGTCGACGAGAGTGAGATGAAGTTTTCCCAGATTGAGGAAGAGTTCCTCTCCGGCATCAAGCAGGCGGCCGAGGACAACTACGGCATCGCCATCGTGAGCGTCGGCATTCAGCGGCTTGGCATTCCCGAGTCGGTCACGCGAGAGGTCTTTACACGAATGAAAGAGGATCGTCAGAAGACGATCAAAGAGCTCACCGCCGATGGTCAGTCGAAGGCCCAGGCCATCCGTTCCGATGCGAACGAGATTTCGCAAAAAATCCTCGCCAGAGCCGACGCCTACGCCAAGAAGATCGAAGGTCTTGGACAGGCTGAGGCCGCAAAGTACTACCCGGTGTTTGCCAAGGAACGGGCCCTGAGTGATTTTCTCAAGCAGAAGGAAACCCTCCAAAAGGTCTTCCAGGGCGGTCAATTGACCATCGTCCTCGATGCGGCCCAGTTCGCTCCCTTTTCTTTGATTCGTGACGCGGCGATCTCCTTCAAAAAGGCGTCCGAGCCCAGCAGCGCAAACCAGATCGACGGCAACGTCGATGGCTCCCTTGAGGAGAAACTCGGCGCGGCGCCCGATGTATCCGAGAAAAGGCCGGGAAACTGAATACACCATGACTCAGACGCCTTCACAATCCGGCGGCCGCAAGGACATCCCCCTCGGACAAGCCTCCGAGACCGGGTTCGATCCGGCCAATCAATCGCTGGCTGATGCCCTGCGCAGAAGCTTCGGCATCCTCAAGCTCGTGATGTTCGTGCTGGTGATCCTCTACTTCTTCAGCGGGTTCTTCAGCGTCGAGCAGCACGAGGTCGGTCTTGTCACGCGCTACGGCCGCATCGTCGGAGTTGGCTCGACGCTCGACAGCGCCGTTCAGGGACCGGGCTGGCACTGGTCGTGGCCTTATCCTTTCGAGCGATGGGTCAAGGTGGCCGTCAACGAGCGCGAGTTGCCCGTTAACTTCCTCTTCCAACTGTCGGATGAAGAGCGAACCGGCGGCATCAAAGGCTTTCGATACGACAACCTGAGCCCGATGCGGGATGACTACCTGATCACCGGCGACGTGAACATTATTCACGCATCGTTGATCGTGAAGTACCGGGTCGTCGATCCCGTGGCCTATTTGATGAACGTCCATCCGATGCCCGCGCCGGGCGCGAACGTGCGATCCGAGGAGTATCTTCGCCAGCCTGAGTATTCGATTCTGGAGCGCCTGGCGCGAAACGCCGTCATCGAAACCGCCGCGGCGGGAGAGGCGCTCGATATTCGCGGCAAGGGACAGGATCGGTTCCTCGTCGCCGTGGGCCGTCGCCTCAGTGAAAAGCTGAAGGAGTTGGAATCTCGCGGCGAGTCGCTCGGCATTGCCATCGACGCCGACACCGGCATTCTCGCGCCGAAGGCCGGGGGAACGACGGAAGCCATCATGCCGCCGCGACAGGTGCAGGAGGTCTTCGACAAGGTCTTCGCCTCTCAGAATGAAAAGTCCGGTGCGATCACCAAGGCCCTGGCCTCGGCGCAGCAGCGGCTGCGCGAAACGGCCGGACCGGGCTTCCAAGAGATCGCCGACCTGGTCGATGCCGAGTTTGAGACATTGCTGCGCCTCTCGGAGGAAAAGTCCAGGAGTCAGCCCGATGCCGCCGAGGTGGCACGGCTTTCCGCCGAGGTCCAAAAGCAGGCCGTACTGGTCGAAGCGGCTTTGGATGGGGCCAGCGGCGAGGTGCAGGGAATCATCAAAGATGCGCAGATTCGCCGCGACCAGTTCGTGAAGGAAGTCGCCGGCGATTACGATCAATTCATACTCCTCTTGCCGGAGTACCAGCGAAACCCGCAGATATTTATGTCGCGCATGCGCGATGAGACGTATTCCGACGCACTGGCGAACAAACGCGTGGGCAAGATTTTTCTGCCCGAGCCGGGAGCCGGCGGGCGCATCTGGCTCCAGATTCCGCGCAGCAGCGAGGGCGCAAATCTGTCCGCTGAGAACAAGAATGAATCGGAGCCCAGGACGGATTCCGCCAGAAACATGGGTAAGGGCGGTGTCGTACGCGCCCCAGCAAGGATAGGCGGCCCATGATGGAGCACCTGGGAAACTTGCAGCCGGTCGTCGAATGCATCGGTCTGGTCAAGGTCTTTCAGGATTTCTGGGGACGCGACAAGGTCCTCGCCGTCGACAATCTTGAGATGCAGATCTTTCCCGGGGAGATCTTCGGCCTTCTCGGTCCGAACGGTTCGGGAAAGTCCACCACCATCAAGATGATCCTGGGCCTGCTCTATCCGACCTCGGGCGTGGCCAGGGTCTTCGGGCGTCCTCCCACCGACACCGCCGTCAAGTCGCGCATCGGTTTCATGCCGGAGGAGTCGTACCTCTATCGTTATCTGAATGCCTACGAAACGCTCGATTACTACGGTCGGCTTTTTCGTCTCGATCGGGTCGAACGCCGCAAGCGAACGGAGCAATTGATCGACATGGTCGGACTGAAGCGCGCCGGACGTCGCCCTGTCGGAACCTACTCGAAGGGAATGGCCCGCCGCATCGGACTCGCCCAGGCGCTCGTCAACGATCCTGACCTTTTGATTCTCGACGAACCGACGACCGGGCTCGACCCCGTCGGCACGCGCCAGATTAAGGACGTCATCGAGATTCTCGGTCAGCGCGGCAAGACGGTCATTCTTTGCAGTCACCTGCTCGCCGACGTCGAGGATGTTTGTGACCGCGTTGCGATCATGTACGGCGGAAAGATGCAGGCGACCGGGTCCGTTGATGATCTGCTCCAGCGCCGCGACATCACCGAAATCAGCGCGCGACAGCTTGATGACGCCACCGTGGAGAAGGTCCGGCAGATCATCGAGCAGTCCGGCAGCAGCGTGCTCGGCGTTCATCATCCGACCGATCGCCTTGAGGCCCTCTTTCTGCGCATCGTCAGTCAGGCGCAGCGCGACAAGCTTCAGACCAGCGGCGCGGAATCCAGCCGGGGCGTGTCTCAGTTTCTCGGCGGTTCGGGTAGTCAGCCGGACACCATTGTCGAATCTCTTGTGGAGGCCGGACGCCGACATGAAGTGCCCGCGGCGACGCAGCCGTCCGCCCCCGCGCCGGCGCCCGAGGTCAGAACCGAAGTCCTGAAGAAGCTCAAACCTCAGCAGGAACCGTCGAAGAAACCGGCTGGTCCGGTGGAGTCGCCGATCCCGCAGCGCGAGCCCGACAAGGCTGTCCTGGATCGCCTGCTGCAGGCCGGCCGTGAAGGCAATCCACCGGATGAGTCCTCCGACAAGAAGTAAGACGGCGCGCAGGCTGACCGTCTCGACGAGATACGAAATCGAATCGTGAACGAATCCACCTTTTTCATGATCATGTTCGCCTTCGGCTCCCTCATGGGGCTGTGCACCCTGGTGTACGTGATCAAGCACGCCTTCGGCCGCGGCTCCGGCGAAATCGGCGGTTGGGAACTGCGCGGCGCAGGCCAGCGCATCGCCGCGATCATGCGAACGACCATTGCTGAGGGGCTTCGTGCCAAGGTGGCCGGCGGCTTCGCGGTGCTCATCCTCATCAGCATCCCGCTCTTCTGCATCACCGCCACCGGTGACGGAACGATCAAGGGCCGGGTCCAGATGTTCGTTTCCTACTCCATGGGGTTTGCCGGATTTCTCCTGGCCATCCTCACCATCCTGTTCGCCTGTCGAAGCCTCTCGGTGGAGATCGCAAGCCGGCAGATTTACGGCATCGTCTCCAAGCCGGTCCCGCGCTGGCAGATCGTCATGGGCAAATGGTGCGGGGTCATGCTCGTCGATCTGGTGCTCCTGCTGCTCGCCGCGGTCCTCACCTATTCGGGCACGCACCTGATCATCGCCAACTTCAAATCGCAGTTGCGCCACGACCTCGTGACTCACGGCAGCCTCACGCCCGACCAGGCCGCGACGACCGTTGCGGCCCTCTCCGAAGCCAAGGGTGTCGGAAAGTCCGGCATGGAGAGCCCGCTGATTTCGCTCTTTTCGGAGCGACTGGGCAAGACACAGGAAGAAGTCGGCGTGATGCTGCTTCGGCTGCCAGAAGGGACGCGCGTGAACCTTCGGCGATTCGATGAATTGCGGCGTCGTGTTCTCGTCGCCCGGTCGGTGATTTCGGCGCCGGTGCCCGATTTTACGGAGGCCATCGACGAGTATTACAACATGCTCAAGGAGCAGAATCGCCTTCCGACGGATTGGACCGTGCAGCGGATTCGCCGACAGATCGAGGCGGAACTGACCGGGGCATTCTGTTCGATCCCGTTTAATGAGGGACGCGTGTGGTCGCTCAAGGGGCCTGCGCCGCAGGAGGGGACCGGCTGGGTCATGAGCCTGCGATTCAAGATTCGCGCGCCACGTCAGCCGCTGGCGACGCAGTTTAACGGGATCACGCTCGAAGAGGACAAGCTCCTTTGTCTTTGGACCCTCGGCGATCCGCAGAAGCCCAAGTTTCAGCCGAAGGTCGATCAGGTTCCGATCAACAACTATGAAGAGATCGAGATTCCGCAGGACGGCGTTGAAAAGGACGGCACGGTCATCGTGGGTTTCGAGAACATCGATCCGCGGAATATCGAGGCCATCTTCGATCTGCCCAACGACGGGCTTCAGCTTCTCTATCGCATCGGTCCCTGGGAGCTGGGGTTCACTCAGGCCCTTCTTGCGATGTTGATTCCGCTGTCCTGTCTGGCGGCCTTTGGTGTCTGCGCTTCGACGTTTCTGAGCTTTCCCGTCGGTACGTTGATCGTTCTGACGCTTTACATCATCAGCAGCTCGATGGGGTTTCTCGCGGATTCGCTGGCCGTGACGAAGGAATACGCTCCGCCGCCCGAACAGCGCACCCTGGTCTATGAGACGCGCCGCCTGACGGTGGAGGCACTTGGCTGGGCGTTGTCGATCGGCGATCTCGATCCCGTCACCAAGCTGATGGAAGGCCGCGCCGTCGGCTGGTCGCAGCTCGGCAGTGCCGCCTGGAAGTTCTCCCTGCTCAAAGGCGCCGCGGTTCTCTTCATCGGCGTACTCACTTTGCGCCGCCGAGAGCTTGCGGCCGTCATCGTCTGACCTCCCGCCCGTCGTCCCATATCGCGGGGCTTTCCTAATCGACGCCAGGACAACGGCACTCGGGTGAACCGAATCGCGGCTGCTTATGGGACAGTCGGGGTGGAACATCAAGTGCGTTGCCGATCGGAGCGATGAATCCTCGGTTTTCCAGTCGAATTCCACGACGAACCGAAAGGATGCATGCCCATGACCAGCGCCACCCTGAGTCCGAAGAGTCTTCAGAAGAAGCCTCCCCACGAGCCGGATCTGAGCCACAAGGCCCACGAAACCAAGGCTCCGTCGAAGCACTTTGATTTCAATCACATCACGGACGCCCAGTTTCAGGCGGCCGCGGACCATATGAAGCTCGAGCCGGACATTCAGATGCTCCTGCGGACGCCGTATCGCGAGCTGATCGTGCAGATTCCGGTGCGCATGGACGACGGCCATCTGGAACTTTTTCACGGCTATCGGGTGCAGCACAATGCGGTGCGCGGTCCTTACAAGGGCGGTCTGCGGTTTCACCCGGAGGTGGACCTGAACGAAGTCCGCTCGCTGGCGGCGCTGATGACCTGGAAGACGGCGCTGGTGGACATTCCGTTCGGCGGGGCCAAGGGCGGCGTGACCTGCGACCCGACGAAGATGTCGCGCACCGAACTGCAGAAGCTCACGCGCGGGTTCACCCAGAAGATCGACATGTGCCTCGGCGTGTACCGGGACATCGCCGCGCCGGACGTCAACACCAATCCGCAGGTCATGGCCTGGATCATGGACGAGTACGGCAAGAAGCACGGCTACACGCCGGCGATCGTGACCGGCAAGCCGGTGAACCTCGGCGGCAGCCTCGGTCGCGAGGCGGCGACGGGCCGCGGCACGACGATCATCACCCGCGAGGCTTGCAAGGCGTTCAAGATTGAACTCAAGAACGCCAAGGTCGCGGTGCAGGGATTCGGCAACGTCGGATCGTGGACGGCCCGGCTGCTGCACGAGATGGGGGCGAAGATCGTCGCCGTCTCGGATGTGCACGGCGGTATCCACGACGATCGCGGGCTGGACATTCCCAAGCTCTGCGAGCACTTGAAGGCGACCGGCAAGGTTGGAGGCTTTCCGGGGGCGAAAGAAGTTTCCAATGCCGAACTGCTGACGCTCAATGTGGATGTCCTGATCCCGGCGGCGCTGGGCGGCGCGATCAACGAGAAGAACGTCAATCAGATTTCCGCCAAGATCATCATTGAGGCGGCGAACTCGCCGGTGACTCCGCAGGCCGATGAGCAGCTTCGAAGCCGCGGCATCACGGTGGTGCCCGACATTCTGGTGAACGCCGGCGGCGTGACGGTCTCCTACTTCGAGTGGGTTCAGAACCTGCAGCAGATCCGCTGGGAAGAGAACCACGTGAACGCGGAGCTGGAGAAGCGGATGATGAGCGCGTGGAACAGCGTGTACCGCGTGGCGGTGGAGCAGAAGCTGCCCATGCGCGTGGCGGCTTACGTCGTGGCCCTGGAGCGGGTTGCCGAGGCGACTCGGCAGCGCGTCTAAAGCGGCCGCCTCGCCGTTGAGGCGAGACAGTTTTTTGAAAACCACGAGGGCGCGTCCAGCCGGGCGCGCCCTCGTTTTTTTGCGCGCCGTGGGCAGAGGCGCACGGCTCAGTTGCGCGGGAAGGGGTCAACAGTGAGCAAAAACCAAGGTGACATAAGGTGACACACGGGCTTTGGAAACTGTGCCAACGCTTGTGGCAGGCATGGGTTGCGATGTTGCGCGGATTGGGTGGT
>CAZCGF010000103.1:4915-15229 GCA_964498115.1 uncultured Planctomycetaceae bacterium | reverse complement strand
CTCCACGTCGCACACGTTCATCCAGCCGTGATAAACCCCGGGCGGAATGCGCACCAGCGACGGCAGATGCTCGCTCATGTAAATCTCGTTCACATCGCCCTTCGTCGCCGAGCCCTCGCGCGCATCGTACATCGCCAGCTTGATCGTCCCGCGAATGCAGTAAAAGTGGTCAGTTTGCAGCTTGTGATAGTGCCAGGCCTTCACAATGCCCGGAAAAGTCGTCGTGAAATAGACCTGCCCGAATTTCTCAAACCACGGGTCGTCCGCCCGAATGATCTCCCCCAGCCGCCCGCGCTCGTCCGGCAGCACCCGCGACCGTTTGGCTCGAACACCGTCAATCACTGCCTTATGACCGCGAATGAGAAGCGCCTCATCGGCATGAACGACACGCAGCGGGGGTAGGTCCTTTTTGCTCATGGTCAATGCAATGGCTCCGCGAGATTTTCCTGCCGCCGAGTATCAAACGGCCTCCCGACCCTGTCAAATCGCCGGTTAAAAAAAAGCCCGCCGTTTCTAATCAATAATCGGCGGGCCGCTACGTAATACCTCTCCGCATGAGAATAAGGGAATGGTTCGCCTCTTCTGCAATGGAGTTCTTTCTGGAGCTAATAATCTGGCTCGCTCTTGAGTTTCTCTCCCGGCTCTTTTCAATGATGAGTGGGGGCCTTTGACGTGCCACAAGACCGCAAGGCCTCCTGGAATTGGTTCGAGATCTTCCTGACGCTGCTTGAGTTTGTCGGACTCTTCGTATGAGCGACGACGCTCATTGAGCAGTGTCAGCGCGGAATCCGCCCGTGCAGTTCCAGTTGTTTCAACGCCGCCCGGAAGTCCTTCGGCATTTCCGCCTGAAATGAAAGGCTCGCACCCGTGACGGGATGCGTCAGGCAGACGCCCGAGACATGCAGTGACACGCGATCGAGCAACGGCCGCTCCGGGTGCCGAGGACTTGGGCGATACCCGGCCTTGAATGACGAGAGTCGAAGCTCCGTCCCGCCGCCGTACGAACCGTCGACAATCAGCGGCAGTCCGATGTGCTGAAGGTGTACCCGCGCCACGTTCGGATCGGCCGGCGTCGGGCGACACTCTACATTCGCCATGCCGACGAAACTGTCCTTGAGCGTCCACACCGTCTTTGCCTCTTCACCGGCGGCGTCATCGACGCACAGCAAGCCGTTGCCCGAGCGCTTGGGGCGAACGCGGTTTTCGATCGTCCCCTCCCGGTCCGAGATCCGACCGCGGACCAGCACGTCGCAGGTGATCGAAGCCGTGCCCGAAACAAATTGCGGGCGAAGCGTTGCAAACAACTGCTCGTCCCGAGCCAGCACGGCGACCCCGCTGAGAAGCGGGTCCATCATGTAAACCGGGAACAGGGTGTCATCCGCCGAAGCGTGGCCCAGGGTCGCCAGTTGATCGATGACCGTGGGCTCGTCATCCCACGCAATGTCCAGGCTCACCCGCGGGGGTTTGGCAACAATGATCAAATGCTCGTCAACGTGCAGAACTTCCGCGGTGCGCGACGTCTTTCGCTCGTGGGCATCAGGTCGAGTCGGGTAGTGCCGCCCCGGCTTATCGTGTCGTCGAAATCGTTTCATCGAGTTCATTGTAGCCGATTCTGCCGAGTTGGCTCACCTCGGCGGCAGGCCGGCGCGGCCCCTCGCGCATCAGGGAATCTTAAGCGGTTCCTCGCCCAACAGCGGAATCACGAACACGTCCTGAAGCTGATCGATCGTCACCAGCGGCTCCACCACAAGGTGATACACCAGCCGCTTCAGCGGATTCTCGGTGATCTCGCTGATACGCCCGACGACCATCGGCGCCGGCAGCCCGAATTGGTCCGGCGACGTATACACCAGATCGCCCACCTTGATGCGCAGCTCCGTCTCCGCCCCGGCCTCCTCCGTTTCGCCGGCGCTCTCGATGTAACGCGCCTCCACATTCTCAATCGACATCTTGCCCATGCCCGACCCGCGCAGGCTGCACTCGAAATTGATGAATCGAAACTCGTCACCGACCCGCGATGCAATCCGCACCGCAATCCGCGGACTCTCCTTGTCACACAGAAGCCGCACACGCGCCATATAGGGGCTCACCTGATCCACCCGTCCGATCAGGCATTCGCGCGCCAGCACAACCTGCCCCGGCTGCACCTCGCTGACGCTCCCGCGATTGATGAAAAATCGCGACGCCACCCAGTCCTTCCACCCAACTCCCCGAAGCGACCCGCGTGCCACCAGCGCCGAATCCCGCCAAGCAGCGATATCCCGCGCCACCACCCGCGCATCCAATAGCGGCACCGCCGGCGGAACATTCCCCTCGCGCAAACCGCGCAGCCGATTCACCTCACCCTCAAGTTGCAGGTTCAGCGCCCGCTCCGCCGCAAGCTCCCTCAGCACCAGGTCCGAAGGCTCATTCACCGAATCCTTGTCGCTCAGCGCCTCAACCCGCCCAATGAATGTCATCACCGCCGTCCGCCCCAGGTCCTGCGCCGGCACCATGAACTGCACAATATGCTTGACCGAGTCGCTCAATCCCGGCGGCGCAAGCAGCGAAAGCCCCGAAACAATCATCAGGATCACGAAGACCGTCTCGCGGTTGGGTTTCGATCGCCAAATCGACATCGGCCGGGATTGTATCACCGAGCCGTGCCGCGCGAATGCCGCCCGCCCGCATTTTGACGCGCCACAAAGACCGCCGCCGATCCGCCTGTTCGCCGCATGGCCGGTGACGTGTAGAATCAGAAAGATGAGAGCCCGCCGCCCCTCGATAGATTACGCGCAGTACGTCGCCGTACGCTTCGTCGCGACCCTCTTCTCCATCGTGCCCATCGAGACGAATCTCCGCATGATGCGCTCACTCGGCTGGCTCTGGTTCTGGCTCCCGCACGCCCTCCCCGAAACAAGATTCCCCCGCTGGCTCAAGTCCGTCGCGATCTTCCGCTGGCTCGCCAAGGTCGAATACGCCCTCAACCGCCTCCTCGGAAAGTTCCGCGACCACCGCAACCGCGCCGAAACCCACATCCGCGCCGCCTTCCCCGAATACTCCGATGACGAGGTCCAACGAGTCGCCCTCAGGTCCATGCAGCAGCTCGCCATGCTCGCCGTCGAGCTCCTCCTCGCCCCGCGGCTCATCACCCAGTGGACCTGGGCCCGGCACATTCAGCTCCGCAGCCTCGACGAAGCCATCCGCGTCCTCCTCGGCAAGCGCGGATGCATCATGCTCACCGGCCACTACGGCAACTGGGAGTTGCTCGGCTACACCCTCGCCATCCTCGGCTTCGACATCGTCGCCGTCATGCGGCCCCTGGACAACGAATACCTCAACCGCTACCTCCTCGATCGCCGCGAGCAAAGCGGCCTCCGTCTCCTCTACAAAAAAGGCGCCACCCAATCCGCCGAAGACGTCATCGAGTCCCGCGGCGCCCTCTGCTTCATCGCCGACCAGAACGCCGGCAGCAAGGGAATCTTCGTCGACTTCCTCGGCCGCAAGGCTTCCACCTACAAATCCATCGGCCTGCTCGCCATGGACTTGCAGGTCCCCATCGTCTGCGGTTGCGCCCGCCGAATCGCCGAAGGTTTCAAATACGAAATCTGCGTCGACCGCATCATCTACCCCCACGAATGGCAGGACAAGGAAAACCCGCTCCTCTGGATCACCCAGGAATACTCCAAGGCCATGGAGACCGCGATCCGCGCCGCCCCCGAGCAATATCTCTGGATCCACCGCCGCTGGAAAACGCGCCCCAAAGAGGAACTGGAAGCCGCCAAACTCGCCCTCGCCGAGACCGCCGCCGCGACCTGACCGCCGCCGCGCGGTCGACCTCGGCACATTCGCACGCTAATATCCCTCCGTATCAATCAACATTCATCCCACATGCGGCCTCGGAGAGTGCCGCAATGGAGACAGCCAGATGTCCAACGAAGAACGTATCCAAAAACTAAAACTGCAGGCCGAAGCCAACCCCGGCGACGAATTGGCCAACTTCGCCCTCGGTAGCGCCCTCCTCGAAGCAGGCAAGCCCGAAGAAGCCGGCCCCAGCCTCCAGCGCGTCCTCGCCTTGAACAGTAAAAACTCCAAGGCGTACGAACTCCTCGGCGAATCGCAGATCGGCGCCGGCCTCCGCGATCTCGCCATCCAGACCCTCACCAACGGCTACCGCGTCGCCCACAAGAACGGCGACCTCATGCCCATGAAAAAAATGGGTGAGCTCCTCGAAAGCCTCGGCGCTCCGGTCCCCACCGTCGCCGAAAAACAAATCTCCCAGATCTCGCCGGGCGGCGGCACCCCAGGCTTCACCTGTCGACGCTGCGGCGGCAATGGTCCCGCGTTGAAGGAGCGTCCCTTCAAAGGCGCGCTCGGCGAAGAGATTCTCGCAAGCGTCTGTCAGGCCTGCTGGAAAGAATGGGTAGGCATGGGCACCAAGGTCATCAACGAACTGCGCCTGCCCATGTTCGACCCCCAGGCCCAGGAAGTCTACGACAAGCACATGAAGGAATTCCTCATGCTGACCTGATCGTCGGTCCGCACGCGCTTCCGCTAATACTCAATGTCCACTTGGATTGTGTGACGCTCGGCCCCGTCACGCGAATGCGCCGCCGCCGTTAGGATGCCCCCGGCTCCGAAACGCCCTTCTTGCCTTCTTGCGCATCCAGATACGCCCGAAGCTTCGCCCGCAGCGTCCCCGCCTTGATGCCCAGCTCCAGAAGCGTTGCCTGCGCCACGCTTCCCTCTTCGCGCGCCAGCGCCAGCAGCATGTGCTCGCTGCAAACTTCCTTGCTCTCAAACTGCCGCGCTTCTTCAATTGCGATCGCCATCACATTGCGAAAGTGCGGCGTCCCCGGCAGCCGCCCGAAGACCCACGTCTCCTCGGCGCTCTTCAGCATCAGCCGATCCACCACTTCCTTCACCCGCGCCAGACCGATGCCCTGCTCGTTAAGCAGAAGCGCCCCGACACCCGTCCCCTCCTGAAGGATCGCCAGCAGAAGATGCTCCGTCCCGACGTAGTCCTGATCATAGTCCCGGGCGATATCCTGGGAGAGCTTGATGATCTTATCGACCCGGCTTGAAAGTCGTTCGTACATCTTCGACCGCCTGCATCACTAAAAAAAAGTGGTTGTTCGTTCGGGCCGCGTCGCTCGTTCACGGAACGACGCCTTCGCCGGCTTGACTCGTCGCCTGCCCCGTCTTCTCAACGTTTCGCTTGGCATAGTTATACCCAAGGCTCAGCAGGGCGACAAGCACGGTGAATACCAGCGTGATGCGCAGAATGCGAAGCCGGTTCGCAACTTCCCGGTCGCGCCACTCACTCAGTCGCGCGTCAATCTGGTCCAGCTTGGCGTCGATGCGCGCCTCAATCTCGTCCAGCTTGATCTGAATGTAATCGTCCGCCGCGCCGCGCAGCCGATTCGCGATACCCCCGACGATCCCGTGCGTCTCAAACTGCGACTTCAGCGACGACTTCACCGGCTCCGAGTTGTGCGGCCCGTCCTCCGGCAGAAAGCGATACTCGTCGGTTGACGATTCCTGCTTCCCCTCGATCACCCGCGTCAGCAGCGAGCCGATCCATCGCCGCCGCTTGTCAGCGATCCGCCGCCAGATCCCGTCGTTCGTGCGCAGGATGTCGATGAGCTTCTCGGCCTCGTCCGTCGATTTCGCAGGCAGCCCGCGAAGCTGCGCCAACGCCATCAGCCCGCGCGTCGACAATTCCTCGTATTTCGTCCGCTGAATCTTGGCGATCTCCCGCGCCAGATGCTCCCGCCCGGCGCTGCGTCGAACCGGCCGCCGCCCCCATGCCACGATGTCGAGCATCGCCTCCCGATCGAGCCCCACAAGCAGCTCGCGATGCTGACGGATCCGCCGGACGATCTCCTCGCCGCCCAGCGCAGGGTCGAGCGTCAGGCCCAGTTCCCGCCCATACCGCAGCAGTTCGTCCTGCGGCAGTTCGCTCAGTGTCGCGGTGGGATATTCCGCGGAGTCGGTGGTTGTCGGTTTATCTGACACGATTGTTTGGTTGACTCGTCGCGCGGCAGCGCCAGGCATAGCTCCGTCCGTGCCGACTGAACATACCGGCACTTCCCAAAACGCGATCGCTCCAGATCGGCGACCCTCCGCACGGACACATCATTCTCCGCGCCGATCAGTTTGGCAAGGCGCCGCGCCGCCTCAAATGGCCCGCGTCCCCGATCGCCGAAACGCTCCAGCGTCGATAGTTCCACGCTGCCCGTCTCATCCTGCCGCACCTGATACGCCCCATTTTCAAGCACCCCCGCAAGCGACGCAACCACGCGCGCCGGCTCAATCATCTCGCCGTCTGCCGCATTGAGAAAGTCCCCCGTTCGCCCCAGCACCCGCGGCATCACAGACAGCCCGCGCCCGCAAGCGCACTCCGCCGCGCCCGCTCGAACCACGTCGCCCGTGCAATACCGGATGACAGGCATCGCACAGCTCTCAAGCGCGGTAACGACCACTTCGCCCAGTTCGCCCGCCTGGGCCGCCCGCCCCTCGCGAACAATCTCCACGACGACCGACTCATCGCAGACGTGCCAACTCCCTTGCTCGCACTCAAACGCAATCGCCCCCGCCTCCTGCAAGCCGTAGCACTGCGCCACCGCCGCCCCAAGCTGCTCGCGCGCCGCCCGCTCCTGCCACGCGAATGTCACCTCGCCCGTCAGAAAAACCGTCCGCAGACTCGACGAGCCCCCGTCCTCCAGTGCCGCGCCGCCGCCCGCCAGAAATCGCGCCAGA
Source organism: uncultured Planctomycetaceae bacterium (assembly GCA_964498115.1). Lineage (GTDB taxonomy): Bacteria > Planctomycetota > Phycisphaerae > UBA1845 > UTPLA1 > UTPLA1. Next base: position 8,488 of record CAZCGF010000103.1, on the reverse strand, counting down.
CTCGACGGATATGCAGTCACGCGATCCGGATCAAACGCCCGCCACTCACTCCACCCCTCATCAAACCCGCGATCGTCAATCGTCAGGATGTCCAGTTGCCGCTCGCAAAGCAGTCGATCGCGCAGGTGCCGCAGTTGCTGCTTGACGCGCCCGGTCAGTCTTCGCGGCGGGTCCACCGGCCACAGATGAAGCTCCCGGTCGCCCGGCTCAAATCCCTGCCACCGATGGCCGCGCAGTCGATTCGCCTTGTCCCACGCCTGCCGCCTCCGGTCGCAGTAAAACGCAAACGGCTCATCCCGCGTCCCGTGCGTCCGATCGGTGATCATGCGCCCCGGCATCTCCGACCACCGCATCTCCTCGGCATGTTCGCGCAGCATGTTCCGCGTAAGCAGCGGCAGTTTCGCCAGATCGCCAGGTCGCGCAAGTTCCTCCGGCGGCGGCAGGTGAAGCGCACGATAATACGGACAGCATCTCGCCGCATGAGCAACCAGTCGGCGCAGCTTCTCCATCTGCAGCGCCCTGATCGCTTCCCGCGACTGCCATTGAGAAACTTCCAGCCCCGCGGCCAGGGAAAAAGTCTCGCGCCCAAGAAGCCGCTCGTGAAGCTGACACAGCATCACCACGCTACGATGCGATCCGCGCTGCGCAACCGACGATCGACGCGAACGGCCGATGCGACCGAGACTCCCGGAAACAGTGGACATCCCTATGAATCGACCGAATCCCCCGTTTCCTCCCAGCCCTCATACCTCGCCGCGCACCCAATACTCGCCCCACGCCGCGTATTCGTAGATCAGTTCCGGCAGAATCTTGAATCGCCACTTCCAATTCCGGTCAATCGGACGCGTCGTTCGCTCCCATCTCGGCTCGCGCATCATCAAATGCTTGTAGCCGGCCTTCTCAAAGCACGCCTTGCACCGGGCCAAATGCGTGTAACTCGTGACCACGATGCACGAATCCTTCGCCGGATCGACGCCGAGGTGCTCGATGATCGACCGCGCATGATGACGCGTCTTCACCGAATCTTTGTCCATGAGAATTCGCGCAGGATCAGCGCCCCATTCCACAGCCAGATCGCGCATCCCCGCCGTAAAGGGCCCGTGGTTGCTCACGATCAGATACTCGCCGAAGCCCTCCCTTAGCAGCCGGGCACTCTCGATCACCCGCGCCGCATCGCCCCCCGGACAAATAATGTATTTCGCCGGCCTGAGCTCCGATTCGCACGCCAGCACATCGAACAACCAATTAGTCACCGGCGTAGCCACTAGAAGCAGGGCGATAAACCCGCTCCACGCGAAAAACAGTTCTCCCGCCCGGGCGATCCGGCTGATCCAGGATCGCCGCCGCTTGGGGACTGGCTTCCCCTCGGGCGGTGATGGACCCGTTCCCGTTGGTTCGTTACCGGCCATGTCGAATTCTCGTCATTTCGGGACCTCGCTGCTCGAAAACGGTCTCAGGGCACAGGAGAGTGGACGAAGTGCCGATAGCCAACTTGACCGCGTTCTAATGGCTCTGCGGTAGGGGCGTCACGCCTGGCCAATCGGCTTTATAATCATTGGGCTCGTTCCCGGCAGTTCGCGCGGCCGCGATGCCGCTTCACAAACGTTGAGACCTACGCGACATGATCCACGCGATGACCATTGATGTCGAGGACTACCACAGCGTCTTCGGCCGTGATTGGCTCGAGCGCGATGGACCCCCGACCGAGGCCGTGGTCAGAAACACGCGGCGCATGTTGGGATGGCTCGCCGAGCGCGACGTGCGCTGTACCTGCTTCGTGCTGGGCGAAGTCGCCGAGGCCTTTCCCGATCTCATCCGCGAGATCGCCGCCGGCGGCCACGAACTCGGCGTCCACGGCTACTACCATCGTCAGGTCTTCAAGCTGAATCCCGACTCCTTTCGCCGCGAGGTCGCCGACGCTAAGGCCCTCATCGAGGACATCGCCGGCTCACCCGTCTCCGGCCATCGTGCCCCGGCATTCTCCATCATGCCCGAAACAAGCTGGGCCCTCGAAGTCCTCGCCGATGTCGGCTTTGAATACGACTCCAGCATTTACCCCATCAAGGGAAGCAGGTACGGCTGGCCCGGCTTTCCCCTCGACATTCACGAAATGCAGCTCGAAAGCAGTCGCCGAATCATCGAGGCCCCGCTTTCAACCGTCAGCATCTTCGGCCGGCGTTTCCCCTCCTGCGGCGGCGGATACCTCCGTCACTTTCCAGGCTTCGTGACGCAATACGCGATAGGGCGTGTGGCTCGCCATCGTCCCGCAATCGTCTATCTGCATCCCTACGAAATCGAAACCGACAGCCCCCCGATCGATACTTCGCACCTGCCTTCCGAACGTCAGTCGCAGGTCATTCAGTTTCATAACCGGCAGTTGAGAAACCGGGATACCGTGCAGGCAAAAGTTTTGCGCCTGCTCGATGAGTTCTCATTCGCTCCGCTTGCCGAGATAATCCAAAGCCAGTTGACGAATGCCGGATCGCCGAAAATCGGGGTAGCCTCCTGAACCGGGCCCCGCACAAAGAGGAAACGAGTGAAGACCAGGCAGACCGACGGAAACCCATTTTGCTACGATCGAGCGGCTTTCGTCTGGGAAGTCGTTCCGCGTGGGTCGCGCGCTCACCTCGATTTTGGTTGTTACGAGGGCAGGTTTCTCGACAGCCTCCGGTCAAGGGACGTTCAAAGACTCGTCGGCGTCGACGTTTGCCGTGAGGCCATCGAAACAGGCAAACAACGTTTCCCGAAAATCGAGCTGCATCACCTCACCACCGTGCTTCCGCTCCCGTTCGCCGATGCCACCTTTTCCACGATCTCAATCATGGACGTCATCGAGCATGTCGACCAGCAGAAGGCATTGCTCGACGAGCTTCACCGTGTCTTAACCCCCGATGGCCGGCTCGTCGTCACCGTCCCGGGCCAGTATGCCCTTTCCTTCCTAGACATGGGAAACCTGAAGTTTCGCTTTCCCCGCTTGCATCGCTGGTTCTATTGCCTCAGACACTCCAGGCAGGAGTACGAATACAGATACGTTGCGAATCCCGACGGCCTCGTCGGCGATATCTCCGCCGAAAAGGGTTGGCACGAACATTTCTCGCGTCAAAAACTCACTGGACTCCTCGCTGGCTCCGGCTTCACTCCCGAGTTCTTTGACGGCAGCGGATTCTTCGCAAGGGCCATCATCTATCCGGAGACGGCCCTCGGATGGATTCCCCCGCTGGGATGGGCCTTCCGTAGGCTCAGAAAACTGGACGACCGGTTCTGCCATTCCCTGAATCTCTTCTGCATCGCGCGTAAGGCCTGATCTTCCACCACCGCCGGTCGTCTTGCTGGCCCCGATCGACAGTGCTAAATTGAGTCTCGGTCGTCGCGATCCGAGATAATCGTGCCTGCGCTCGGGATCGGCGAATATTTGAGGGCTTTCGCCCTTAGTCCGAGAACGCTGGCTGCCGCAACGAAGAATGTCCGCCGATTGAACACCGATACCAGTCCGGGTCGTAGGATGAACGGAGGTCATTAGTTGACGACGACTACGTCCCGAATCGCAGCCCCATTGCCCGAAGGCGCCGCCAT
>CAZCGF010000103.1:1451-4815 GCA_964498115.1 uncultured Planctomycetaceae bacterium | reverse complement strand
CCCGGCCAGTTGGTCAGCATGTCCCACATGGCCCCGCCCGAGCAGCAGCACATTGTCGAGGCGCCCATCATCATCGAGCCCTACGCCTTGGTCGGCATGATGACCCGGATCATGCCCGGCGTGCGCATCGGTAAAGGCGCCATCGTCCATTCAAACGCCGAGCTCACCAAGGACGTCCCGCCCTTTGCCAACTTCGGCGGACTCGCCCGCGGCAAACTCATCGGCTGGCGACGCCCGCGCCGAAGAAGCCCCAAGCTCCCGCCCATAAGCGCCGACGCAGCGCCGAATGACGGCCGAGGTGCAGTGTGAACCAGCACCCGGGCCTCACATTCCATCACGTCGGCGTCGCCGTCCCCCAGATCGAGCCCGCCGCCGACCGCTTCGCCAAAGTCTTCGGCGCAGTCATCGATTCTCCCGTCCACCACGATCCCAATCAGGGAGTCTACATCCAGTTCCTCAAGTTAGGCGACGCCCGGATCGAGCTCCTCGCCCCCGCCGGACAAAACTCCCCGGTCGACGCCATGCTCCGTCGCGGCGTCTCCATCTATCACGTTTGCTATGAGACCGCTGATTTCGACGCCCGCCTTGCCGAATGGGTCAAAGCCGGTGCCGCAATGGTCTCCCCGCCGAAGCCCGCCGTCGCTTTCGAAAACCGCCGCGTCGCCTTCGTCATGTGTCTCGGCCTCATCGTGGAGCTCGTCGACGCAGCCCGTCCTTCTCCACCCTGACGCTTCAATGCACTATCATCACGGATTGAGATCAGCGAAGCCCCGTTAAGCGCCGCAATATGGACACCAAAGTAAATCCTCACACAGCGATCACCACCGGCGATGCCGCCTTGCTGCTCACCCAGATCGATGACAGCCCGACCCTCGTCAACATCAACACCGCCGCGCGCAAGCTGGCCCTGATCGCCTCGTCCCTCGCCGCCGTCCAAAAGCGCTTGGCATGCGTCTCATCCTTCACGATCGATTTCCTGAAAACCCCCCTCGAATTGCAGGCCCTCCGAGCCGGCCTCCATCTGCAGATTCACGTCGCCCCCTACGGCCAGATCGACCAGGAATTGATCAACCCCCAGTCCGGCGTCGCCTCCTTCAATCCCGATGTCGTGCTCATCGCCGTCCGCCTCCGCGATGTCTGCCCCGCTATCTACGACGCCTTTAATAGTCTCTCCCCGGACGATGCCAGGGCCATGCTCGACGACTGGCTCGCGCGCTTTAGGTCCGCCCTGATGTCATTCCGCCAGCACTCCCAGGCCCACTTGCTCATCCTCAACTACGAGACTCCCGTCGCCCCCGCCCTCGGAATCGCCGACCGCGCCGCCGCAAACTCTCAATCGCAGTTGATCCGCACCGCCAACGAGTCCCTCGATGCCATCGCCGCCGCCGTCGCCAATGCCCACGTCCTCGACTACGACGCCCTCATCGCCGCACACGGCCGCGCAACCTGGGAAGACCGCCGCATGGCCCTCTACGGCCGGATCCCCGTCGCCGCCGAGCACTACTGGCCCTTCGCCGGTTTCATCGTCCGCTACCTCCGCCCCATGTACGGCCTCACCAAAAAAGTCCTCGTCCTCGACGCCGACAACACCCTCTGGGGCGGCGTCATCGGCGATGTCGGTGTCGATGGCATTGCACTCGGTCCCGACTACCCCGGCAGTGCCTTCGTCGCCTTCCAGAAGCGCGTCCTCGACCTCTACCACCGCGGCATCGTCCTCTGCATCGCCAGCAAAAATCAGCCCGGCATCGTCGAAGAGGCCCTAAAGACGCACCCCAACATGGTCCTCCGCGAAAAGCACTTCGCCGCCATGCGCGTCAACTGGAACCCCAAGCCGCAGAATCTCCAGGAGATGGCCGCCGATCTCAACCTCGGCATCGACAGCTTCGTCTTCCTCGATGACAGCGACGTCGAGTGCGCCCTCATGCGCGAGGCCCTGCCCCAGGTGTTGACAGTTTGTCTGCCGAAGGAGCCCGCCCGCTACGCCGCCGTCGTCGAGGCTCTGGACTGCTTCGATCAGTTCAGCGTCTCCGCCGAAGACCGCGCCCGCGGCGAGCTCTACCGCGCCGAGTCCGGCCGCCGCCAGTTGCAGTCCGCCGTCGTCGACATGCCCACCTTCTATCGCCAGTTGGCTATGAAAGTCACCTTCGGCGTCAACCAGTCCTCGCAGATCTCCCGCGCCGCGCAGATGACTAACCGCACCAACCAGTTCAACATGCACACCATCCGGTGCAGCGAGGATGACATCCGCCGATTCATGACCTCCGGCGATCACGAAGTCATCACCCTCGCCCTTGAAGATCGCTTCGGCGACAGCGGTGTCGTCGGCCTCGCCATCGTTCGCAAGTCGCCGCAGGAGTGGGTCATTCACCAACTCCTCATGAGCTGCCGTATCCTCGGCCGAACCGTCGAGCAGGCCTTCGTCAACTGGATCGCCGGCCGCGCCAAATCCGCCGGCGCCACCCGACTCGTCGGACAGTTCGTGCCCACGCCCAAAAACAAGCCATTCGCCGGCTTCTACAAATCCTGTGGTTTCGCCGTCGATTCCGCGGGCAACGCCCCCGATCAGTGGATTCTCTCACTCCCAAACGTCGATACGACTATACCGGACTGGATCGCGATTCAGCATCCGGCCGCGGAGGTCTCCTAAGTATGTCTCAGAATCAAGAGCGCTTCGCCCAGACCGTCAGTGCCATCCTCGGTTGCGCCCCGGAAGAAGTCACCGACAAGCTCTCCCCCGATCAGATCGACACCTGGGATTCGCTCAACCAGATCAACCTCGTCGGCGCGCTCGAGCAGGAGTTTGGCGTCTCCCTCGTCGCACAGGACCTCGCCGAGTACCAGTCCGTCCTCAAGCTCAAGGCCCTGCTGCGTGATCACGGCGTCGAAGTCTAGCCCGCCTGGTCCATTTGCGATGGCCAACACAAATCCGATCTCCGACCCCGCCCGTCATAGGGCACTCCGCGCCCGTCTCGTCATCTCCTGCCTGATCGGCTCGCTCGCCCTCTACGCCCTCACCTGCGCGCCCGGCCTGCTCTGGCAGGACAGCGCCATGTTCCAGTATCGCGTCGAGCGCTTCGACCTCGACGGTGATACCGGCCTGCCCCTGGCTCATCCGCTCTACATCGTGCTGGCTAAGCTCGTCGCCTTCCTGCCGCTCGGCGAGTCCGCCTTTCGAGTGAATCTCTTCTCCGCCCTCTGCGGCGCCGTTGCCCTCGCGCTGCTGGCCGACTTGCTCTACAGCCTCACCTCCAGCATCTGGGCCGGCCTCATCGGCGTCATCTCCCTCGCCATCAGTCACACCTTCTGGACCCACTCCGTCATCGCCGAGGTCTACAACCTCTACACCGTCGGCCTCTTCGCCGAG
>CAZCGF010000103.1:0-1351 GCA_964498115.1 uncultured Planctomycetaceae bacterium | reverse complement strand
CTCAACTTCCCGACGCCGATCATCCTCCTTGCCCCCATCGGTTTCGCGGCGGCCCTGCGCGCGGCGTCCTTGCGATGGGTTGCCTGGCTGGCGGGCGGGATGTTCGTCGTCGCATTCGTCTTTGCCTTTCGCTACACCGTGCCCGATCAGTTTGCCTTCTTCACGCCGTGCTATGCACTCGTCTCCCTCTTTATAGGGATCGGTGCGGCGCAGGTGATCCAGGCCTCGTCGGCGATGCGCACGTCGTGTCTTGTCCTGGCGATGCTTCCGGTCGCCGTCTATGAATTCGCGCCGCCGGTGATGAGCGCCCGGAAGATGTCCATCGGTCTGTCGCGCGAACTTGCCTACCGCGACAATTACGAATACTTCATCCGCCCGCGCAAGAACGGCTATCGCGGCACCGAGCGATACGTCCGCGAGGCGCTTGAGCGAGCAGCCCCCGATGGGCTCATCTATGCCGACACCACCATCATCAACGGCCTCATCTATGCCCGCGACATCTGGCGCATCGAGCCCAATGTGATCCTCTTTGGCGCAGGTGACATTTTGCCCGGTCCGCCGACGGCCGAGCCGACGGTTGAGGCGATTTCGGCGTTCGTCGATCGCGGCGCTGCCTGGTCGGCCGTGGCGGACTCCAACTACATGTCAAAGTGGATGCGCGAGGCCTTCACCACCGAGCCGGATGGGCTGCTCTACCGGCTTGTCCGCAGACCGGACGCCGCGAAGTAGCGATCGGCGATTCGCGCACGCGGCGGAGTGGGGTATCATGCGGGCCAAAGGAGAGCAGCCATGAGCGATCTTGCCGCGATGAAGTGCGTGCCCTGTCAGGGAGGCGTGCCGCCGCTTGCCCGGGAGCGGGTCAGCGAGCTGCTTGGACAGCTCAGCGGCTGGGGCGTCGAGAAGAATCATCACCTGGTTCGCAGCTTTCCCTTTCCCGACTTCGTGACCGCCCTGGCCTTCGTCAACAAGGTCGGCGCGCTGGCCGAGGAGCAGGGCCACCACCCCGACATCTACCTGTCCTGGGGCATGGTTCGCATCACCACCTGGACCCACAAGATCGACGGCCTGACCGAGAGCGATTTCATTCTGGCCGCGAAGATCGACCGGCTCGCGTCGAGCTGAAGTCGGCATCGGCGATTCGGAGACTTGCAGCCTATTTGTGCTTCCAGTCGACGCAGAAGTTGGGCAGGTCGCAGGTGCGGTCTTTCGGTTTGAGCAAATCGTCGAGGGTGTCGGGCCGCTCGCACCTTTGAGGGGCGGGGAATTTCTTTTTGTGTTCTTCCTCCCATTCGGCGTGGCGGTCGGCGCGGAGTTTGGCCTGGCGCTGAGTTGTTCACGTTCTCGGATGAGT
>CAZCGF010000102.1:0-15244 GCA_964498115.1 uncultured Planctomycetaceae bacterium | reverse complement strand
GTGGTCAGTTCCTCGAGTCCCATCGGTCCATATGCGTGAATCTTGCTCGTGCTGATGCCGATCTCCGCGCCGAGGCCGAGTTGAAATCCGTCGTTAAACCGGGTCGAGGCGTTCACCAGCACGCATGACGAATGCACTTCGTCAACGAAGCGCTTCTGATGCGCTGCGTTGTTCGAAAGAATCGCCTCGGTGTGATTCGAGCCGTAGCGACGGATGTGCTCGATGGCCGCGCCGATGTCCGGCACGACGCGGCACGCGACGATCAGGTCGAGATATTCATGTCCCCAGTCCGCGTCGGTCGCCGCCGCAGCCGTCGGCGCGAGTTTCTGCACCGTCTCATCACCGCGCAGCTCGACGCCGTCGGCGGCAAGTCGCCGGGCAAGCTTCGGTACAAAGTCGGCGGCGATCTTCTCGTGAACGAGCAGCGCCTCCACCGCATTGCAGGTCGCCGGGCCGCTGGTCTTCGCCGTCGCACAGATGTTCACGGCCTTCTCCAAGTCGGCCGACTCATCGACGAAGATGTGACAGACGCCGTGGAAATGCTGCACCATCGGGATGCGCGAGTGCTCGTGCACAAAGCGGATCAACTCCGTCCCGCCACGCGGAATGACCAGGTCGATGTACTGATCGAGCCGCAGCAGGGCCTTGATCTCTTCCCGATCCGAGGTCGTCAGAAGTGTCACCGAATCGGCGCTCACGCCATGCTTCGCAAGGGCCTGCGTCGCCAGATTCGCCAGTATCCGATTCGAGTGCGCCGCCTCGCGGCCGCCCTTGAGAATGCAAGCGTTTCCGCTCTTGAAGCACAAGGCAAACGCGTCGATCGTCACGTTCGGCCGAGCCTCGTAGATCATCATGATCACGCCGATCGGGCATCGAACTTTGCGCACGCGAAGTCCGCTTGGCACCGCCGCGTCGCGCGTCACCTGACCGACCGGGTCCGGCAGCGCCGCCACCTGACACAGACCGTCGGCCATCTGCTTAATGCCCGCGTCGGTCAGTGTCAGCCGGCGAATCTTGGCGTCACCCAGTCCCGCCTCGCGCGCTGCACCCAGATCGAGTGCGTTGGCCTCCTTGATCGCGACGGCATTCGTCTCGATGAGATCCGCCATTGTCGTGAGGCAGGCGTTCTTTGTCGCCGTGGAAAGACCGGCGAGAGCCGCAGCCGCCGACCGGGCGCGCTGGGCGAGCTTTTCGATGTCTCTCTCCATGAGCGGTCCCTATTCCCTGAAGATCACCAGGTCGTCGCGGTTGATGATCTCTTTGATGTACTCATAGCCGAGGATGTCCTTCACCTCCGCGTGCTTGCGACCCTGAATGCGGCGCACTTCGTGCGACGAGTATGAAACCAGGCCGACGGCGAAGACGTGCCCTTCCTCGTCGCGGAGGTCCACCCGCGCCCCCATGGAGAAATCTCCCTCGACATGGCGGACGCCCGATGGCAGAAGGCTCGCGCCGCGCTCGATCACCGCCGCCTTGGCCCCGGCGTCGAGCGTCAACGATCCCAGAGAGCGAGAACGCATGGCGATCCATTGCTTGCGCGCGTTGAGCTTTCGCTCGCGCGGGACAAACACGGTTCCCAGCGGCTCGCCCTGCAGGAGCCGCGGCAGAATACCGGGCTCCAGACCGTGTGCGACAATCGTCGGCACGCCCCAGTGGCTGGCGAGATGGGCCGCGGAGACCTTCGCGAGCATTCCCCCGACGCCGGTGGAACTCGTCTCATGGCCGATGTGCTCATCAACCGCCGAGCCGACATCCACCTGCGGGATCACGTCGCCATTGCCGCCGTTCGCATGAAGGCCCTTGGCAATGCTCAGGATCACCAGCAGCTCGGCCGAAACCAGGCCGGTCACAAGCGCCGACAAATGGTCATTGTCGCCGACCTTGTTCTCGTCGTCTGAAAGGGCATCGTTTTCGTTGATAATGGGAATGATTCCGCCGTCTACAAGCTTCTGAATCGTGTGCCGCGCGGAAAGAAAGCGACGGCGATTCTCAATGTCTTCGGCGGTCATCAAGAGCTGCGCGACATGGATGCGATGGCGCTTAAACGCCTTGGCCAGAACACCCATCAGGCGATGCTGTCCGACCGACGCCGCGGCCTGTCGCTCAACGACGTCCTCCGGCGGCGAGGCCATGCCCATCGGGGCATATCCCGCTGCGACGGCCCCGGAGACGACCATGATCACTTCGTAGCCTTGATGGCGCAGAACCATCACATCATGGGCGATGTCGGCAATCGGCTTGGGGCGCAGTCGCCCCTTGCCGGCGATGACGGCGCTGCCGACCTTGACGACGACGCGTCGAATTTTTCCAAGCTGACGTCTCCCACTTACGGGCGATTCCATGATGATCAACTCTCGAGCCCTCTGACTTCCCCCAATATCTCCCCAGCCATCCTTCGCGTCTCGGCCGGCGACGCGCCGCCGATCGTTTGGTACAAGTCGGCCCGATCCGCCCACACGTCGGCGTCGGCGTTGCCGGCGGCGGACTTCAACTCCTCTGCCACGCCGTGATGGGCCTCTCGAAGCGGCGTTCCCTCGGCCACCTTTGCCTCCATGCGCAAGGTCGCTCCGATCCCTCCCTGTTTGCAGGATGCTGCCAGGCGCTCGGCGTTAAAATGCATCCCCCGGCAGAAGGCGATCGTCATCTCCATCAGCATCGCCAGCTTCGCGGCCGCCTGATGCACGATCGGCTTGAGACACTGCAGGTCTCTATTGTAACCACTGGGCAGCCCCTTAAGCGTCAAAATGGCCTGGGAATGTGCCGCCTGCACCATGCAGGCCTCGCCGCGCAAGAGTTCCATCGCGTCGGGATTCGACTTATTCGGCATCATCGAGGAGCCTGTGGCGAATTCCCTCGGATACACCGTCCAGCCAAGCGAAGTCTGCGAAAACATGATGATGTCCGTCGCAAACGCCTGAAGGTGAAGGGCCGACTGGGCCGCCACCGCCAGCCATTCCACGATTTCATCTCGGCACGACGTCGATTCCAGCGCATTACGGGACGGTCGTGCGAACCCAAGCTCTTTCGCCTGAATGCTGCGATCGATAGGGATCGACGAGCCCGCCACCGCCCCACTCCCCAGCGGGCAAAATTCCCCCCACTCGCCCACCAGAAAGGCCGCATGTCGCCGGATGCGGTCCATCGAAGCGGCGTACCTCAAGGCCCAGAAGCCGACGTTCCCGGGCGCCGCGAATTGCGCATGAGTTTGCAACGGGAATACCATCTCGCTCCACTCGCTGGCCCGCTCACACATCGCCTCAACCAGCAAACGCGAATCCGACGCGAGCCGCTTGCCCGCGTCGATGACGAACATTTTCAGCAGGGTCGCCACCTGATCGTTGCGCGACCGGGCCGTGTGAATCTTCCGCCCGGCATCCCCGGCCTGGGCAGTGAGCTGCTGCTCAACCCAGGTGTGCAGGTCCTCCGCGTCGGACTCGGGACACGAAGCATGGCCGAACCTTCGCCCGATGTCCGTAAGGGCGGAGTCGATGGCCGCTCGTTCGCACTCCGAAAGGATTCCGGCGGCGGCCAGTGCAACGGCATGGGCACGCTGGAGCTTCAATTCATACGGTAGCAGGAACCAGTCCGCTTCGAGACAGCGGTTGATCGATGCAAAGGTAGGATGAAGAGTCTGCTCCTGTTTCCAAAGCGCCGCCATCTGCATCCTCCACGCATCGCGGGCCCACCTGCGACAGCCAGCTCAGCTTGATAAAGCCCGCCGCATCCTCATGGGAAAAGTCGCTTTGCTCGAACGTCGCCAGGTCCTTGCGAAAGATCGCTGCGGGGGCGTCGATCTTTGAGGCATGCGGCGTCGGCGTAAGCTGAACCGTAACCTCGCCCGTCAGATGGGCCATCACCGCGCCGGCCGAAGCCTGGAGCAGCACGCGCTGATCCGAGAAGAATTCTCCGCGATACATCATCGTACCAAACTGACGGCCCAGCTCGCAGTAGGCGTCGTAGGTCGGCTTGTTCAGCGAGCACCGAGCCAGGGCGTCGACGGCCAAATGCAATAGCTTCGCCGCAGGGTTGATGTATAGCCCGCGCGATTTGATGCCGGTAAAGCGGTTCTCGATGACCATGTCCCACGCCCACCCGGCGCTGCGATACGTGCGATTCAACCGGGCGACGATCTGCGGCAGGCTGACAGGAAGGCCGTCGATGCTGACCGGAACTCCGCGGTCGAATCCGACGCGAACCTGCTGCGGGGCCGTCTCGGCCGAGGGGCCGCCCGAAAACCTGTTGCTCACGGCGCGAAGCACTTTGTTCACATCAACGAGTGCGGCGGGGTCCTCGAGTTCGCTTCCCTCGACGCTCAGATGCCAAAGGTTTTCATCGAGGCTGTAATCCTTGGTGACCGAGAAGTCCTCCTTCACGCCGTGCGCGTGAAGGTAGGCGATCATGTCCGCGCGACCGGAAAGCTCCCAGCACTTCCACGGCGCCAGGATCGGGAACTCCGGCGCAAGTGAGTGATAGGCATATTCAAAGCGGATCTGATCGTTGCCCTTACCGGTGGCGCCGTGAACCAACGTCGCCCCGCCGAGGGCCTTGGCCAGTCGCACTTGCTCCAGGGCGATGAACGGGCGAGCCAGCGCCGTCCCCAGGCGATAGTTGCCCTCATAGGTGGCCCCAAGCCCAATGGAAAGCGGAATGACCGACTCGAACATGGCCGGCTTCGCATCGCGAATGATCGCCGACTTTGCGCCGTGACGAAGCGCCTTCTCGCAAAGCGCTTCCATGTCTTCCTGCTGACCCACGTCGACGAGAACGGCGTGAACGTCGTAGCCGTGCTCGCGAAGCCATATGACGATCGTGGTCGTATCCAACCCGCCTGAGTAAGCCAGGACGCACTTCTTGCTATCGCTCATGCTTGTCTCCAAACCATTGTTCCAGTCGCCGCAGTGCGACGACCTGGGTTCGCCGCGTCTTGGTTGCCACAAAAATCACATCGTCACCGGCAATCGTCGCCAGGATCGCAGGCTCCGCGTGCTGATCGATCAGCGACGCCACACCCTGCGCCTGTCCCGTCGCCGTCCGAATAACGATCAAATTCGGACCACAAATCGTGAAGCCCAGTACCACACCGGACAGATCAATGACATCAGGCCCCGGCTCGACTTCAGCTTGCTGGAAGACGTAACTTCCGCCGGCCTTGCGAATGCCCATCTCCAGGAGGTCGCGACTCAGCGTCGACTGGTTCACCACGATGCCGCGCGCCCGCAGAGCCTTGCGCAGATCGGCCTGTGTCCCGACACCCAGATCCCGAACGATTCCGCGAATCGCATTCCACCGTTCGTGCTTCGCATGCATCAGGATTCATAATAGCATACTATGCACACATATGCAACATATATTCCTTTGGGGGGACCCCGAAACCATCGGGCGGCCCGCTCGGCGGCGTCGCGGCAGGCAAATCCCGTGCCGCGGACTTGATTCTCCCGGCAGCAGATCGGATATTCATGTATAATCTTGTAGAGCCGATGAGCCCTTCGGCCGAAGAATCCATCATCCGGACCTGCGTCTAAACCGCTACCGGAAAGGCGCTTAGAGAGTTCTCCTCAATGTCGCAATACCTCTCCATGATACCCTCGCAGCAAATGCGACTGGAGCAGCGGCTCAGCCCGCAGCTCGTTCAGTCCATGGAGATTCTGCAGCTTCCGCTTCTCGCACTGGAGGCTCGTGTACGCGAAGAGTTGGAGATGAACCCTGTTCTGGAGGAACCGGAAACGGAACCCTCCTCCCGGAAGGAAGACGTTCACGAAGAGCCCCCCACGTCCGAAAAAAGCCAGGCCGAGGCCGAGAGCTTCGAGCGACTCGAGCGACTTGGCAGAGAATACGAATTCGACCCCGGCGACCTGCCCTACAGCCGCGGCGCGGGCAGCGCCGATGGCGAGCGAAACGCCAAGATGGACGCCATGGCCAACACCGCTTCACGCGGCGAAGGCCTTCGCGAGTTGATGATTCGCCAGTGGGCCCTGATCGATTGCGATCCTGGCATCCGTGCGGCAGGCGAGGCCATCATCGACTGGATGGATGAGGACGGCTACCTGCGACGCGAGGTCGAGCATCACGCCCCCGGCGACAACGGCGACGGCGTCGAGATAACCCCTCTGATTATTCGTCGTACCGATGAGGAGCGTCGACGCTTGCTGGAGGAGATCGCCCTGTCGCGGACGCCGCCTCTGGAAATCGGCGCCATGGAATCGGCGCTTTGCGTCGTACAGACTTTGGAGCCGATCGGCGTGGCCTCTCGCGATCTGACCGAGTGCCTGCTGATCCAGCTCGCCGCCAAGAATGAGACCGATCCATTTTACGCCGAACTCGTCAGCAATCACCTCAGCGATCTCGGAAAAAATCAGTATCCGCAGGTTGCCAAGGCCACCGGCCGCTCCATCGAAGATATCAAGGCAGCTCTGCTGGTCATCGGCAAGCTGAATCACCATCCCGGTCTGCTCATACAGCCGAATGACGTCCCGCGCATCTCGCCGGACATTCTCATCGACTACTCCGATGACGGGGACGGCTACACGGTTCGCCTCGCCCGCGGCAATACCCAGCGACTGCGCATATCCGCTCAATATCGAGAAATGCTCCAGGACAAGATGCTCGACAAGGAAACGCGCGCCTTCATCAAACAGCGCGTCGAGTCGGCCGGCGTCCTGATCGACGCCATTCAGTACCGCCGCGACCGCCTGCTGGAAATCGCCAAGGTCCTCGTGGATCGACAGCGCGAGTTCTTCGACTTCGGGCCGCAGTTCATGAAGGTCCTGCGCATGCGCGACCTCGCCGAGGAGTTCGGCTGCGACCCCTCCACCATCAGCCGCACCGTTGACGGCAAGTACGTCCAGACGCCGCGCGGCCTCTTCCCGGTTCGACAGTTCTTCTCCGGCGGCACCACCGATTCGAGCGGCGAAGCAGTCAGTTGGAACAGCATCAAGGCCAAGGTCAAGGAAATCATCGACGGCGAGGACAAGTCCAACCCGCTCACCGACGACGAGATCATGAAACTCGTCAACGCACAGACCACCGTACCGATCGCCCGACGAACCGTCGCCAAATACCGCTCCCAACTCGGCATTCCCTCACAGCGCGAGCGCAAGGCCTACTGATTCTCCTCGCGTCCCCCCAATCGGCTGCTCGCAATCTCCCCTGCTCACACGTTGACGCAATTCTGGTACCATGCCCGCGATCACTGAATGAGTTCGTCTTCTCGGAAACGGGAGTGAACTAACCAGCATGCTCATCGGAATCATGTCGGACAGCCACGGCGACGCCGCCGCCACCGCCCGGGCGATCAAGGCCCTGACTGATCGCGGAGCCGAACATTTCATTCACTGCGGCGATATCTGCGGGGACAACGTCCTTGCCGAGTTAGCCGGACACCCCTGCACCTTCGTCTGGGGCAACTGCGACGACCCAACGCCGCTGCTAAAAAAATATGTCCGATCGCTGGGCCTCCCCTGGCCCCAGCAGCCCGTGCGAATCGAGCTGGCGGGCAAATCCATCGCCGTCTACCACGGACACGAGAGAGGTTTCCCCGTCGCCACGGAAATTGACCACGACTTTGACTACCTTTTCCACGGTCACACGCACAAGCGCGCCGACCGACGTGTCGGAGAATGCCGAATCATCAACCCCGGCGCACTCTATCGGGCGAATCCAAGAACCTGCGCACTACTGGACCTGACATCCGGCAAGCTGGATTTTTTGAGAATCGACGAGGTTTGAATACTTGAGCGGGCTCGTAAACCGAGTCGTCCCCCGCCAACGGATTGAAGGCCTTTACACCGGAGCAATGAAATGATCGTTCAGAACATTCGGATTTCCGCCCTGATCCTGACGACCGCCGGCCTCGGTTTGTTCGTATATGGCTGCGAAAAGTCCGCCCCCGCCAAGGCAGACGCATCGACCATCGAGGCCCGACTGGCGAAGGCTGACGCGGTCGATGGAAAGACCGACAAGGTCGTCACCAAGTGCGCCGGCTGCGCCCTCGGCATGGACGGCAAGGCCGAACACTCACTCACGGCGCACGGCTACACCCTGCACCTGTGCTCAGCCCATTGCAAGGAAGACTTCGGCAAGGATGTCGACAAGTCCCTCATGGCCATGGAACTGCCTGAATAAGCGGCGCCGACCCGGCAAGCAGATCGACTCAGCCGCCGGCGACCCTTAGCGCACCGATACGGCCGTCTTCTTGCCATCGCTGACGTCGAAAGCCTTAAGGACCTTGCGATCCCGCACGTAAAGGGTGCCGTCCACCAGCGTGGGGACGGTCCATGCGATCTTGGTACAGGCCTCGCACTTCGAGAGGATCTTCATCTTCTTCGGGCTGACCCTCGCCAGGTTCAGTCGCCCATCCTCATCGAGGACGATCAGCTTTTTGTCGCCATAGACACACGTGGCCTTGGTGATGCCGCGCTTTTTGAAGCCGAACTCGCCCGTATGAATATTCACGGACGCGAAGAACGCCGGGCCGAAGTCGCCGCTGGAGCCGTACACATAGTCGCCGATCACCACCGCGTTCCCGTGGTGAATCTTCATCTTCGCGTTGTACCACAGCTCCTTCGCCGACCACTTGCCGTCTTCCTTGCTGATCTTCATTCCCCGGGCCCCGTTCCCGTAGGCTGACGAGACGAAGAGGATGTTATCCTTGCACCAGACCGGCGTGCAGATGTTCGCGTCCCACTGCGTCTTGTGCGGGGCGTTCCACAGGAGCGAGCCGTCGGCGGGATTAAGCCCGCTCGCGCCGCTGTCCGCGAAGATCACGACCTGCTGCTCGCCGTCAATGTCGATGAGAAGCGGTGAAGCATGCGTTCCGCTGGAATCCTGATTCTTCCAGATAAGCGTGCCGTCGGACTGCTTCAGGGCTATGACGCCCTTCCCCTCGCCGCCGACCGGCAGAATGATCGTATCCTTATATGCCAACGGGCTGGCACTATAGCCGAAGGCCAGGGTGCCCGCCTCATATTCCTTGCGGAGGTCTTTCGACCAGATCAACTCGCCGGTGTTCTTGTCGAGGCAGTTGAGCATGCACATGCACCCGACGGCGAACAGCCGGTCACCGACCACCAGCGGCGTGGAGTGGGGCCCAAGGCCGAAGTCCATCTGCATGTCCTTTTCCCAGTTGGCGTCGTACGTGTACTCCCACCGCTTCTTGCCGGTCGCGGCGTCGAGAGCGACGATCGCCTCCTGGCCTTCCAGGTCCCACTTCTTCTCCTCAAGCTGCTTTCGCTTCGTCGTCATGGCGTAAAGCAGCTTGCCATCCGATGAAACGGCGGAGTATCCATCCCCGAGCTCGATCTCCCAGATCTTCGGCGGACCATCCTTGGGCCATTTCTTGGCCAGATTGTCGCAGTCAACCTTGAAGTCGCGGCTGGGGCCGCCCCATTGCAGCCAGTCGCCCTCACCGCGGGCCTCGCCGCTGCTTCCCATCAACGCGGCAGCAGCAACGATTACGGCGAGCCGAGAAACGCATACAAAACCAACACGGGCCATCTTGAACATTTCAATCACTCCGATTCCGGGCTCACCAACCGAATTTCAGGCAGCGTCGCCTCAATGAACTTCATCGCGACGAGTCCGCGCCACCGCACCAAACTCGTCCAATCGGCCATCAGCGCGAGTCTGATTACTCGTCGTCGCTGTCTTCATCATCGTCTTCGTCTTCTTCATCCTCGTCGTCGTCCTCATCATCTTCGGCCTCTTCTTCCTCCTGGGCCTTCTTGCGAGCGGCGATCTTCTGTGCCGCCTCTTCCTTCTGCTTGGTGCGATCTGCTTCTGAAAGCAGCCGCATGTTGGACTTGACGGTGCTGTTGATCTTCATCGTGCCTTCCCCACCGCCCATCTCCGACAGCGACATTCTGACATCCGACTTGCTCTCGCTTTCATTGCTGACGATCATGCCCAGCTCGATGTCATAGACTGCCTTCCCCTTGCCCGAACCCTTGACACTGCTGCCGCCGCCCTTCTTCTCTTCGCCCTTTGCATCGGCTGGCTTCTTCTCTTCACTGCCGCCCTCGCTTGAGACGTCAGTGGTGTAGCTGATGAAGGCGACCTTCCGGCCGTTCTCCGTGCCGATGCGATCCAGCTTATAGGTGGATTTCTCGACGATCGTGCCGATCCGCGGCCGTTCCTGCTTGGAAATGCCCGTCCAGGTGTCGCCCACCGAGACTTCCTTGCCGGGATAAATCAGAAGCGGATCCTCGGCATACTGACGCCGCCCTGCCTTATCCGTAAACTCACTCTTCATTTGCGACCAGAACATGTTCATGGTCGCCTTGGCATCGATCTTCTTGGCGATCTCGGACATACCGGAGAAGTTAAGCACCTTGCCGTCGCGCCCCACTTCATACTTAATGGATTCGCCTACCATCGGCCCAAAGATGGTCGCAAGCTGCGGCGCGGCCTCTTCGTTCTCCGCGTCATCCGAATCGAATTCGAGGGTGCCGCCCATCATGGGCATGTCGAATATCTGCACCGCGCGATCGAAGGTGGCTGTGATCTCCTTTTTGCCCATCGCCCCATCCTTCACCTGCTCGCGCCGGCAAAGCACGGTGTCGAATTTCATCTTCATCGACTCGCCCTTCGGAACGTTGGGCATGCCGCTCATTTCCTGAGTAGCTTGAGTCTTCATTTCAAAGAGATGAGACGACCCGGCCTCGAACTTGCGCTTGATGACGACCGACTCCGCCATGGCGGTACTGACGGTCAGGGCCGCAAGTAATCCGAGAAGACTGATTCGACGAAGTCTGAAATCACTGACACGAAGCATAAGAATTCTCCATTGACTGAGTTTACTGATTGCGCGGCAAAAACGCCGCCCGGCAGTGAATCTGCGACTATTGTTCTGTTAAATGGCTCGCGGCACAAGTGCGCGGACGCCCCCGCTTCTCCCGCGATCTCCCTGGCATCATTCAAAACGAGATTCAGCCGATACGCTCACTCCCCAATCATTCCAGCATCCGGCAACCGAGAGGCCGGACAATACCCCCGGGACGGATTATTCACCGCACAGATCCTCGGCAATCGCGCTGAGAAACTCTCCCGCCCCCGCGCGACTCACCGGTCCGACGATGTACGTGGCCATCAGATGCAGGCAGCCGCGATACTGGTTTACCTGTAACGTCACGCCGGGCGGAGAAAGCGCCGAGTTAAGCGTATAGACCAGGCTGGTCGGCTGTCCGCAAAAAGTTTCCAGATCGGCGATGACCGGGCCGAGAAACCCGAATCCGAAAGTGGCCGGCTGCTTTTCTGACTGATCGCGAATGAACCGCTCAAGCAGTCTTTCTCGCGGAGCCAGCCAAGACATCATCTGAAGATTGCCAAGTTCGATGGAGCGCCGAATCTGATCCCGCATCGAATCGTGCAGCAGCTTCGAAGCCCGGTCGCGGTCCTCTAGGGCTTGCCGCCGTATCTCCAACTGAATGAAAGACATAAAGTTTCGAAAGATCGGCTCCGCCCGCCCCGGCGCGCGAAGGTTGAGCGGCACGTCCGTTCTGAAGATTGACCCCGGCTTTTGTGGCTGCCTTGATAGTCGCGCCACAACCCGAAACGCGCTGGCCAGAATGAGCGGCGTCAGATTGACGAATCCGCATATCGCCTTGGCCCGCCGCTCCACCTGACGCGACTGGTCCGCCGAGAGCGCAAGCACCTCAATGCCGTATGGTTCACATTCCCACGCCATTTGATCCGGCGGCGTCATGATGATCGGCTTGCCGGGCAGTCGAATATTCTGCCGGATAACGGACAGCGCCGCCTTGATTCGCTTCTTTCGCGGGTATCGTAGAAGGTGCTCGGAAATCTCATCTTTCGGAAGAGCGTCAATCGATTCTGAGGGCCCCGCGCCTGCCGATCCGACCGCGTCATGGTAACGGCACAGTTCCCTCAGGACGAACTCCGGCGCCTTGCCGTCCATCAGGACGTGGCTGAAATGAAGAATGAGCACGTCGCGGCCGCCCGGCTGATGCAGCAGATGAAACGAAATCGGCGCATCCCGGTCCAGGTCCATCGGTGTCACGAACAACTTTTCCCCATAGGCCCGGGCGTCGGCAGGTTCATCAGTAGGCAGTTCGGCCCGATGCAGCGGAGGCACGCGTTGGGGATCAAAACGCCAACGGGGAACCCCGCTGTTCGAGCCCTCCTCAAGACGGCCGGTGATAACGGGATAGGCCGCCGCCAATCGCCCGATCGCCTCGCCCAGTCGCTCAGCGTCGATCCTGCCGGATAGCCAAACGTGGCTCTGACACTGAAAGCCGCCGTGCCCGACGCCGCGCATGGCTCGATGGGCGATCAGCATGAGCCGATCCGCCGAGTTAAGCGGCTGACTCCCCGTTAGCGATGAGTTTGGATCGATGTGAGCAACCGGCACGGATTGAGACCCTGGAAGCCATTGGGCGCCAGCCAGCCGCCGCCCGATTTATCTCCGAGACCAGACCACGGGCCATCGGCACCCTGGGGTTTAGTAAACCCCTGGGACTCTGTCAATTAGCGCCGCACCGCCGCCGCCGCGAATCCGAAAAGTACGGGATAGATGCGGAAAAATGCCCTAAAACGCAACCCATACATCGCGAATTGCTCGCAAAGTCGACAAGCGGTCTCTGGAACGCTCGTTGCTACATGTCCTCGCGGCAGTCGTGCCGGTCATTGGATTTTTTCATTCAGGTCCAGCCATCGGAGTCTCCGTGTCGCCGGGCCGGTCTGAGTTTCGGCCTGCATCGGCATTTGCAGCGCTTCAGCAGGCGCGACCTGGCCCAGACTTCGGAGGAACCTTCGCGATGGCAACAAAACAGACAGTGACCCTGGACGGAAACGAGGCAGTCGCCTCGGTCGCGCATCGCATTAACGAAGTCATCGCCATCTACCCCATCACCCCTTCATCCCCCATGGGTGAGTTCGCCGACGAATGGGCAACCAAGGGCGTCAAGAACATCTGGGGCGTCGTCCCATCGATCACCGAGATGCAATCCGAGGGCGGCGCTGCCGGCGCGATTCACGGGGCACTGCAAGCCGGCGCCCTGGCGACAACATTCACCGCCTCGCAGGGCCTCCTGCTCATGATCCCCAACATGTACAAGATCGCCGGAGAGTTGACCGGCTTCTGCATGCACGTCGCCGCCCGGACACTCGCCACCCACGCCCTGTCCATCTTCGGCGACCACTCCGACATCATGGCCTGCCGCCAGACCGGCTTCGCCATGTTGGGCGCGGCCTCGGTTCAGGAAGCCCACGACATGGCGTGCATCGCCACCGCCGCCTCGCTGGAAAGCCGCATTCCATTCCTGCACTTCTTCGACGGTTTCCGCACCTCGCACGAGGTCGCCAAGATTGACTTGCTCAGCGATGACGACCTGAGAGCCATGATCCGCGACGAGTTCGTAAAGGCCCATCGAGCCCGAGCGCTCACGCCGGACCACCCGGTCATTCGCGGTACGGCCCAGAATCCGGACACATTCTTCCAGGCCCGTGAGGCGTGCAACAAGTTCTACGACGCCTGCCCGGCAATCGTCCAGACAACCATGGATCGCTTCGCCCAGCTCACCGGCCGCACCTACCGTCTGTTCGACTACTTCGGCCACCCGCAGGCCGAGCGCGTCATCGTCATGATGGGCAGCGGCGCGGAAGCCTGTCGTGAGCTGGTCGAAGAGCGCGTAAAGTCCGGCGACAAGATCGGCCTCGTCGTCGTCAGGCTCTATCGCCCCTTCCCGCTCGCGGCCTTTCTTGGTTGCCTGCCGAAATCCACCCAATCGATCGCCGTTCTAGACCGCACCAAGGAGCCCGGCGCACTCGGCGAGCCGCTGCTCCTGGACGTGATCGCGGCATTTCACGAAGCGCAGGCGCAGGACCAACTGCCCATGCCCGCCATGCCGCGGATCATCGGCGGCCGATATGGCCTGTCGAGCAAGGAATTCACCCCGGCATGCGTCCAGGCTGTTTACGATGAACTGGCGAACCCAAACCCCAGGCGGCGATTCACCGTCGGCATCGTCGACGACGTCACCCACTTATCGCTCGATGTTGACCCCGAGATGGACATCGAGCCGGACGACGTGTTCCGCGCGGTCTTCTTCGGGCTCGGCGCGGACGGCACCGTCGGCGCCAACAAGAACTCGATCAAGATCATCGGCGAGGAGACGCCCAACTACGCCCAGGGCTACTTCGTCTACGACTCCAAGAAATCCGGCGCCATCACCATCTCCCACCTGCGCTTCGGACCGCGGCCGATCCGCTCGACTTATCTCATCAAGCGCGCCCAATTCGTCGCCTGTCATCAATTCAACTTCCTCGACCAGTACGACGTACTTGAGTACGCCCGCCCCGGTGCCGTGTTCCTCCTCAACGCCCCATTCGACAAAGGCGAGGTCTGGTCGCGCCTCCCCGCAGAAGTCCAACAGACCATTCTCGAAAAGAAACTCAAAATGTTCGTCATCGATGCGAACAGCGTCGCACAGGCCACCGGCATGGGTACCCGCATCAACACCATCATGCAGGTCTGCTTCTTCGGCATCTCAGGCGTCCTGCCCCCCGATGAGGCCATCGCACACATCAAGACATCGATCAAGAAGACCTACGGTAAGAAGGGCGACGAAGTCGTTCGCAGAAACTGCGAGGCCGTCGATGAAACCCTCAAGCACCTCCACGAAGTCCCCATTCCAGGCTCCGTTTCTGTCACCCGCAGCAGGCCCGCCACCGTGGCGGCCCAGGCCCCGGACTTCGTCAAGCGCGTCACCGCAATGATGATGAAGGGCAAGGGCGATCTACTTCCCGTCAGTGCCTTCCCCATCGACGGAACCTGGCCGACCGCCACCTGCCAATGGGAAAAGCGAAACATCGCCCTCGAGATTCCCGTCTGGGACGAGAAGCTCTGCATTCAATGCAACAAGTGCGCCATGGTCTGCCCCCACGCGGCCATTCGCGCCAAGGTCTACGAACCCGAGCACCTCGCAAACGCCCCCGAGACCTTCAAGAGCACCGACTGGAAGACAAAGGACTTCGCCGGCGCCAAGTTTACCATTCAGGTCGCCCCGGAAGATTGCACCGGCTGCAAAGTATGCGTCTCCGTCTGCCCCGCAAAGGACAAGTCGAATCCCCGCCACAAAGCGATCGACATGCACCTCCAGGCCCCGCTCAGGGATCCCGAACGTGAGAACTACGACTTCTTCCTCAAACTGCCGAATCCCGATCGCACGCGCATTGAGCGCCTCGACGTCAAAGGCTCTCAGTTACTACTCCCGCTCTTTGAATACTCCGG
>CAZCGF010000101.1:0-15296 GCA_964498115.1 uncultured Planctomycetaceae bacterium | reverse complement strand
TCGCAGCCGTCGTTCGGCTCGACGGGCGTACTTGGACCATGAAGCGCCGCATCTGCCGCGTTCGTCAACGGGTAAACCAGTGAGACCGTCGTGCGTTCGGTCATCACGTCGTGCTGGAATTGAAGTTTCACATCGGGCTTGTATCGGCCCGGTCGATCGAAACAGGTAAATGCGTAGTCCTCGAAGCCGTGGGCTCGGTGAAAGAAATCCCCTTTGAGAATCCAAGTCTCCCCATCCTCAAACACCATCGGATCGCCGCCCGGCTTCTCGGCATTGATGACGATGGATTCAGTTTCCTCACCGATGAGCGCAAGGTGAAACTCCTCGCCACTTCTGTCAACAAACGGCGGCGTCAAAACGTTTTCATCGCAGTCCGCGGCCGTGACGGCGGCCCTATTCTGGAACCGTGCCTCGCTCGGCAGACCACCGAAGCGACCCACGTTTCCAAGATAGCGATACTCGGTATCACTTAATTCGCCGCCCGTGTCCGGATTCGCGTCCATATCAAACTCGACATAGCCGAAGACCGGATTGGGTCCGTAAAGAAACGGTTGGTACATCGGAAAGTCGCTTTCGAGTGACAACAACCCGGGCGGGTTGACCAATCCGTCGAAGACCATGTCAAAACGCATGTACTGGCCCTTGCTGTCCCATGATCCATTGAATTGATCCAAATGTGGCGCCGCAGGCGAAAATGTGCCGAGCCGTGTCTCAAGTACATCCGGCAACCGATGGAGCCCGGGATCGACTGGGCCGTCATTGCCGATATCGGTCCGCCGAATGACGGCGTCGGCAACCGGCTCAGAGAAAACGACCGGCTGAGCGAGCGAAACGGTTTCACTAACAGCCGCCAGAACAGGCAAACAGCATATGAACAGCTGACGTCCCCAAGAGGCAGAGCCAATCCCGACCGTTGGGATGATCCTATGATGCATGATCACTCACCTGCTGCACAGGGCCTGCTGCTTCAGCCAGTTTGTTTAAACGATACCTCACAGCTTCCCGAGTAATTCCCAGAATCCTCGCTGTGCGGCTCAGGTTCTGCCCGGTGTGCTCGAATGTTGCGACGAGGATTCGGTGTTCGATTTCCTCAAGTGTCGGGCAGGCATTGTCAAACTCAAGCCGCAGGACGAGGCCATTTGGAATCTCAACCTGGGCACCGCCGGATTTCTCGCGCGACGACAAAGGCAAATGCGTTGGGTCGAGCACTTCGCAGTCCGCCTGCAGCAATGCACTTTCAAGGGTATGCGAGAGCTCGCGAATGTTTCCCCGCCATTCATACTGTTCCAATGCCGCGATTGCCTCCGGCGACAGCCGCCTGGGCTTCATTCGGAATCGGTTACAGTGAAGGGCAAGAAGATGTGTGGTCAGAAGCGGAATATCCGACAGTCTCTCCCGGAGAGGAGGCAATGCAATCTCAACTACTCGCAATCGATGGTAAAGGTCGCGACGAAACTCCCCTTTCTCGACCGCCTCTTCGAGATTGCGGTTCGTTGCCGCGATGATGTGGACATTAATCTTGCGAGTTTGGGTGCCTCCGAGCGGACGAATCTCGCGGTTCTCGATCGCATGGAGCAACTTGGCCTGCATTTCGAGCTCCATGTGACCGATTTCGTCGAGGAAAATCGATCCGCCCTGAGCGACCTCGAACAGGCCGCGCTTTGCCTGCGTAGCGCTCGTGAACGAACCCTTCACATGGCCGAATAGTTCAGATTCAAAGAGCGTGGTCGGTAGAGCAGTGCAGTTTACCTGAATAAACGGCTTGCCCCGCCGAGGCCCCTGATAGTGGATCGCTCTCGCTGCCAAGTCCTTGCCGGTCCCGGTCTCGCCGGTAAATAGAACCGTCGGCGGATCGGGCAGACTTAGGACGTCGCCGCGCGTCAGCCTTCGAATGTTCTCTTTCAGCATTCGAATCGGGACGGACTCGCCGATGATCCGGTCAAGCCCGCTGGTTTCCTCCTCGCGGCTCTTCAGGAAAGTGAGGTTGTCGGTGGTCTGTTGTCGCTCGACGATCCGGGCCATGACGAGCAGGAGTTCATCCAGTTCGACCGGCTTTGTGAGGTACTCCGTGGCCCCGGCCTTCATCGCATCGACGGCGATGCGCTCATTGCCATGGGCCGTGACGACGATGACATTGACGAATGGCGACTCCGCCTTGAGCTGCGGCAGGATATCCAGCCCGTCCGTATCGGGCAGGCACAGATCCAGCAACACGAGCTCCGGAAGAAACTGGGCGCTTTCCGTGAGCGCTTCCTTGCCGCTATACGCCACTCGGGCCTCATAGCCGTGTGACACGAGCTTCTCTCGCACGTTCTTTGCCAGTACGCGTTCGTCTTCAACGATGAGTACCCTGGTCATCGAATCTCCTCCTGCCTGGCTCGCCCGTTGTCTGGCCCTTGCGTCGTCTGGCTATCGGTTCGATTGGCGTTCCGCGCGATTCCAGAGGTATCGCCGTCGCCAGTCTCGATCGAATTCTCTGCGCATGTTTCCGGCGGAGCGACGGGCATCGTGAATCGGAAGCACGCGCCCTTGCTCGAGGGCACGAGAACTGTGTCGCCACCGTGCAACTTTGCGTAGCGCTTGATGGTGGCAAGCCCGATGCCTGTGCCGCCCGCTTTGGTGGTGAAGAACAAATCGAATATTCTGCCCCTGATGCGCTCCGGGACTCCAGTTCCCTGATCAGCCACTTCAATCGCCACCGTACCGTTTTCCGAAACGCGGCGGCAGGCAACACGCACGCAATCACCAGACTTCGAATGATCGAGCGCGTTCGAGAGCAGCTCTATCACCACTTGCTCAAGCTGGTGGCGATCGCCCATTACCATGATCTCGGCTGGGTCGATGTCCTGCTCAATCGTCAAACCTCGCTCGGAAAACGCAGGGCTCAGCTCGCGCACCGCACGAGTGACAATCTGCAGAAGATTTACCGGACAGAATCCAACGCTGGTTGCCCTCGCCATCGAAAGCAGGCCGGTGACTCGATCGCCCAGCCGGCGACCTTCGTTCAGAATGTCCCCAAGTCTTTCCTTGGAGTTCTGATCCATGTGACCCAGCTCCATGGTCAACTGGGCCGAACTTCGAATGGCGGCCAGCGGGTTTCGAATCCCGTGCGCCACGCTGGTGCAGAGTTCGCCGATGGCGGCCAGTCGCTCGCGACGCTCTTCCTCTACCATCCGTCGCTGCTCCTGCAATTCCCGGTCATACCGCTGCAACCGACGACCGAACCAGAGAATGCCAACGAGCACCAGCACGACGGCCGCGATAAAGTAACGTTCGGAAGTGACACGCTGCTGCAGGTCGCTCTCGTGCTGCAGCAGCAGCCGATCCCGCTTTTCTGCGTTTCTCTGGAACATGACGCTGAGTGACCCCAGCAACTCGTGCTGCTGCGTATCCATGCGAGCCATCGCCTTGCCGGCCTTGGTCAGCGATTGCAGACGATTCTCGGCGGTCGCCTCGCTCGCGGAGAATCGCTCAAACTCATCGAAGATCTCTTGCGCCGCCGCCACCATTGCATCCACGGGCTCGGTTGGCACGTCGAGCGGAGACTTCAGTTTCTTTCCCGCGTCGAGCACTTCCCTCAAGTTTCGCTTTGCGACCTCAAACCGACGCAGGTGCAGGTCCAGATCCCGCATCTGAAAGACATCATTGCCTGGGGCGTTCAGATCGATGACACGCTGCTGAGTGAGTTGTAGCCAGCGAGATTGCTCGTCGAGATCTACCGCGGATTCGATCAGGCCGGCGGCGCTGGAAATCGTGCGGCCGTGCATCCTGAGGCTGAGGAGGATGATCAGCACGTCGAACAATGCCAAGAAAAAGTAATAGTGATACCAGCGAACACGCGACATCGAGTCTCAAAGCCAGAAAGTTGCGATTCCTGTCACCTCTGAACCAGCCAGCCCCATCCAAGTATGTGCACCCGCTCACATATGGCATGTGAGCCAATGCACATCAATTCGGCCATGGAGTCGCGGTACGACGGGCGATCGCACAGTAGTTATCAACCTAACCTAATATAACAACTATGTTTATGAGTGTACAGTACATACTCAAGAGTTCAAGCTCCGCAGTGGATGGGGCAAGGAGCGTGCCAAGGCCCGGTCAAGCTCTGCCTTACCGGCACTCGGGTTGAGCTACCAGAGGGAATTTCGCCCGTCATGATGAGCTAACGAGGTCAACCATTGAGACTGTGGTTATTCCTGGAATCATGTGATTCCATTCGGAGGATCAAAAAAAGGGCCCCGCATGGCTGGCCCGACGACAACGTCAGACTTCCAATTGGGGCGATTGAGGCGGAGGCCGTGATCCGTGGACTGAGCGATACGAGTCGCGGGCAGACTCACCCCGGCCCGCACCTAGCCCACGGGAGATGCGCCGGATTCCTATTTCAACACGACGCTCACCACGGTCTGCTGACTGGCTTCAATCTTGACTGATTCTTTTGCTTCGCCAGTCCTGTCCTTCATAGCCAGCAGGTCATAGTTGCCGGCTTTCAATTGAGCAAAGAAGACGGTGCCGGTGCGATCCGTGGAGCCCTTGACCGCCACCTTCCCCGTGTTCTGGAAATAGACCCAAACCTTCGCCGAGTCCACGGGGTTCCCGCTCTTGTCAAGCACCTTGACGACGAGGCTCCCGATTTTCAGCGAACCGGGGGCGGCGACGCCGGGGGTCGCAGGTGCGGCATGTGTCAATGCCGAGGTCATGGCAACCGCGCAGAAAACGATCACGATGGCTAGAATTGAATTCTTCATTGTCAGTACTCCCTTTCTTTGGTTTCGTTCTTGTGGTGCCGGACCGTTCGCAGCCGACTTTGGCGGGGACCACCCGTCCGCGCCCCACGTTTTACTCTCCTCTTCCGCGTTCGCGCGATCGCGAAAGGCAACTCGGCTCGCCTTGGTTCCACTACCGGCGCACTTCGAGATTGACCTCCGCGGAAGGCGTTCTCCTCGAACCCGGGTGGTCTCACGCCAGGTTGATGGCGCCGATTCGTTAGCCTAGCCCCGTGCCCTTTAACGTCGTGGTACTTCAGACGCACGACATTTCGCCGCTGACGAACTGCGGTAAAGCAAGGAGTGTGCCAGACGAGCTGCTTATCAAGAACGCATCTGCATGCTTTTCTGGCGGGGCTTCATGCGCAGTCGAGACAATGCGTCAAGTCCGCGCACACGGCGCGGCGTGTGCGCGGTCACGAAATTCGGTTCATCGAGTCGCGGCAAGTATGATGCATTGCGGCTTGCCCTTTTGGAAAAGTAGGTCCAGTCTCGAATGTATCCGCACCCTGCTGAGACGAATCGCCCCGATCTGCCCTTTCTTGATCGGCGACGGGCCATGGGCCCGACAGTGGGCTCGAAGTAGCATCCCAATCATACGATCAATGAATAGAAGAGCATGTCGCCTGGAAAGCCCCGTGAGTGTGTGGCGATGCACCTCTTTACGACATTCGATGTGCACGGGCTCACGATTTAGACGAGTGATGGCAGCCTGGTGCGCCTAGAGTGGAACCACTCAGTTGTTACCAGTTCCAGTTCTGTCAGCGCGCAATCGTGATCGTGATTACTCTCGGGGTGACCGGCTCAGTTGGTTTTGCTCAAGAAAAACACGTCGAAACATCCAGCGAAGTGATCGATTTTTGCGGTTGGTAGCAGGTCGCGGACCTGCCCGGCCACGGAAGCCCGCTTAGTCGCATCGTCGTGGGCAGGATCCGCCTGGCTTTCCCGTACCGTGTGCTTCGAAAGGTGTTGGGCAAGTGCCGCTTCCACTCAGAGAGTTTCGTTTCGGCGGCGTTAAATCGTAATCGCCGTTGCGGCGGCGGTTTGCGTGCAAAAATGTTCTTTACTTCGGGTGATTGTCGCCACACGTTTGAAGTGGAGAACAAAACATGGACAGGGTTGTGGCACGGTGGCCGCAGCCGGCGGAACGCGAGTCGCTGCATCGCATGAAGCGGCAAATGGCCAGCGCGGTCAACAGCCGGCACGCGCGGATCATTTTGCTCTCGACCGGCGGCGTTGGCAACCGCGAAATCGCCGAGCGGGCAGGCTGCACGCCGACCTGGGTGCGAAAGATCATCCACTATTTCAACGACGGCGGGATCGACGCCATCGTGTGGTATTCGTGGTTCTGCCGCCCGTTCGGCCCGCGCAATTTCACGGTCGAGGTGGTCGAAGAAATCGCCGAGGTGGCCCTCTCGCCCCGGCAAACGCTCATCGGCATGAGCGTCTGTTCGCTGACCAAGCTGCGGGCCTACCTGTTCGGGCAGAAGATCGTGGCCTCCATCTCCGTGGAGGGGCTGCGACAACTCCTTCGACGCCGACGCATCAAGGAAGAAGTTGATCGTGTTTCTCGACTTCCTGGGAATCCGGTGAATGACAACATGCCGGGCCGTCATTTGGCCAGCCGCGGTAGAGAGTAACGGAACCCAGGACTACGACAAAGACGGCCGCGACTCGATAGATGCGCAGTCGGACGGACTGCGTTAAGACGCGTGCGCCGCAGCCGATAGCAAGCATCACAGGCATCGTTCCAAATCCGAAGAAGGTCATGACGAGCGCGCCGCGCGGACCGTCCTGTGCGGCGGCAGCCATGGCGAGAAATGCATAAACAAGACCACACGGGAGAAACCCGTTCGCCAGACCGGCAAGAAAGTAGCCGAACCAGCCACGAGCGTTGAGGAAGTAGGCAAAAAGCGGGGCGAAGAGTCGACTCGTGGCGGCGGACCAACTTGGCGGAAGACGAACGAGCCCGAATGTGGAAAGGCCGATGAAGATCATGATCGCACCGGCAAGTAACGAAAAGGCCTGTTGCGGGTTGACCGGACCGAGCCGGAAGCGGGAGAGGTAAAGGCCTGTCGAACCGGCGAGCGCCCCTAGAAAGGCATATGTAAAAACGCGGCCTGTGTTGTAGAGCAGTTGGCGGGCGAATAACGGCCAGAATCGGGCGCGACCCGCGCCGACGGCGTAGGCAAATCCCCCACACATGCCGATGCAGTGCGCCGAACCGAGAAAGCCGCCTGCGGTCATGGCGAGGGATTCGGCGATCATACGGCGGGCTCCCGAACATTAATCAATCGAAGCGAGTTTGCTGTAATGAGAAGGCTGCTCGCAACCATTGCGGCGGCTGCGAAAATGGGGCTGAGACGTCCTGTCATGGCGAATGCAATGCCGACGACATTGTACGCGAAGGCCCAAAACAGATTGGTTTTGATCGTACTGACCGTTCGGCGCGCGAGGTGCACCAGCCACGGGATCGCCGCGAGATCGTTGCCGAGCAGGCAGATGGATGCGGTGGAGCGCGTCAAATCCGCGCCGCAACCGAGGGCGATGCCGACATCGGCGGCAGCCAGCGCCGGGGCATCGTTGAGTCCATCGCCGACCATCACAACAGGGCCGATGTCGCGGCGGATTCGCTCCAGCCGCCGAACCTTGTCGGCGGGGAGCTGCTCAGCCAGGACTTGGACACCAAGGGCATTTGCAAGTTCGCGACCGCGCTGCGCGCGATCCCCGGTCAGTACCGCGATATCGAGACCCGAGCGTTTGAGCGCGGACAGGACCGCCGTTGCGTTGGGGCGAATTGTTTCCTCAAATGAAAAGACACCGCGGATCTTTCCGTCCCAGCCGATACATGCGACGGGCCGCATGGAATGCTTCTGGTCACCAAGAGAACAATCGAATGACGGCGTGGACGAAAGGTGATGTTCGGCCATGAGCGCAGGGCTGCCAAGCGCCAAATGAGTGCCGTTTGTTCG
The DNA here is from genome assembly GCA_964498115.1 of uncultured Planctomycetaceae bacterium. GTDB lineage: Bacteria > Planctomycetota > Phycisphaerae > UBA1845 > UTPLA1 > UTPLA1. The sequence goes on along the minus strand of CAZCGF010000101.1, from coordinate 7,558 downwards.
AGAGACGACGCCGCGGCCGGGGATTGTGCGGGATTCGTCAACGGGTGTGGGGGCAATTGCTTGATCGGCGGCATACCTCGAGATGGCCTGAGCCAAGACATGCCGGGAGCCGCAGGCTAACCCGGCCGCACGCGCAAGTACCTCGCGGCGAGCGTCAGTGTCCTGCGATTCGGTCGTAAGTGATAAGACAACCGGTTGCCCGACCGTGATCGTGCCCGTCTTGTCGAAGCAGATAGCCCTGACGCGTGAAAGGTCTTCCATGGCCCGGCCGTCACGGATCAGAATGTGGCGTTTGGCGGCTGCGCCGAGGGCCACCCAAAGTGCCATCGGCGTGGCAATTCCCAGTGCACAAGGACAGGCAATAAGCAGTACGGCCAGTGCATTCATCACGGCAACGTCGATCCCGAGGTTCCACGCCCGAAGGAGGGCGACCGCTGCGAGCACTGCGACGATCGGTACAAAGATCGTGGCAAATCGATCGGAGATGCGCTGAATGTATGTCCGCGACTTCATCGCGGTTTCAAGAAGCTCAATCATCTGTCCGAGCGTACTGCCTACCCCCGTCGCGGTCGCCCGAATAAGCAGCGATCCATCGAGATTAAGCGAACCCGCGCGGACGAAGTCACCGGATGTCCTGGAAACGGGCGTGCTCTCACCGGTGATAATCTGCTCGTCGATGCCGGCCCGGCCCTTTTCAATGACGCCGTCAGCAGCCACTCGCTGGCCCGCGGGGACGAACAGGCGATCGTTTGTCTGAACCTCATCGGGCTTGACTTCCAGTCGTGTGCCTGCACGTTCAATCTCAACGGTCTCCGGAAAAAGTGACTCCAGAGATCGGACGGCGTCGGTGGCCCGGAGTTTGCCGCTGGCTTCGAGCCAGCGTCCGAGAGTCATGAAGACAAGGATGGCGCAGCCGGTTTCATAATACGTCTGGCCATTGCCTGAGAGCGTTCCAAAGTATGAATATACAAAGGATGCGCCGACGCCGAGAACAACAAGGGCATCGGTTGACAAGACACGTACGCGCGCCTGCTCGACAGCGTTGGCGAAGATCGACGGGGCGAGGAGAACAAACACCGGCGTGGCGAAGATCAGGCAGAGATATCGCATCATCTGGCCGAGGGCCGTCTGAACGTCGAGCGAATTCGGCGATGCTGCGAGATTCCCCTGCCGGTAAAGATACATGCTGAACATCATCACTGACATGGTCAGGAAGATGGAAAGGCCTAATCGCGCGAGCATCCAATTGACCCGGCCCGGTTCCCCGCGCGACCGCGTGATATCGGCGGCAAGTCGACAACCGTAACAACAATAAACAGGCTCGCCGGCCGTCGTCGAACCGGCCCGACCTGACACCGGGAGATGGCAGAAGTCACAATTCATGAAGAATCGGCCGCTAACCACTAAAAGTAGTTCTTGGCCATGGGGATGGCGTATTTTACGACGTACCAGATCGCCCCGATCCAGAAACCGATCCACATCGCGCGCACGTACCAGGGTATGCGGTGCGTAACATAAGTATGGAACTGCTTGTCGTCACCGGGTGAGAATTCGGCTGGTTCCTTCATTGCGGAGTCCTCCCCGTTGCGTCTTCTTCTGCTTCCAGGCGTTCTTCGCGCTCGAGCATATCGTATTTGGGTTGCTCAACGTTGCGGAACATCCCGTGGGCGATTCCCCATACGAGAAGACAAACCATCCCGGCCGTAACGATCAGATAGTTGACGATCGGCACAATCGTAATCCCCCCAATCAGATCGCGCCGCACTGCGAGGACGAAAAGCATCAGCTTTTCGACGAATCCGTAAGCCGCCGGCAGAAGGATTAAGATGGCAATAGTCCAAAGAACAATCAGCTTCGCTCGGGATTCCTTCGGCGTAATCATCAAGAGGCCCCCTCGGCAATGGCTTCATTGCTTGGCGGCGTGTCCAGTCCGGACGGACCTTCACCATGGAAGTACGGGTACTCCTCAAGCCAGCTTCCAAGCCATTGGACATACGTCAGGATGGCCATTCCGCGCTTATTGGGATATCCCTTCGCATCGTAAAACCAACGATACGACGGCATGACCGAGGTCGGCACGACATCGGAAGGCTTCCAGAAATGGGCCAGGTGCCAGTCGTTGGAGCGAACGCCTGCTTCACGCGACAGGTCAGGCCCGACGCGCCGCGTGCCGAAGAGCACAGGCCGCTGCATCTCGTTCTGATACTCAAGGGCATGCGAAACCGGTCCCCAGCGAAGGTCTTCGTTGGACACGGGACGGACGAACTGCGAGTGGCAGTGCCAGCAGGCCTCGGCGACATAGGTGTCGTGGCCGAGCTTAAGGGCTTCGGCGAAGCTTTCGTAACTCACCTCACCGAAATACTGATTGAATTGCTCGGGAAACCGTTCCGCCAATTCGACGAATTCAGGCACAATCCCGCGCGAAGCGAGCTGCTCGATGGTCTTCTCCTCCTCGCCGGCATAAATCGTCCACGGCAAGACGGCCATGACGACAAACGAGAGCCCGAAGAAGCCCAAGCCGGCAATGAAGAAGATTCCTGACTTTGACTCGAACATGTCGTTGCGGGTTCCTTTAGATCTACGCCGGCTGCACGATGGAAGAACGATCTGTCACGGTCTCCGACGTGCGCATCTGCCAGGTTTTCCACACGTTAAAGAAAAGCAGGAACTGGCCCAGAACGATCATGGCGCCGCTTATTGTCCTCAAGAGCCAGAACGGCTCAGACGCCACCAGCGTTTCATCCCATTGCGCCAGGTCGCGCCACATGAAGCCCTGAACAAGTCCGGCAACAAGAAGATCCAAAAACATGATAAGAGTCCCAAGGGCTGTCAGCCAATAGTGCCAGCTGTTCAGGACATCGCTGTACCATCGGCCCGCGCCGCTGACGCGTGGGAAAAGGTGGACGACCATGCCGAGCAGCCAAAAACCAAAAACGCCGAACATGACCAGGTGCGCATGACCCACGACCCAGTCGGTAAAGTGAATAATCCGCTGAAACGTCATGGTCGTTTGAAACGCACACTGCAGGCAGGTCGTGAAATAGAACACCATGCCTGTGTAGAACCATCGAATCGGAAGATTGGTTCGCAGCATGTCGCCGCGTCCGGCGATGGTCCCGAAGAAGTTAATGATGACAGTCGTGACCACGAGTTCGATCGCAATCGTAGTAATGACGGCACCGTGCTGAAGAAACATCGGAATCGGGCTGTAAAGAAAATGGTGAATGCCGGTCAATGGGTAGAAAAAAGCCAGCCCCCAAAAGCCGACCAACGATAGGCCGTGACTCCAGATCGGTTTCTTCAGAATGATGGGGACGAAGTAGTACATCAAACCCCAGCCCAGCGGCGTCACGAACAGACCAACCAAATCGTGAATGAAGAGCCCGCCGATGGCGCCGGCCGCCGCCCCGCTGACGAAATACTGCGGAAGGAAATTGCCCATGGCATAGACCAGAATGGTCCAGATCAATGCAGAGATGAAATACCAAAGGGATACATACAGCGAGCCCTTGCTCCGGGCGATCGGCACCATGAAGTTGATCGCGACGAGGATAAGCCCCAATAGAGCAATGGGATCGACATAGGTCGGCGTCTCTCCCCATTCCAACGCCTGGGCCTGGCCCAATGACAATCCCAAAGCAGTCACCAGGACTATGGCCTGCCACACATAAAAAATGGTCCAGGACAGCTTCTTATTGAAGACCGGATGAAGTGTCATCCTGGGAACGGCCCAGTAGAGCCCGGCGAGAAATGCATTGGCGAGAAACCCATAGGCCACGCCGTTCGTGTGAATCATTCGCCATCGGCCGGGGGAAAAAATCTCGATTCCCTCGAGCGGATAGACCTGGAGAAACTGCAGGGAATACAAGAACCCGGCGAGGATCGCGACCGCGAGAAAGACAAGCGACATGATCATGTGCCAGAGAACAAGCGGACGATCCACGAGCTCGCCGACGGCGGTTTGGTCGTGGACTTCCCAAGATGCCGTCGCGCTCATTGACGTCATGACTTTTCCCTCTGCGCCGTCATGTCAAAACTCCCCTTCAAAATCGACTGGCTGACTTGTTGCGGACTCGACAGCTTTGATGGGTGGAGGCCTGCCGCCGTGCAGAAGAATCGTTCCGGGCCGCTGCCGAACGACAAACTCGCCCGGCTTCAAGAGGGGCGGTCGTTCTGCGATCAAACTTTGCACGTAGTAAGCCATCGCCCAAAGGTCCTCGAGCGAGGCGATCGGAGGATCACCGGGGTGTGTGCCAGGAACTTCTATCGAATCAACCCATGTCGGCATCGCTGTCCCAGAGATGCCGGCGGAAATCGAACGATAAAGATCCTCAACGCGCGTCCCGGCGCGCACGAAATCGCGTCGGAAGTCCGGAGGATATATCAACTCGCCATCATCATTTGGTTTGCCGACGGATTCATTGAGATCAGGCCGAAACTCGGAGCGCGGCGATCCGCCAAACACGGCGAGGTGTTCATTTATCTTCGTCTCAGGAACATAGGCAGGATGACAAGACCAGCAAATGGAATAACCATGATAGACCGCCTCACCGCGTGCGATCGCCTTCGCCCGGTCGTCGATGCTCTTGTACGGGTCCTCGACGAACGGAATCTGTGCTGCTGGGTCGCGCTCCTTCCACTTGGGCGAAAACGTCTTGAGATAGGCCACAAGTGCGTCGACGGTGCGGTTGGGAAGTAAAGCGAACGATGGCATCGCGCTGCCCCGCAATCCATTTCGAATGGTCCGCCTCAAGTCTTCGTCGGTTGGAAGCTGACCGGAGCGCGTCGAGCTGAATTTGAAAGCGGCGTTGACGAAATTCCGCGGGCGCGGACTCAGGAATCCCGCGGCCTCGCCGTTGCCGTCGCCGCTTACGCCGTGACAACCGATGCAGTACCGTTGATAATTGAGCCGACCTTCCTCCACGAGCGACTGTGAAACACTTGCTTGAAAGCCGAAATTAGCCGGGCGCGACGTATCGGTGTCCTTGTGCGTGTCGCAACCTGCGACGCCCGCGCTCAGCAAAAGTCCCCATTGCAAAAGCCGTTGCCGCGATTTGGTCATGTCGCCCTCGTTGATGCGGCCGGAGGAGGCACGAAGTGGCCCCATTGATCCACCAGCAGCAGTGTCCAGGCAAATACGACGTGCGTTGACACGGCGACATAAACGGGAATACCGTCAACGATCCACGACCCGCCGATGAGAAGCGGCTGAAGCCATAGGAGTACGCCGTAGAAATTAAATAACCAGATGCCGACGCCAAGCACGGTGGCGACGATGAATCGCTTCGTGCCGGAGGCTTGGCCGAAAAACCGTGACAGGATCAGGTGGAACGGGATCCCGCCGATCATGCCGGTCCCCAGATAAAGGCAACAGCCGGCGGCGAGAATAAACCCACTCTGCACCTCCATCGCTTTCTCACCAAGAGGGAAGGTTAGATACACCCGAATGAGCTCAAGTGGGTGCCGGCCGACCATGGCCGCGCCTACGATATTGAAGAGGAGGCTCGCGGCTGCCCCGAAAAGACCGAGCACCATTCCCGCCAGAACGTGATAGGTCGTGTAGTACCCGCGCGGAGGCCACTCCGTGGAACGGCTCGCCGTGGCAAGCTGGCCCTCTAACGACGCGACTTGCCGCTTGAGTTCGTCAAGTTCAATTTGTATGTTGTTTCGATCCATCCTTAGATCACCCCAGTAATATGGCGTCCGTCTGCACTAACTTCAAGACATTTCTTTTCAACAGTTTTGGATTTGAAATTCAAGAGGGTAATGCCTCCGGCACGTGAACATGCTCCCGCAGCGCCTTGACGCGGCAACATCGAATGCCGTCAACGAGGCATCGCGCACTGGGAGTTTCTTCCCCGACTCGCGACGCGAGGTAAAGTGCGGACTGACGACCAACGCATCTTCTGCTAGTGCCGTTTCAAGTAGGTCAGTTTCGTGATCATGGCACAGCGCCTTATGCCACATGACGGGAGGCGACTCGGGTACGTTTCCGTGGTTGGAGGCCGATGTGTCGGCGGCCGTTTCGCCAACTTAGATAGCTCTGGATGGCCGCCTGATGTTTCTCGTGGCTTTAGTAGTCGGTATTGTCCAGTGCGAACTTGCACAGGGCGATAAAGTGACACTCGATGCGATTGAGCCACGAGGCCCCGGTGGGCGTCCAGCAGAACCGAATGTCGTGCTTCCGGACGTAGGCCAGAACCGTGGCCCTGCGATGATAACCCACGTTGTACAGTACGATGCGCAGCGTGCCCGCCTTGGCGTAGCGCCTGCGAACCCACTTCAGGGAGGACAAGAACGTCCTCCAGTTTTTGCGCTGCGCGAAGCGGCCGGCTAGCCGGTCGCGCTCCAGGTTACAGACGCCGAAAAAGAGCCGGACCCCGTTAGTGCGATGGTAGGTCGCCCGCAGCCGATCCACATGGCCGCCGCGGGCCCAGTGGCGGCCGTGCCGGGGCTGGACATTGAGCGGGCCGTACTCATCGACGCACAGCCGCACCCCGCCGGCCGGGCGACGCGCATACAGCCGTTTGAGCCCGCGGTGTTGGGGCCAGAACTGCGGGTCGGTGGACTCCTTCCACGTCTTGGTGCCGCCAGCGGACGCCGGCGGTGCTTAATCTCATGTAAGGCCACGGCCCTTGCACCGTCAATAATGCTGTTTTTCGTTGAGTCGCTGCCGGGCGAAGCCAAACGGGTTAAGTTACAGGCCGTTTCAGTGTTATTAATGAATGACGAGGCCCTAGCTCACAAAACCTGCCTCACCCCTGGACTGCGGAGCGATGCCTCTGGCTGCGCTAACTAACTTCGCCCACCTGCGTTCGGTTTCCATCGTCAGAACTCGGGAACATTGACCCTCTGCGACCTCCATATTGCTAAACTGCGAGCTAGTTCAGCGTTATTATAAATTGAATGGGCATGAGGTATCCGCTACCTCTCATCTGGTTCTGTTCGCGTCAATCAAACAAGTCATTGCGCCGCTCAAAGAACGATTCTCGATACCGGCAGGGGACCAGGGGTTCGAATGCGGGCGGCTGCATTCCTTTCGCTATTACTTTGTGTCGCAGGCCGCCAACGCGGGAATTCCGGTCAAGACGCCTCATGCCTGGATTGGGCATCGAGACATTGAAGTGATCGACATCTACTACCAACTAAGCGAAAAGGAGTCGCTCCGGCAGATGAGTTCCCCAAATTATTCGGCAGAAGTCCTTGACAACGATGATCTAAACTCTGTCGCTTGAACTTTTTCAACCGCCCAAGGGGCGATCAAGGAGTTGAGCCATGCAGAGAGAGCAGACAATTAGATTAAATCTCACGGAACAATGTCACACAGAAGATAGGTCCAAATGCGAAAGTACGGGCATTGCCAGATGGGGCCGGCTCGGCACAGTTCTGGCACAGTGCACTGTGCTAAACGACGGACCCCCGCGCAAATCATTGCGGCAAAGGCATTTTGGGCATCAGCTTGTCACAAATCGGAGAGGGAGGGATTCGAACCCCCGCTGCAGTTACCCGCAGACCGCATTTCGAATGCGGCTCCTTCAGCCACTCGGACACCTCTCCA
>CAZCGF010000100.1:2097-15313 GCA_964498115.1 uncultured Planctomycetaceae bacterium | reverse complement strand
CGAACACCAAGCCCATCGAGAGAACAATGAGCAAGTATCAAGCTATGAGTGTAGACATGCGGGAGGCGATAGCGTCATGCACTGCACGCAGATACCAAATCGACGAAATGCCGATTCCCGTTTTTACGCACACTCTCCAAAAAACCACCTAAAAGTCGCACCGCCCCAACACATGACCGCCACATGCGTTGGCACAGTTTCTGCGAGGCTTGTGTCACCTTATGTCACCTTCGATTGTGCAGGACTTGCGCGCGATCAGCGCCCTTGTCTTCACCCTCGACACCTTGGCCCCTCGATCCCTTGGCCCCTTTTTTCGCCTATTGTCACCTTGGGTTTGGACGCGTTTTGTGCGCGAATGGGAGCCGCTGGTGGATGTGGAGCCGCCCGGACTGAAGTCCGGGGCTCTTCGTTTAGGACTCTTCGAGAATCGAGACAGGACTATCGCGAAATGCGCCGCGGGCGCGCGGAGATTTCCTTCGCAAAGTCAGAATTCTCAAATCAAGAATTGGCGAATCGTGAAAAAAACGCGCCGCTACCAGCCGACCATGTTGTAACCGGCGTCCACGTAGTGGATCTCGCCGGTCACGCCGCTGGACAGGTCGCTGACCAGGTAGAGGCCGGACTTGCCGACTTCCTCCGACTCGATGTTCCGCCGCAGCGGGCTCTTGGTCGGGTAGTGGTCGAGGATCTTGTCGAAGCCGCCGATGCCGGCCGAGCTGAGCGTCCGGCAGGGGCCGGCGCTGATCGCGTTGACGCGCACCCGGCGAAGGTCGCCGAGGTCGGCCGAGAGATAGCGAACCGTGCTCTCCAGCGCGGCCTTGCAGACGCCCATGACGTTGTAGCCGGGGACGAACTTGACCGAGCCGAGGTAGCTGAGCGTGAGGACCGATGCGCCCTCGCGGAACATGTGATAGGCCTTCTGACAGGCGGAGATCAGCGAGTAGCAACTGATGTCCATGGCCTGCTTGAAATCCTCCCGGCGGGTTTCCCAGAACCGGTTGGTGAGGCAGTCGCGATTGGCAAAAGCGACGGCGTGGACCAGGAAGTCGATCTGGTCGTAGCTGTCGCGGACCTGATTGAAGAACTTCTCGACGTCGTCGTCGGAGCTGACGTCGCAGGGAAGGACGAGCTTGGCACCGATGGGGTCGGTGAGCTTCTTGACCCGCCGCTCCATCTTCTCGCCCGGCAGATGGTTGAACGCGATCTCCGCGCCTTCCTTGTGAAGGTATGATGCGATGTACCAGGCCAGGCTGTGATCATTGGCCACGCCCAGCACGACGCCCCGCTTGCCCGACATCAATCCCATTTCAAGCCATCTCCTGGAGCCCGAACAACCGTTCTTCAACCGTCCAGCCCGGCGTGGATACCGAAGCGTAAGGTGAATTACTGTAAGGAGGTTCTTGGGGGTTGTCCAGTAAAGCGGGTGGGCGGCCTGCCGGAGCGGAGGCCCGGCCGGTTAGCGCAAGGTGAAGCAAACGCTATACTTGTGCCGCCAACAGACGGAAGGCCCCTGCTTGATGACGCCCCGCTCGATACTCATCTCGGTACCCAACTGGGTCGGTGACGTGGTGATGGCCACGGCGGCGATGAATGCCATCCGGCGGGCATTTCCCCAGGCCCGAATCGTGCACCTGATGCGGCGCTACGTCGCGGACGTGCTGGCCCACAGTGGTCTGGCGGACGAGAACGTGTACTGGCCGGACACGCAGTCCGAGGGCGGGTATCTGACGCTCCTGCGGCGGCTGCGGGCTGACCGCTTCGACCTGGCGGTTTTGTTCACCAATTCGTTTCGATCGGCGGCGCTGGCATGGATGTCCGGGGCGCAGCGGCGCATCGGCTACGCCCGCGACGGCCGCGGCTCGCTGCTGACCGACGGATTGAAGCCGGTCAGAGAGAACGGGACATTCACGCCGGTGCCGGCGCTCGATTACTACAACGAAATCGCGCGGCGGCTGGGCTGCGGGGAGCCCGGCGATCGGCTGGTGCTCGCGACGGGACCGGACGATGAGGCGGCGGTCGATCGGCGGATTGGCCCGGCGAATGCGGAGACGCCGCTTGTGGTGCTGAATCCCGGGGCGAACTATGGCTCGGCGAAGTGCTGGCCCGCGGAGAAGTATGCGGCGCTGGCGGCGATGATGACGCAGCGATATGGAGCGCGGGTGGTGGCGTCGCTGGCCCCGAAAGAGAAGGAGATCGCCGATCGGCTGGCCGCGGCCGCGACGAGCCCGATTGATATTTTCGTGGAGCCGCCGCTGGGACTCGGGCCGCTTAAGGCGCTGGTGAAACGGGCGAGCCTTCTGGTGACGAACGATACGGGGCCGCGACACTTCGCGGCGGCGTTTGACGTGCCGGTGGTGACGGTGTTTGGTTCCAGCGATCCGGCGTGGACGGAGACGCGTCACGCCGGGGAGCGGATCGCGAAGCTGAGTCTCGAGTGTCAGCCGTGCATGGAGCGCGTCTGCCCGCTGAAGCATCACAAGTGCATGGTGGACCTGTCGGCCGATCAGGTGTTCGCGGAGGTGGATCGGCTTTGGGCGGCGAGCATCGCGCCGGCGCGGGACAAGGCGAGTACTGCCCGCGAATCGGTCACGAGGGCGCAGCGATGATGACGGGCGACTTCATGTTTGCCGACCCGCCCTTTCGGGGGCTGCTTCGCGACGTGAAGCTGGACAGCGTTGAGGCGGTGCTGCGCTGCCGGGGCGATCATCTCGCGGCGTGGAGCCGTACCAGCGACACCATTCGTTTTGCCATCAAGGAGGCTGACACGACGGTCTTCGTCAAGCGCTATCACTATCCGCGCTGGCGGCAGCGCATCCGCGGCATGTTGCGGGGGACATTCCTCAAGCCGTCGCGGGCGCGCAGCGAGTTCAAGGCGCTGGCCGCGATGCGCCGACTGGGCATCAACGCCGTTCGGCCGATTGCCTTTGGAGAGCGCCGGATTCTGCATTTTGTGCGGAGCTGTTTTCTCATCACGGAGAGCGTGCCGGACGCCATGTCGCTCGTGGCGTTCATTCAGGCGTTTGGCGAGCGCTCTGCGTCACCGCATGCCCGACGTGCGCGGATTGAGATTCTGACATCGCTGGCCCGGCAGGTTCGGCACATGCACGAGATGGGCTTCGTTCATCGCGATCTGTTCTGGCGAAACGTGCTGATCCGCCCGATCCCCAGTGATCGGTTTGAGTTTTATTTTCTGGACGCGTCGGTCGGGAAGCGGATTCGCATCGCTCATCGGCGTCAGGAGAGCATCGTTCACGACATCGCCGCGCTGGGTGTATTGGCGCCGGACTTTTGCAGCAAGTCGGACCAGTTGCGGTTCTTACTCGAGTATCTCGACACCAAGTCGCTGCGGCCGGAGGACCGAAACTGGCTTCGCCGGGTGCAGACGCGATCCAGTTCATTTCGCGATTCAGAGCTCTTGCGGCTGGAGCGCGGTTCGGTTTTTGATCCGCCGATCCGTTCGGTCGCACGGACGACGTAGCCCGGGCCCGCATGGATGGCCAAGTCGCAGGAGCCGCGACAAACTCATCGAGAGAAACGCTCCCATTAGCCTATGGAATCAAGTGTCATCTCAGCCAACTTCATGCCTCGTCGGCACATTCTCCGGGAGGCGCGCGGTGCGCGGGTCGAATTCGCCAGTGCCGGCGCGGCGGCTGATCTGAAGGCTTGCGGGTTTGGCACGTATGACGACTTCGTGAATTGTCAGATGGGTGAGCAGGTCCACGCATCTTCGCTGACCACGACGCGGAGGCTGAGTCTCGGCGGCCCGCTCAATGGGACGGTTCATTACCTGAAATGCTATCGATTTGAGTCGCGGCCGTGGCGCGTGCGGCTGGGACGGGCCAAGCCTGCTATTGAGGCGGCGAATGATGCGATCCTGCGGCGCATCGGAGTGGCGGTTCCCGATGTGATGGCGTTCGGATCGCGGCGACGACGCGGGGTGCTTGTGGACGGATTCATACTGACTGCGTCCGTGCCGAAGGTTGTGCATCTCGAAGATTACTTTCGCAGCCATCGACCGGAGGGCCGCAGCTCGCGATTCGAACCGCGATGCCGAAGGGTGATGCTCGATCTGGCGGCGACTGTTGCCCGAATGCACGCGGCGGGCTTCTATCATATTGACCTTCAATGGCGCAATATCGTGCTGAGCGAGGTGAATCCGGAGCGGCCGGAGGCGTATCTGATGGACTCGGTTCGCGGGGGCGTTCGACGTTGGTCGCTGATGCGGCGGCATGGGATGATCCGCGACCTCGCCGGGCTGCATAAGGACGCGCGGCAATTTCTGAGCGCGACGGATCAGTTGTTCTGGCTTCGCTCGTACTTCGGCGTCAGTCGGTTGACAGAATCCCATCACGCGCTGATTCGGACGATTCTGCGCGACCGCGAGATCAAAAGCCCAAGGACTAACGAATGAGTTCTATTCTCCGGATCGAACCGGAATTTGAGGAGATGCTTGCGGCGGCCGGCCTGCGGAGGTTCGAGGACTTCATGCGCATGAAGTCGATCGCCCCTGCCACGAGCAAACATGCCGCGCGGGAGACGGTTCCGGTCGAGATCGTACAGGGCGGCGCGGCGCGGCGATTTTATTTGAAGCGCGTGTTTCGCGTGCCGGCGAGCCATGCCTATGGACCGCTGTTTAGATTTCAGCGGGCCGACTCGCAGCCGGCGCAGGAATGGACGATGCTGGGCGAACTGACTGCGTCCGGCATCCCGGCGATGCGGCGCGTGGCCTTCGGCGAAAAGCGAATTCTCGGCGCTCCGAAGAAGGCCTTTCTGCTCGTCGAGGAGGTGCCGATTGCGCACAACCTCGAGGACTGGTTCATTCAGGGATTCAATCGGCCCGGCGAATTGAGCTGCGCGGCGCGGCGGCGATTGGTCTTCGCCCTCGGCTCGCTGGTCGGCAGGCTGCAGCGCGAGCGATTTGCGTGGCCGGACATGCACGCCAAGCACATCTACGCGGCCGATGAAGACGGGGCCGGTCGCAGGTGGCGATTCGCCCTGATCGACGTTGAGCGAATGCAACGACTGAGCCGCCCTGCGATCGAGCACTCCGCCGACGGAATCCCTGAAATCGCCAAGCCGTTCCGGTCCGACCTCAGGCGATTTGAAAAGAGCTTTCTGGCGTCGCGTCTCAACTATTCGGATTACCTCTGTTTTGTGGCGGGCTACTGGCGTGTCGCGCTGGATGCGCCGACTCAAAAGCGTGTCAATCGTCCATCGCGACGCGCCGGCATCAGTTCATGGGAACTGCGGCCGCGCCTTCCGGATGACTTTGTGCATCCCCGATCGCTGAGCACGACTCGCCACGGGCGCATCTGGGCCACGCGCGAGGGACGGGAACTGCTGGAGGCGAATCAGCTCGGGACCATCGAAGACGTCTTCGCCATGTCGAACGGCGCGTCGCTGACCAAGCCCGGGCTTGATGCCCATCGGGATCGAATCCGGCTGGAATTGAAGCGGCCCGAGGGCGGTCAATGCGTTTGCTATCTCAAGCGATATCGTCGCCCGCCGGTGGGCGTTCAGCTTAATCAGTTGATCTCGCAGCGGCGGCTCGGCGGACCGGCCCGCGCGGAGGCGGATTATATTCGGCGGCTCGGTAACATCGGCATCGCGACGATGCGGGGCATCGCAATGGGGTTACAGATGCGAGGCGCGCTTCAGGAGCGGAGCTTTTTCCTGACGGAGGAGGTTGCCGGCGAGTCGCTGGAGAAGCTGGCACAGCGATGCATGACCGACCCCTCGGCGATTCCGACTGCGCGAGACCGGCACGAGATCATCCGACAATTGGCGCTGGTTTCGCGCCGGTTGCACGAGCACGATTACTTTCATCGAGACTTGTACCTGTGCCACGTCTTCATGTGCCGCGGTGCTGACGGCAGCATTGCGCTGCGGCTCATCGATCTGGCACGGATGATCGAGCGTCCGCTGATGCGGGAGCGCTGGGTCACCAAGGACCTGGCGGCCCTGGAATACAGCAGCCCCCGTCCGCTGGTCACGCGGGCGGACCGGCTTCGGTTCCTGTACTATTACTGCCGCGAGGATGACGGCCGGCTGTCGGAGTTTCGGCTGCGTCAGACGATGGGGCGGGTGCGGCGTCGGGTAACTAAGATGGCGCGGCACGATCGGCATCGCGCATAATCCGATGGAGTGAGTTGACGGTCGCGTGAAGATAGCACTGGTCATAGAACGATTCGAGCCGTGGCGAGGCGGCGCGGAGACCTCCACGCTGGAGATCGCCCGACTGCTGGCGGCGATGGGCCACGACGTCCACGTGGTCACGGCGACGAACGCGGTGGTTCCTCCGGATATCACCATTCGCCGAGTGCCGTCGACGACACTGCTTCGCCCGCTGCGAATGGCCGCCTTCGTGCGGCGCACGACCGATCTATTGCGCCGGGAGCACTTCGACATCATCCATGCCGTTTCGCCGCTGGCGATGGCGGATTTCTACCAGCCTCGCGGCGGACTGATCGGCGAGACGCTGGAGCGCAACGTGGCCACGCGTTCCTCGCGACCACGGCAACTTCTGAAGCAGGCCCTGCTGGCTATGAACATGAAGCAGCGAAGCCTGCTCGATCTCGAGCGGGCGGTGTTTCAGAATCCCCAGGCAAGAATTCTGGCGGTATCGAAGTACGTCGCAAAACAATGCGAGCGGATTTACGGCGCATTGCCGCCGCGCGTGCAGGTGGTCTTTAACGGCGTGCGCACGCCGCTTCCCACGCCGGCGGAGAAGGCGGCTCACCGGAGCGAAATCCGCGGACAGCACCAGATTCCCGATTCATCGCTCGTCCTGCTTTTCGTCGCACACAACTTTCGCCTCAAGGGTCTGGGGCCGCTGATTGAGACGGCCTCGCGCCTGGTGACATCGGGCTATCAGGATTTTCGAATCCTCGTCGTCGGTCGTGACAACCCGGTCGGGTATCAGCGTCGCATCGACAGCCTGGGTTTGGTCAATCACATCACCTTCACCGGCCCCAGCAAGCGATCGCAGGTCTACATGGACGGGGCAGACGCCCTGGTTCATCCGACCTATTACGATCCGTGCAGCCGGGTGGTGCTCGAAGCCCTGTCCAGCGGGTTGCCGTGCCTGACGACGAGATTCAACGGAGCGGCGGAAGTGATGAGCGACGGTCGCGAGGGATTTGTGATCGACTCGCCCGACGACATCGGTCTCTGGGCGCGGCGCATTCGCGAACTGGCCGACAGCGAGCTTCGCCGAAAGATGTCCGCCCGGGCGCTGGAGCTTCGCGATCAGTTGAGCATGGAGCGGCACGTGAAGGAGTTGGACGCGATATTTCGGGAGTCGGTGGAGACAAGAGCCCCCTCGCGCAGCGCATAAGACGCCGCGAATCTTTTCCTAGCGGAACCTCGAAGATGCCTCGATTGGAACTGGTGATCCTCCTTGTTGCAGCCTACCTGGTCGGTGGGATTCCGTTCGGGCTGATCATTGCCCGGCGGCGCGGGGTGGACCTTCGCAAGGTGGGCAGTGGAAATGTCGGCGCGACGAACGTGGGTCGCGTGCTGGGCAGGAAATGGGGCGTGCTTGTCTTCATTCTCGATCTGGGCAAGGGCGCATTGGTGTCCGTGGTCGCGGCTCAAATGTCATCATCGCATTCCGAGTCCGAGACGATGAGGGATTGGGTCTGGCTGGCCTGCGGCGCGTCCTGCATCATCGGAAGCGTCTTTCCAGTCTATCTGCGATTCCAGGGCGGTAAGGGCGTGGCCGCGTCGCTCGGCGTCATATTGGGCATCTATCCATATCTGACATTGCCGGGCCTTTTGGCGTTCGCCTTATGGGTCATCGTGGTGAAGGTCAGCGGATACGTCTCGCTCGCGTCCCTTTCGGCGGCGGGATTTTTGCCGGTGGCGTATGCGATCATGGCCTGGTACGCCCCGTGGCCGCTATCGGTCCATTATCCCCTCGTCGCCCTTCAGGCCACATTGACGGTCCTGGTGTTTATTCGCCACCGGGAAAACATCCGCCGATTGCTCGCCGGGACCGAGAATCGAATCGGCCGGGCATCTGACGCACAAACAAAACCTGCTTCCTGACATTTTTGGACCACCCCGTTTGTGCAGTCCTGGCTTGCTAAACCTTGATTGCGACAAACTGGAGACGTAGACTCTGTCGAAGCTGCCGCCTCGGCGTGGACGGACAGGCCGCATTCTGGCCTGCATGGGTCGTCTCGCCGGGGGTTGTTGCAATGAGGGCAACCGGCATTGGGGGGGAAATGGATTCTCGCAATCCATTGTTACGCGATTCAAAGCGTCGTACGCCGCATTCGTCGAAATCGGTGAGCTGTTGCTTGCACGATTGCTTCTGAATGCAGAGTCCGCCGGATGAATGGCGTAGAACGGGATCGAGCCTTCGCGGCTCATGCCCGTAGGAGGGTGTCTCGATGTTTCGTTCCAGGTTGTTAAAGACATGCGCGATCGTGCTATGCATTGCCTGGGGATCGGCTCTTTCCGGAGCTGCCTGCGGGACGGGCGTTACGCTCAACCCGTTCGGCACGATCACCTCGCTTCAACTGTTTGATCAGCCCGATCACACGGTCGCATTCAGCATCGAGTCGGCGGTGACCGATCCGTCTGCTGTCGCCAAGGTGAACTGGGTGTTCGGTGACGGCGGAGGTTTTGTCGCCGGCGCAGCGAATCGAACGACCATCACGCACTTGTACGTCGGCACTGGAGATTTCCAGGTGACGGCGTTCATCTTTGATGCACAGGGCAACGTCGAACAGATCAACGGCGTCGCCAAGGTGGTGCCTTCCGGGAACAATCCAGGCGGCCCGCTTCCCACCGATCTTCCCGGTCAGATTCTCGGCCCGAACCCTGTCGATAATGCCACCAACGTGGCGGTCAACACCAAACTGACCTGGACCGCGGGCTCCAACGCGACCAGTCACGACGTCTATCTCGGCACGAGTGAGACCGCGGTGACCAACGCCACTGATTCGGACGCGGCCAATTTCAAGGGCAATCAGACCACGACCAGTTTCGATCCCGGCGCTCTCGCCGCGAACACGACCTTCTTCTGGCGCATCGACGAAGTCAATTCGGTCGGCATCACCAAGGGAACCGTCAGACGGTTCACCACCGTTGCGGCGCCGACCAAGGCCAAGACGCCTGTCCCGCAGAACGGCTCGATGAACGCCCGAGTGGATCAGGTCTTGCAGTGGGTCGCCGGCACGGGCGCGACGAGCCACGACGTGTATTTCGGCACGAACATGGGTGATGTGGCGGCCGCGACCGTCGATACGCCCGACATTTTCAAGGGTAATCAGACCGGCGTGATGTTTGATCCGGAGGACATGGCTGCGCTGATCGACGGGGAGTTGATCGGCAGCACGCAGTACTTCTGGCGCGTTGATGAGAAGGGTCCGGGCGGCACGACGGCCGGCGATGTCTGGGCCTTCACCACGCGAGCGCCGCCTCCAATGATCACCAGCCCGAATCCGGCGGATACGTCGGTGGATATCAACATCAGCACGGTCCTGACCTGGAACGGGGCCGCGAGTATCGAGAGCTACGACGTGTATCTCGGCGTCGATCCGATCGACGTCGCCCTGGCTGATCGAAACAGCCCCGAGTTCCTTGGCAACCGAACGACCAAGAACTTCACGCCGTCAACGCTCTTTACGAATACGGACTACTTCTGGCGCATCGACACGCGCGGGCCCGGCGGCACGACGATGGGTATGGTCCTGACGTTCAAGACGGCGGACTTCCCCGCGGCGGTGACGCTGACGGCCCCAGCAAATCTGGCGCTGGATCAGGATGTTGAATCGACATTGGTGTGGATGGCCGGCGTCGGCGGCGGACCGCTGACGAGCTTCGAGGTCTTCCTCAGCACCAATCAAAGTCAGGTGGTCACGCGAAACGCATCGGCCCGGGTGGCGACGCTTGGACCGGCGGCGACGATGCACGACATCACGCCGGCGATCGCGGCCAACACCAACTTTTTCTGGACGGTCGATGCCATGGGCCCCGGCGGTCGGCAGGAAGGCCCAATCTTCACGTTCCGGACCGGATTGATGCCGAGCCTGGCGACCATGCCGATGCCTGCCAACAACGCGAACTCCATCGCGGCTGATGTGGTTCTCAACTGGACCGCGGGCGCGAATACGCTTTCGCATAATGTGTATTTCGGTACATCATCGAGTGCCGTGACCAATGCCAACGAGGACTCGGTTGAGTTCAAAGGCAATTTGCCGGGAGGAACCACCTTCTTCAATCCTCCCGATGGCGTGGCATCAGCCTTGACGGCCAATACGCCGTTCTTCTGGCGAATCGACGAAGTCGGCACCGGTGGTGTTCGCACGGGTACGGTGTGGACATTTACCACGGGCCCGGGCAAGGCGCTCAATCCGGTTCCCAGCAATGGCGGTGGAGGATCAGCCCTCACGGTTGCAGTAAGCTGGACGGCGGGCACCGGCGCTACCAGTCACGACGTGTATTTCGGAACCAACATGAACGATGTCACCAATGCCACCCCGCTGACGCCGATCATCTACCGTGGCAGCCAGGCAGGAACGACCTTCGACCCGCCCGGCGATTTGTTGGCGAACACCGCCTACTTCTGGCGAATCGACGAGAAGGTCGGCACAAACATCACACGCGGCGACGTCTGGACATTCACGACCATCCTTGGGAAGGCGACCAATCCCGCTCCGACCAACATGGCCACCGGCGTGGAGGTCGATGAGATTCTCGAGTGGACGGCCGGCATCGGCGCCGACATGCACGACGTGTATTTCGGTACGAGTCTCTCGGCCGTGACCAATGCCACGACCGCGAGCGCGGAGTACCGAGGGCAGCAGGCCGGTACGCTGTTCGATCCGACCTCGGTGATGGCGATCGCCGCCAACACGCAGTACTTCTGGCGGATCGACACGGTCGCTTCCGGCGGAGCGCCGATCACCAAGGGCGACACGTGGCGGTACACGACTTTGGCGCCGCCCGGCCTCGTCAGCGGTCCGAGTCCGCTGAACGGCGCCACGATGGTGAGCACGAGCACATCGCTGACGTGGGCGAGCGCTGACCGCGCCGAAGAGTATGACGTCTATTTCGTGTCGCAGGCAGCCAACGGGGCCCTGCCGCCCGCCGACCAGATTGCAGTCGCAACGACGGCAAGCCTGACGTACCAGGGCCGGCAGACCAATCGCGTATTCAACCCCGGCATGTTGATACCGAACACAACGTATCTCTGGAGAATTGATGCCGTGAATGGATCCGGTACGACGGCGGGCGGTGTGTTCACGTTTACCACGGCGCCGTAACTCGCCGGCGATCGAATTGAGCACTTTCAGGGGAGGCCTCCGTTAACGACGGGGGCCTCTCCTTTTTTGTGCGCGCAATTCCAATACACGAGTCGAGAATGATCGGCGGGAATCAGGATTCGTCGGCATCCGATTCGGCGGAGTCGTCGTCGCCTTCGACGATCGATAATCGCGGCGCGGCATCGGCCGGCTCAGTGTCCGCCGCCGACGCATCATCCTGTACCGGCCGCGGTTTGAGCGTCGTCGCCGATGCGCCGCCGGAAAGCGCCTCAACCTGCGGCAGATCCTCCAGCGATGCGAGTCCGAACACCTCGAGAAATCGCTTGGTCGTTCCGTAGAGCATCGGACGGCCCAGGTCTTCCGCCCTGCCGACGATCTTGACGAGGTTCATCTCGCGCAGGCGATTGAGCATCTCCCCCGCCGCCACGCCGCGAACCGCCTCCACGTCCGCCCGGGTGCAGGGCTGCTTGTAGGCCACTACAGCCAGCGACTCCAGGGCCGCGCCGGAAAGCTTAGTCTCCTGCCGGGCGCGCAGCAGCTTGGTCAGCCAGGTGTTGTAGGCGGGCAGGGTGAGCATCTGAAACCCACCGGCGATCTCGGAAATGCGAAACGACATCCCGCGTTCGGCGTATTCATCGTTCAGTGAGACAACGTGGTCGCGCACGTCCCGGGCGTTGCCCACGCCGAGAATCGAGGCCACCTTGGCCGCGGGGATCGGAGAATCGGATGCAAAGAGAATTGCCTCGACGACGCGGCGCGGCTCGATCTGCACCGCCTCGTCCGACTGCGACTCCATCGAGTCCGTGCCGTCCTCCATTGCCGGATCGCCCGGTTCGTCAGGATTGCGGGTTTGCTCGTCCATATCGGTAATCGTCGTGGAACCACCATCCATGGCTCGGTGCTCCTGTGGTGTAAGTGCCGGGTACGGATTCTAGCGGATTTTCCCGCTGCGCCGCAATCGGACCCATCATCAGTTTTGAGAATCCTTCACGCGGTCGATACTATACAGGCCTCGTGCTTTCTGGGCATGGGCGGTAAATCATTCCGGCGTCGGCGCGACAACCCGCCCGAGTGCCGGTTGGATGTTCTCCTCACAGGGAAGTGACGAACATGAGTGGTGACGCGCGATGCATCGGTGTGTTCGACTCGGGAATCGGCGGGCTTACGGTCGTCCGGGAGCTGCGGCGCCGGCTTCCCAATGAGCGGATCGTCTATTTCGGCGATACGGCCCGGGTTCCCTACGGCATCAAGAGCAATCAGACGATCACCCGGTTCTCGCACGAAATCTGCGATTTTCTTCGCAGGTTCGACCCGAAGATGATCGTCGTAGCATGTAACACCGCCAGTGCCGTCGCCCTGAAGGACCTGGAAGCTGCGCTGCCCATACCGGTCATCGGCGTCGTGGAGCCCGGCGCGAAGCAGGCGGTCTTTCTCGCGCGAGGGCACTCGATCGCCGTGATCGCCACGGAGGCGACCATCGCGTCAGACGCCTATCGCAAGGCCATGGAGAAGTACAATTCCGGGTCGCCCGTCCTGCAGAGGGCCTGTCCGCTTTTCGTACCGATTGTCGAGGAAGGGCGGCGTCCGGACGATCCGATCACCCGGTCGGTCATTGCCGACTATCTGACGCCGCTCATGCATCTCGATCCTGGGGTGATTGTTCTCGGCTGCACGCATTATCCGCTGCTTAAGACCGCGATCGCCGAGTTTGTCGGTCCCGATATCCAGCTCGTCGACAGCGGCGAGCAGTGCGCTGCCGGCGTGGTTGAGCGGCTTCGCGCCCGTGAGGCGTTGAACGAGGAGCCGGGACCGGGGTCGCTGACTTGCTACGTGAGTGACAATCCGCAAAGATTCAAGGAACTGGGGCAGCGATTCCTCGACCATCCCGTAGTGGACGTAACCTGGATATCCAATGAGCAGTTTCTCTCCCACGCCTACGA
>CAZCGF010000100.1:0-1997 GCA_964498115.1 uncultured Planctomycetaceae bacterium | reverse complement strand
TGCCTGTTGGGCTCGACCGGCTGCTCCTCCTCCCGGAGCGATGGGAAGTGGTTCAAGAAGCCGAAGACGAGCCAGGACTATCTGGACATGGCGCTTGAGGGACAGTCCGGTGATGAGCGTCGCCGGGGCGTCATCGGGCTGGCTAACAGCCGCGACGGCAAGACCGAATGGGCGATGAAGGTGTTCGACACGATTGCGCGAACTGATGTGAATGCCGCCGTTCGCTGTGCGGCGATCGCCGCGATGGTGCCCGCGTCGGGGGCGGAGCAGGTTCCCACGGCGCTCAACATTCTCTCCAGTGAGTCGGAGCGCATCGAAGGCACGCGGGCGGCTCCGGGGGCCGTCCGCTGGGAGGCCGCGAAGCTGCTGCTCTTCGTGATTGAGCGGTATTCATACGATGAGTCGCAGCGGGGGAAAATCGTCCAGGTGCTCCTCGAAAGGATGGCGGTCGACAAGGATCGCAATGTTCGGCTGACCGCGATGGAAGCTCTGTCATTTTTTCCCGAGCCGCCGATCCCCTCGGCGCTGGTGGACGTCATGGAGGAAGACGATTTCGCGCTTCAGCACGCCGCGGAGCGGGCCCTGATCGCCCTGACCGGCCAGACCCACCATCACGACCCGAAGGCCTGGCGCAAGTGGATCGCGGAAACGCCCGATCTCTTCAAAGACATCGGCCGCACGCCGCCCGAGATTCAATCCGCGGATTCGAAGACGATTCGCTGGGAGTGGCCCTGGTGACGGGGCGGTAACCGGTCCGGCAAGCTCAATTCTTCGGTGCGGCCGGCGGTACCCGAGAGATAGGCGCATTGACGATCTTCACAGCAGGCACGCCGGACCAGTATTCGCCCGGCCCGACCGTGGTAAACGGGGCCACCACGGACCCGGCGGCAATGACCGCCCCGCGGTGAACGTGGACGCCGCCGAAGATCGTCGAATTCGCCCCGATGACCACGTCGTCCTCGATCACCGTCTTGCGAACAACAACCATGCCCGGCATCTGGCAATGACCGGCAATGTTGCAACCGGAGCCCAGGACCACGTTGCGACCGATCTCGACAAGGTGCGGATCCAGAATGATCGGGTCGGTCACGTAGCAGGACTTCGACTTCGGCCCGAATACGCGGCCCATGATCCATCGCAGCGGCGGAATGTTCGCCATATGAAAAACGAGAAACCCTGGAAACGGGGCCTCGTATCTGGCCTTGGTCAGGACGGCGATCAGGCACGACCAGATGAGCTGACGCCCGCGGTGCGTGCGAATGTCCGGCGGATTGACCGTCGAATAGATGCCCTGCTTCGGCTGTGGGATGGGCAGGCGAAGCAGCGCCAATTCAGCGACATAGATCATGTTGAAAAGGAGCGTCCAGCGGACGATCGCGCCGCCCCAGGCCCATGCCTCGGCAGGTCCCGCGCCGATGAGTCCCGTCGCCGGCCACCATTTCATCGCCGTCATCACCATCGTCGCAAAGGCGATCGAGCTCCCCCAGATGACGACACGGGCGAGCATGTCGAGAACCAGGAACGCCTGAAGCGAGAAACACGGATCGGTCGGCTTGGCAATGGAGGAACCGCCGACGGCCGGCACACTCGCGTGGACGCGAGTTGCATCGCGAGCACCGGCAGCGACCGGCAACTCACTAGCCGCGCCGGCACGCTCCGTTTCGCGGGCATGCGGGCTCTCTTCTTTCGTGACCGGCGCGGACTGCAACTGAGTGCTCCTCGTGTCTACCGTGACTCTAAAGCCTCATGAACCAGGCTCGCAAGCCTGCGTTCATTTGAAATCGCGAAATCAGAGAATAACAGAAGCCGGGCGAGAATCGAGCAACCGCAGATCAACGGTGCAGGAACAACCGGCCTTTCCTTCGGTTGCTTAAATGCCGCCAATGTCCAAGTTTATCGTAAGTAGGCGACAGGTGACCGAAATCGCCTCGGAGACACCAACAAAAAAGCCCCGACGACACAGGGTCGTCGGGGCTTCGTGCTTACGCACCCCCACG
>CAZCGF010000099.1:0-15444 GCA_964498115.1 uncultured Planctomycetaceae bacterium | reverse complement strand
CCGCCGACGCTAAACTTGCCCGTCCGAAGGAGTGCAGGCATTGGCTCGGTTTGAATTCACCAAAATGCACGGGATCAGCAACGACTATGTTTACGTCGATTGCTTCAGGCAATCGCTGAACGGAGTCGATATTCCCGCCCTGTCTCGCCGGATCAGCGATCGCCACCGGGGGATTGGTTCCGACGGATTGATTCTCATTACGCCGCCGTCGAAGGACGTCGTCGCCGACGCGCGCATGGAAATGTACAACGCGGACGGCTCTCGCGGGAAGATGTGCGGCAATGGCGTGCGCTGCGTCGCCAAGTACGTCGTGGATCACGGACTGGCCGAGTCCAAAGATGATAAACTGCGCGTGGAGACCGATCGCGGCGTCCTGACGCTCGTCGTCCTCCGCGGGCCGGGCGGCAGGGTCGAGCGCGTTCGGGTGGACATGGGGCCTCCGATTCTGGAGGCCGCGGATATTCCCGTTGAGTTTCCAAGGCATCACGCTGGGCCGATCATTCGCTATCCCCTGGGCAGGTATATTCCATTGGGGGAACCCGCCGCATGGATGGAGGACTCCGGCTTCGAGCCTTTCATGACCTGCGTCTCGATGGGTAATCCGCACATGGTGGTTTATTGCGGGAATGTCGCCGGCGTGCCACTGGAGATGCTCGGGCCATTCTTCGAGCGGCAGAACATCTTCCCGGAGCGAATCAATGTTCACTTCGCCACGGCCCAGAGTCGCACCGAAGTGACGATGCGAACGTGGGAACGGGGAAGCGGAATCACCCAGGCCTGCGGGACCGGAGCCTGCGCCGTGCACGTTGCGGGCGTTCTTGAAGAGCGGCTGGACCGCTCGACGACGATTCATCTGCCAGGCGGCGATCTCAATTTGGAATGGCCCGCGGGCGCCGATTCGAGCGTCTTCATGACCGGTCCGGCTGAGGAAGTCTTCCAGGGGGTCTGGGAAGAATGACAACTGACTTGATCATTCATCGTGTCGGGCTGGGCACCGACCTTCATCGCCTGGTGCCCGGCGGGCCCCTGCGATTGGGCGGCGTCGATATCCCGTTTGAACTCCAGGCGGCGGCGCACAGCGATGGTGACGTCGTTCTGCACGCCGTCACAGATGCGCTGCTCGGCGCGGCAGGTCTGCCAGACATCGGCGAACGGTATCCGGACAGCGATCCGGCGAACAAAGGGGCGGACAGTCGCCAATTCATCGCCGAGGTTCTAGGGGATCTTCGCCGTGGCGGACTCATCCCTGTGAATCTCGACATCGTGATTCAGGCCGAGCGACCGAAGCTTTCGGCTCACAAGGCCTCTATTCGTGACTCGGTTGCCCAGCTGCTAGGGCTTTCGCCTGATCGTGTGGCGGTAAAGGCGAAGACCAACGAGGGCCTCGACGCCATCGGGCGAGGTGAGGCTGTCGGCTGCATGGCCGTGGTTGGCCTCATGTCGATCTCTTGTTAGATTAGCGTTCGGTCGGGGCGGGATGCAGCGGCGCGGTCTGCCCTCGCCGTTTTGATGTTGCCGACCAAGTACTACCCAGGTGACCCACAACCATGACGCTACGCTTGTACAACACGTTATCCGGAGAGAAAGAAATCTTCGAATCTGCCGAGCCCGGCAAGGTGGGCATCTACCTGTGCGGGCCGACGGTTTATAAGCCCGCTCACATTGGGCACGCGGTCGGTCCGGTGATCTTCGACGTGATCAAGCGGTACTTGAGCTATAAGGGCTTCAAGGTCACCTGGGTCGTCAACGTCACCGATGTCGAAGACAAGCTGATCGCCGCATCGCGCGAGGCGGGTCGAACCGTGCCCGACCTCGCCCGGGAGCTGGAACGCGAGTATGTCGAAGCAATGGCCCGACTCGGCGTTCGGGCGATCGATCACATGCCTCGCGCAAGCGAGCACATTGGCGAAATCATCGCTCACATCAAGCGCCTGATGGGGAATGGCGTCGCCTACGAAGCGGGCGGCGACGTTTATTACGATGTGGCCAAGGACGCGGAGTACGGCAAGCTGAGCCACCGCAAGCCAGAAGAACAGCATGCTGGAACGCGCGAGGGCCTTGTCCATTCCGGCAAGAGGAATCCGGGCGACTTCGCATTATGGAAAGGCGCCAAGCCGGATGAGCCTGCCGACGTGCAGTACGACTCTCCTTGGGGCAAGGGTCGACCCGGATGGCACATCGAATGTTCGGCGATGGCGATGAAATACCTGGGCCAGACTTTTGACATCCACGGCGGCGGGTTGGACCTGAAGTTTCCACACCACGAGAACGAGATCGCACAGGCGGAAATGGACACTGGCAAGCCCTTTGCCCGGTACTGGATGCATCACGGACTGACGCGGTTCAACACGAAGAAGATATCGAAAAGCGATGCCAGCTTCGAGCCGGTCATGGAGTCGCTCCAACTGCGCAACCTGTTGGCGAAGCACCCTCCGGAGTTGCTGCGATTCCTCATTCTTCAGTCGCAGTATCGATCGCCGATTGATTTCTCCGAGGAGGCTTTGCGCGCCGCGAAGACGGCGATCGACACGTTCTATCGTTTGCTTGAGCGAATCGAGCGGACGACCGGCGTCGATCCGTACACGTTGAAAGTCCTGGCGGAGCAGGTGCGGGAGCAGAATCCCCTGCCGGCCGCTGAAGACCTGATTCAGGAAACCGTGCGTCAGCAGGTCCGGTTCCTCGAGGCGATGGACGACGACTTCAACACTGCCGGCGCGATCAGTGTTCTCTTCGAGCTGGCGGGCATTCTCAACCGCTTCCTGGACGCCTCGCGCCTGGAAACGAAGGAAGACGAGAAACTGCGCAAGGCGGGGCAGGGCGCGGCTGGGACATTCATGATGCTGGCGCGCCTGCTCGGGCTCTTTATCGAGAAGCCGCGGAGCGAAGAGATGGACTCGAAGGGCGATGCCGCTGGATTGCTCGACCTGATCATCGAAGTGCGAAAAATGTCGCGCGATGCGAAGCAGTTTCAAATTGCCGATCGGATTCGTGACAGATTGACGGAGCTGGGCTTTACGCTGGAAGACGGCCAGGATGGCACCCGATGGCGACGCGCCTGATCACCAGGCCTGTTAACCGGGCCCGATCCGATGATGCTGCGCTCGACGCCGCCTCAGCGGGGAAGCCCCCACTTCTGATTCTCGGCATCGATCCCGGCCTGGAGCGCACGGGGTATGCCGTGCTGGAACGGACGGACACGGTCAAAGACGCGGGCTTGATTCGTTCCAATCCACGGGCCTCACTCGCATCGCGATTGAGCGAGATCGCTGTAAGCCTCGACGAGGTCATCGACGAATGGCGACCGCAGCTCGTCGCCGTGGAGGAATTGTTCGCTCATTACAAACATCCTCGCACGGCGATCCTGATGGGGCATGTTCGAGGCGTCGTGCTGCTCGCTGCGGCGAGGCGGGATATTGGCGTTCTCGGGCTGCCGTCCACCCACATCAAAAAGGCGCTGACAGGCAACGGCCACGCTGGAAAAGCGCAGGTGCAGCGTGCGATTCAGGCGACATTAAACCTGAAGCGATTGCCGCAACAGGCGGACGTGGCCGACGCGCTGGCCATCGCGTGGTGCGCGGCGGTTACGAGTTCGAGACGCGACGGCGGCTCGGCCGGGAGATCGCTGCGATGATCGTGCGAATGCGCGGCCAGTTGAGCGAACTCGACGAGGTGTCGGTCACCCTCGATCGCGACGGCATCTCCTACGAAGTCCTCGTGCCGGGCTATGCGGTGCCGGAGCTTGCCGCGTGCCGCGGACAATCGATCACCCTGCATACGATCGAGTATCTGGAAGGAAGTTCCGCCGGGGGAAACCTGACGCCACGACTGATCGGATTCCTTCACCCCGAAGACCGCGAGTTTTTTGAGACTTTCCTGACCGTCAAGGGCGTGGGCGTGCGAAAGGGACTGCGTGCTCTGGCCGCTCCAGTAGCGAGGATCGCCGCCGACATTGAGAACGGAGATGCCGTTGCCCTGGCACGGCTGCCGGGTATCGGGCGACGGATGGCGGACCAGATCGTCGCGGAGCTGCGCGGCAAGGTGAAGGACCACGCGTTTGCCTCGGCATCGTCCCCGGCAGCCGCGACTTCCGGATACAGCGCCGAGCAGCGCGATGCAATCGAAGTTCTCGTGGCCTGGGGGGATTCGCGGGCCGACGCCCAGAAGTGGATTGCGCGGGCAGCGCAGCTTCATTCCGACTTGTCCACCCCCGAGGCATGGGTTAAAGCGGCGTATCGAATCAAGAGCGGGGCGGAGGGGTAAAGTCCGATGAGCCGCGAACGAATGATGAGCAACGAGCCAGGTGACGCCCGCGAGGAGCAGTCCAATTGGGCTCTGCGGCCGCGTCGACTGGATGAGTGCATCGGCCAGCGGCAGGTGATTGCCCAGCTTCGCATCGCGCTCGATGCGGCCAAGCAACGTCGCGAACCATTGGAACACGTTCTCCTGGATGGTCCGCCGGGCCTGGGTAAGACGACGCTGGCCCATGTCATTGCCGAGGAGATGCAGGTTGCCGATCGCATTCGCATCACCAGCGGTCCGGCGATCGTCAAGACCGCCGACCTGATGAGCGTCCTGACGAATCTCTCCGAGGGCGACATTCTGTTCATCGACGAGATTCACCGGCTCAACAAGGTCGTCGAAGAATTCCTGTATCCCGCGATGGAGGACTATCGCGTCGATTTCACGATTGAGGGCGGCATGTCCGGCCGGACGGTGAATTTCCAGCTCAAGCGATTCACCCTGATCGGCGCGACCACACGAGCGGGAATGCTGACGGCGGCCATGCGCGATCGATTCGGCCTGCGATATCACCTCGAGTTTTACGAGTCGGACGACTTATTGGAGATCGTGCGTCGCTCCGCGGCACGGCTGGAAATCCAGACGGATGAAGACTCGATGCGCATGCTGGCCGAGCGGTCGCGGGGCACACCGCGCGTGGCCAATCGACTCCTGCGGCGCGTGCGCGACTATGCCCAGGTCCGCGCAGACGGGAAACTGACGATCGGCGTCGTGGAGAAAGCCCTATCCATCGAGGAGATCGACGGCATCGGCCTGGATCGACTCGATCGCGCCTTTCTCGCCGCCCTCATCGAGACCTATCGCGGCGGTCCGGCCGGCATCGAGGCTATCGCCGCGACGATGGGCCAGAGCCGCGACACACTCGAGGACATGGTTGAGCCATTCCTGCTTCAACGCGGTTTCGTCGTGCGAACGCGACAAGGAAGATGCGCGACGCATCGGGCATATCAGCACCTCGGCCTGACGCCGCCGAAGGATTCGGAACCCAGATCGCTGGAGCAATCAGATACTGGGCTTTTTGATGCATAATTCGACGCTCTAATATCAGGAGGAAAATGAGCTATGTCAGTTCAGGGGAGGATCGAAGTCTTGCTCAGTCGCAGGCAGGCCCTGCAAGGGCTGGCCGCCGCCGGCGCGGCCTATGCACTCGGCCGTTCGGGCATGTCGGCGCTGGCGGATGAAACCGCGCCGCCCGGAAAACCGGAGCCTTTCCGGTTCGTGCACTTCAACGACATTCACGTGCAGCCGGAGTTGGCGGCGGCAAAGGGCTTCGCGAAGGCGCTCAGTGCGGCCGAGGCGCTACGGCCCCGTCCGGATTTCATTCTGACCGGCGGCGATCTTGTCTTCGATGCCCTTGAGGCGAGTCCCAGTCGCGCCCGAGAGCTTTTCACGCTCTACAAGAAAGTCATCGCCGACAACACATCGCTTCCTGTCCATAACACAATCGGAAACCATGACGTCTTCGGCTGGGTCACTCAGGAAGGCGTATCGCCCCAAACGCCCGGCTACGGCCGCGAGATGGCCAAGGACCTTCTCGAAATGAATGAGACCTATCACACCTTTCGGCACAAGGGTTGGCAAATATTCTGCCTCGACAACATTCAAAAGGCCGACGAAGGAGTTTATCAGGGTTATCTGGACGACCGACAGCGATCGTGGTTTGTCGCCGAGATGAATAAGTTGGACGCGAAGACGCCGATCGTGATCTGTGAACACATCCCGCTGATCACCGTGACTCTTTTTGATCACGGGAGTCTCAACGAGAACGGCGCCTGGCGAATCGGCAATAATGTCGTTTGTCGCGATGCCGCCGATCGTCTCGCCATTCTGGGCTCGAGGAATGTCCGGCTCTGCCTCTCCGGCCACATTCACGAACGCGATCGTGTCGAGTATCGCGGCATGACGTTTATCAACGACGGCGCCGTATGCGGCAACTGGTGGAAAGGGACGTATCGCGGCGTCAAGGAAGGTTTCGGTGTGTACGACCTGCGCACCGATGGCTCCTTTGAATATCGATACTACGAATACGGATGGAAGGCGTAGGACGACTCAGGAAGAAAGCGGCGGCGAAGAAGTCTTACCTTGCTTCCTCGCTGACGATCTTGCCATTGATAACGACGCCAATGCAATGCGTCGTGAATTCGAACGGATCGCCGTCGAAGAGCGCCAAATCGGCATCCTTGCCCGGCTCCAGGGAGCCGACGCGCTCTGCGATGCCAAGAATCTTCGCCGCGTCGATGGTGATCATCGAGAGCGCGTCGTTGAATGAGTTTCCATTGGCTGCCGCAATGCCCGCCTCGAAGAGTACCACCCGCGTCTTGGGCACATATGACTCGTATCCGCTCTGCAGCGCCGTTGGAATGCCGGCGGCGCGGAGCTTCGCGGCGGTCTCAAAGCTGATGTTCTCCGTCTCGCCTCGACCGCTGCGAGCCATCGTCGGATGAATAATCACCGGCACGCCGGCGGCCTTGATCTCGTCACTGATGAGATACGCCTCTGCGGCCCCGTCGAGGACGAGTTTGAACCCGAACTCCTTCGCCACGCGAATCGCGGAAAGCATGTCTGTCGACCGATTCGCCGTCACGAGAAGCGGCAGCTCGCCGGTGAGAACTCTCCCAAGCGTCTCCATACGCAGATCGCGATCGGGCCGCTTCTTCTCATCCTCCGCGCCCATCTTCTTCTGATAGTTCTGCGCCTTCAGTAACTCAGCACGCAGCATGGCCACCGCCTTGGATCGTGTGCCGGGCGACTTGGCATCCCCTCTTGCATCCACACCAAGCCTCGTCGCAACCATCGCCACCGGCTTGATGAGCGCTTCATCGACCGTGTTGCCCGTGGTCTTCACGATCATCGTCTGACCGGAGACCAGCGCCCCGGGGGCGTGGCCGGTGTGAACGGTTGTGATGCCGAAGCCCCGCAGCCACCCGATGAGGAGCTCGTTCGGGTTGTAACTGTCGATGGCGCGCAGCTCGGGCTGAATGGCATCCGTCAGATCGAGCTGATCCTGATCCTGGTCCTGGTTCAGATAGCCCGTCAAACCGACGACGCTATGGGCGTCAATGAGGCCCGGCGTCACCACGGCGGCGCTAAGCACCCGCGCACCCTGTGGAACCGGAATCGAAGCGGCAGCGCCGACTCGGGTGATCTTGCCGTCCTCAACGATGACAACTCCGTCGCTGATCGCTGGGCCGGCCATCGTATGAACGGTCGTCGCGCGGATGACGAGGGTTTCGGCGTTCGTCGTGGAGCAGATGGCAAGAATGATTGCGGCGATGAGGGATAGCTTAGTCATTGTGCGGACCCTCAAAGCAGCAGAAGTGCATGACCTGATCGTGCCCGGCGCCGTAGCCGCCAACCGCGTAGAGTCGATCGGTCGGGTTCGCCAAGTCAAAGACGCGAGTCCCCTCGACATAGGTCTCCAGCACGTGCGTGTACACGCTGAACGGGTCGCCGGAAAGCACGATGAAGTCCGCATCCTTTCCGGCCTCCAGTGATCCGATGCGATGGTCAAGTTCGAGCATCTTCGCGCCGGCGATGGTCAGGGCCTCCAG
Source organism: uncultured Planctomycetaceae bacterium (assembly GCA_964498115.1). GTDB lineage: Bacteria > Planctomycetota > Phycisphaerae > UBA1845 > UTPLA1 > UTPLA1. The sequence continues at coordinate 7,594 of CAZCGF010000099.1, read as the reverse complement.
TGCCTTCTCGCGCGACATGCCGGCCCGAACGCCAAGGGCCGCCATGCGAAGAAAGTGCCGCGAGTCGGTGATCGGGTCATCGGTATGGAATGCGACCAACGCACCGGCCTTCTCAAGGATGGAGCCGGTCGTCATCACGAGATTCGCCGCCTCGATCTTCCCGCCGGGGCTGTCAACGAGGATGACGGAGCACGGCGCCTTCGCCGCGGCGATTTCGTCGGCAACCTTCCACGCTTCGCTGACGTGATGGAGGACGACCTTGAAGCCGAACTCTTTCTGAAGCCGGAGCACGGTCATGATGTCGTCATTGCGATGGGTGTGATGATGGACGACGCGGCGGCGCTCCAATACCTCGACCAGCGCCTCCATCTCCAGATCGCGCTCAGGCATTTTCTCGGGGTCGCCCTTCGCGTCGGCGATTTTCTGTCGGTACGCCTGTGCCTTCACGTACTTTTGTCGAACCAGCGCCGCGGACTTGGATCGCGTGCCTGGAAACGGCGGGCCCTTCTGCGAATTCGTCCCGTTGGCCATCTTCATGCCGCCCAGGATATGTCCCTCGGCGTCGTTGATCGCAAGGTCCTCAATGGTTCGGCCGTCGTTGTTCTTCACGTAGATGGTCTGTCCGGAAAGCAGGTGCCCCGATCCGGGCATGATGTTCATCGTCGTCAGGCCGCCTGCCTGGGCCTTCTGAAAGCCGGCATCACGCACATTGATCGAATCGAGTACCCGCACGTCGGGTTGAATCGGCGCGCTCGAATCTCCGCCCCAGCCTCCGCCGACGTGGCTATGCGTGTCGATGAGGCCGGGCATGATGACCTTGCCTCGAACGTCGATGCGTTCGGCGTCATCGGGTATGCGCGTTGCACCAGCTGCACCGACAGCGACGATCTTGCCATCGTCAATAATGAGGACGCTGTTCTCGATCTCCGGTGCACCGATTGGGATCAGCGTTGCGCCGATGAGGGCGTAAGACGCCGCCTGAACCTCGCCTGCTGCGCAGCAGAGAATCAGCCAAAAAGCGATGATGCTTCGCACAGTTTCCCTCTCCTCCCACGGTGTATTTCGCAGAGTTTCTTTTTCGCGGTCTCCCCTCGGGCCGGTGAACCCATCTTAGCGGATTCGAGGGAATGATTCATGACTGGGCGAACGTGCGCTCGGCACAGTAGGTCCGAGAAACCCGTTGCACCGCGCGCGTGCAAAGGGACCGGTTCTCGAATGCTGCGATTACTTGTCGTCCAGAATCTGAGATCCGTACAGCGTTTGATAGAGCTTGCAGCGCTCCATGAGTTCCGGATGCTTGCCCGAATCAACCACACGGCCTCGGTCGAGGACGACGATGCGGTCCGCCTGGAGAATCGTCGAGAAGCGGTGGGCAATGATCAGCGCGGTGCGACCCTCCAGAAATCGCTCCACTGCGTCGTGAATCTTCTGCTCGCTCTCGCTGTCAATCTGACTCGTGGCCTCGTCGAAAATGAAAATCGGCGCATTCCGCAGGATGGCCCGGGCAATGGCGATACGCTGCTTTTGCCCGCCGGAAAGCTGTGTGCCGTGCTCCCCGACGTACGTGTCATACCCTTCGGGCTTTTCACTGATGAACTCGTCCGCGTACGCGGCCTTTGCTGCATGGACGATTCGTTCGTGGTCCGGGTCGGGGCCGGGCGGAAACCTCTCCGGGTGGCGTCGACGCAGAACAAGCCTCCGGAGCAACCGGTCATCGCCATAGGCAATGTTGTTGGCGAGGGTGTCAGCGAAGATCACGCTGTCTTGCGTGATAAGGCTGATCTGCTTTCGGAGTGACCACATCGAGTAATCCGCGACGTCCCTGCCGTCAATCAGTATGCGGCCTTCCTGCGGGTCGAAGAATCGCATGAGCATGGCCAAAAGGGTTGTCTTGCCGGATCCGTTGGGCCCGACGAAGGCGACACGCTCACCGCGCTTGATCGTGAGACTGATTCCATCGAGAGCGGGCCTTTCGCTGCCCGGGTAGGTGAAGTGAATGTTCTGAAGCTCGATGTTTTCCCTGATCGTCGGCAAAGCGTCGGCATCGTGACGACCAGTTTCTTCCGTGGGCAGGTCGATGATTTCAAATACGCGGTCGAGTGCGGCGTTGGCCTGTTGAACGCGATTGTAAAACGAGGACATCTTCCGAACGGGATCGAACATGCCCGCCATGCACGCGGCGATCGTCGTAAACTTGGCGAAGTCCATGCGATTGTCGAACATCAGATTGGCGAAGTACGCGATCGCTCCGATCGCAACGAAGACGCCCATCACTTCAAAGGCCGGCCCGGTCAACGCGTCGGTGCGTTCGATTTTCATCTGCTGTCGAAGCATGTGCGTGTCAACGGCATGCAGATGGCGGCGCTCGTAGCTCTCCATCGTGTAGCCTTTGACTACGCGAATGCCGCTCAATGCGCTCTCAAGTGCGTTGAGCATCCGGCCGTATCCCTGCAACAGGCCCTTGTTCGCCTTGCGGATCATCTTGCCGAACTTGCGGATCAGAATGCCGGCGAGGGGTGCGACAGCAACGGTAATGAGCGTAATACGCCAGTCGAGAAACAGAGCGAAGGCGAACGCGAATCCCGCCTTGAGCGGCTCGCGCAGGCTCTTTGCAAAGACGAAGTTGAGGCCGCGATAGATGTCCTGGCTGTCCTGAACAAACCGGCTGACCGTATCACTCACGCCACGCGAGGCGAAGTAAGAAACGGGAAACTTCAGCACCCGGTCATACATCTGCCGGCGAATGGCAACGACGGTGCGCCCCGCGACTAGGGCGATGAGGTACTCACCGAAGAATCGGCACACGCCGCCGACGACCGTGATGACGAGAATTGTGGCGAAGACGATGAAGAGTGTGCGCATCTTCGCCTCCTTCGTCGTCTCTGCAGGCAATAGCCGCCCGACCCGCAGAAGCAGGTAATCGAGCGATTCAAGATCCTTCAATTGCACCGTCGCGGATTGCGTCTCACCGGTTCCCGGATGCAGCACTTCAATTGTCGCTTCGGAGGCGTTAGGCAGCCCCGTCACCTCGCGAAAAGCCTCCGGACCTGAAAGCTCCCGCCCGTTGATGTTCAGTACCGTGTCCCGATCGCGCACTCCTTCAGGTAGCTGCTTGGCCCCCTTGGTGGCCACAATCTGGAGTTTCCCGTCGGATTCGATCAGTAGAAAGCGAAGCCGCTTCTCACTGATCGTCTGATCCACCCACGTCGGCAGGCTCTGGTTGTCGGCCATCAGTTTGATGACTGGCAGAAGCGTCACGATGTTCAGCGAGTACGTCATCGCAAAGATGACGATGCAGAACAGGCCGGGATACAAAGTACGGAAGTACGGCCGGGAAAAGCGCAACACGCGCATGAAATGAATCGGCGAGCCGCCCTTGCGGGTGGTATCCGACTGGTTGGCGCTTGGGCCTCCGGGCATTCCTGTCTCGGCTCCTTCCAGCACCCGAGGCCCCCGCGGGTGGACGGGGCATTCTAGGGTAAGACCGCTTCCGCCGAAATGCGGCGAAGCGTCCCGCGCAACGGCATCTGGATTGGGCGGTGGCGATCCGATATTTCCGGACGATCGGGGGAATTAATGACGAATCTACGCGATTTGCTCGCCGATCCGGCGTGTATAGCTCACTTCCTCCGGCGCAAAAAGGGCAATCCCCTCAGCGCGCAGGCGCGGGGCATGGTCGGCAAGATACCGATCAAACGCCTCCCGCGAATCGAACCAATACTGAGCGACGAGCGTGGCGGCCGGCGAATCGAGGCGTATGACTTTCCCGTCCAAAGCCCCGGCGGCGACGACGTCCGCGATGTGCTTTGTGCGCAGCCATTCTTCCCAGCGACGCGCCGCTTCTTCGTGAATGAAGGAGGCCTGGACCTCGTAAAGAATCCGTCCGTTCATGGATTAAGAAATGCCTGGATGAACAGGGGAATATCCGCGCCGTTTGCCGACGTCGAGCCGTCAAAGTCGGATCGCTCGACGTGACACGCTTCCGTGTCGAGTTCGACCAGTACCTGCGCGAAGGCGTCAACGTCATCCATGTCCACGTCGTTGTCGCAATCGACGTCAGCATTCCCGCCGGGCACCATGACCTGCAGCGTCAGCAGGAGCGAGCTGGACGATTCTCCGGGTATGTCCTCATCACTTACGTCGATCTGCACGAGGTTTTCATAGGTGCCCGGTGTGAGGCCGGTGGTGTCGAACGAGAAGTCGATCGTCGACGACACGGGGCCGATGCCGCTGGTCAGTGTAGGGCTTCCGCCGCCAAACGGGGCCGCCACGCCCGTGACGCCGTCGATGTCGAGCGTGGCCTGATCCTCGTCGTGACCGAGATTAAAGATTTCGACGGACAGCGGGTGGACGCCTGAGTTGGCCTGGAGCGACTGCGAAATCAACTTTGCGTTTACTTCAGTGGTGTTATCGAAAGAGGCATTGGCAGGGCGTAGCACGCGAGTTTCCAGATTGAAGATGGGGTCGAGCACCTGCGCCGCCTGACTGGCGGAAGTGACATCAACCGATCCGACAAACAGGCCGACCGTGCTTGTATCGAGGGCCAGCGGCACAATCTCGGCAGGGTCGAGCGCCGGAATGACGCCGGTTACCGAACCGGACAGGATGCCGGACCCTTCAATCTCGTAGTCGAGTTCATCCGCCCCCGCTGCAGTGATGGCTTGGGCCACATTACTGACTTGCACTTCAGCGTTGACCACGGCCCCCGCAATCACACGGCCGCAGTCGCAACTAAAGGACGCGCTCAGCACCGCAGGGAACTGGTAATCCACCACCACCGGCACGTGGTCGCTCGCGGTCTTCAGGTTTGTGGCCAGCGCGTTCGATCGTGGGATGTCCAGCGGATAGTAGGTGTTGTTGCCCGCGTTGATGTCCGTGTCGTAGTGGTTGCCGTCATTGCCGAGCGCGCGACACGTTCCGGGAATCAGCGCCAAACCCTCTCCATCATTAAAGGCGGCGGTGATGTGCTGGTGATCGAATCGGTCGTCCATACCTCCGGCCACGAGTGAGCATCCGTTACGGCAGGGCGCCTGGGTGTGCTTGATCGCGTTGCCCGCACCGGCCCAGGAACCGGTGCCGAGCGGGTCGAATGACTGGCCGTTACCCGCGGAAAGAAACTTGAGATACGGTGTCTCGGTATTGCTGTAAACATTCCAGTCACCGGTGTAAATGATGTGCGTACCGGCGGGCAGTGCGTCTGCGTTGGAACGAATCGCCGTCGCACCTGCCAGCCGCTGTGACTCATTGCTGGACCCGCTCGATGCCTTGAGGTGGCAACTGTAGATGTAAAAAGATGCGGCGGGTGAGTCGTAGCCGATCAACTTCAGCTTCCAGCGGTCGGCGTTGCGGCCGGCACCGGTGGAGATGTCCACGTGTCCCGCGACTTCTTCTACGAGCATGTCGGATCGGTAGTACATTGCCTGCGCGCCGGCCGAACTGGACTCGCTCGTGTTCGGCGGCGTGTTGATGGTGAAAGTTCCCAGGGCATAGGTGACACCCGGCGGGGCGACGGCGTTGAGCATGGTGAGAAGAGGCGACGTGTCGGAGCTGCCCATCTCCTGAAAAGTATAGACGTGCGGGGCGACGGCGAAGCCGGGTTTGTCGTCATTGTTCAGTGCCACGAACACGGCCTGAAGGGCGGCCTGATTGCCGTTGAGTTGTGCGACGTTGTAGTTGACGACTCTCAGCTGTGCCGGGGCGGTCGGCGTGAGAGCGCCGAAGAGAATCGAGGCGAAAATAGCAGCGGGGGTAAACTTCTTCATGGGTGTTGACTCAGTGATGGCCGCCTGATCGCCCTCCTCGGTCCACGCGCCGGCAAGCCATACCAGTATAACCGTTTGAGAGGCTCGCCAGGCGAAATATAGGCGTCTGGGGACCGAGAAGATTTTGTGAGTAGGGGCCGCGATTGAGGCAGATTTCGATTGACCCGTAAAGGTTTGTATAGATACACTTTGGGTGTGGGCCCGAAGTGGTCGCGTTTGGTCCTCCAAATATGGGCGGACGACCGACTCGATTCGCAGGGGTCCACGGCGGAGCAGTGACCCAACGGCCGCTTTTCCGCACTGGGCCCGCTGGCGACGGTCGGCGGGCGGGTTTCGGCCCGACGGCGCCAGTCACATTTGTTTGCCGGGCGTCTGCCGGGGAGTCGGCCCTTTGAAGTGGAGGTGATCCGTGGACATAGGTAAACGTTGGAGGCTGCTGTAGGGCAGCGAACGTGGCTGCTGCCAGCAGCCTTACTCAGCTTCGCCCGCCGGATGTCCCCACGGACTCCGGCGGGCCTTTTTTTTTTGCCGAGTGATGGATGGGGCCCAAGGAGCGAGCGGCGTAATTACGCGCCGGCGAGGGCCGCCTGGAAGTCCTTCTTGCTGGTGAGGCCGACGAACTTCTGTGCCACTTGTCCGCCCTTGAAGATCAGGACGGTGGGGATCGCCTGGATGTTGTACTTAACGGGTGTCTCACGATTGGCCTCGGTGTCCATCTTGCCGACTTTGACGCGGCCGGAGTATTCCGTGGCGAGTTCGTCGATGGTCGGGCCGAGGGCCTTGCAGGGCATGCACCAATCGGCCCAGAAATCGACAAGGACCGGCTGGCCCGATTGAAGTACTTCCGATTCAAAGTTGGCATCCGTAAATTCGAGCGTATCAGGTCCGGCCATTTCTTTAGTCTCCTCTGTCGCGTGACATCGTCCGGCCCCCCTTGGGTCCGCCGGCACCGTGAAGGGCCAGACATCGTGCCTGACCGCCTCACCTATTGGATGGCGTCCATCGCCAATCGGTTTCGGATTCTAGTAGGATGGGTACACAAGTCAAAAACGGCCGCTGCGCAGGGCCTGGGCGTGTTTCGTTGACGACTGCACGCCGTGAAACTAGAATCTTCAACCAATTCAGAAGTCAAGAACCCATCCATATATCGCCATCGAATCAACGGAGATGACACCATGTCCAGAACGTGCACCCTTAAGGGAAACCCTCTCGATCTCGCGGGACCTGAGCTGAAGGTCGGCGATGCGGCTCCGGAAGCCGTGCTGAAGAAGTCGCTGGTCGATGATTTCAAGATCAGCGAGTCCGCCGGCAAGGCGCGGATTTTCAGCGTCGTCCCCTCGCTGGACACGCCGGTCTGCGCGGAGCAGACGCGGCGGTTCAACAAGGAAGTCGCCAATCTGCCGAACGTCAACTTTTTCACCATCAGTTGCGACCTGCCTGTGGCAATGAGCCGCTTCTGCGGCGCCGAGGGCATCAACACCGAACGGATGAAAACCCTCAGCGATCATAAGGAGACCTCCTTCGGCCAGGCTTACGGCGTCTTGATTCCCAAGCTGCGGATTCTGTCTCGCGCCGTTTTCGTCGTGGATGCGTCGAACAAGCTTCGCTACGTCGAGTACGTTCCGGAAGTCGCCAATCATCCGAACTACGAAGCCATCCTTGCCTGCGTGAAGGGGCTGTAGTTTTTCGATCGGCCCGGCGAAAAACCGGCCGAAGTGAGACACGTGAGTTTGATAACGGCCGGCAGGTTTGCCGGCCGTTTTTTTTGCGCGGAAAACGGGCCATGGCGCGGTCCGATCCAAAGTGACATAAGGTGACACAGGCCTCGCGGG
>CAZCGF010000098.1:12067-15509 GCA_964498115.1 uncultured Planctomycetaceae bacterium | reverse complement strand
TCCGCGCGATTGCTCGTCCCTTGTACTCGCGCAGCGTCCGGCCCCCTCGCTCGACACGGGCGCAAATGAGGACACTCAGGGCGGGAAGTGGAGACATTCAACCTTATCGAGTCCTAACTTGGCCGCCGTGAAGCCCGTCGTGTCGCCGCTGGACATCTTGCTGTCGTCGTTCATGTCGCCACGCCCACAGGACTCACGGATTCTCGGCCGGCCGTAGGAGTCGTTGGCGTCCCGCTCGACGATCGCTCCGGCGCGGTCCAGGAGCAGACGTACATTGTACATTCGAGTCGGGAGAAACCGGATGCAATTCGCGATGGATGGCACTGCGGCGCGAGAAGAAGCGTTTTCCGGGGCAATGGATGCTTGTTAGGCCGTGCGTTTGTCCAGTCCGCTGATCAGGCCGGAGAGCATTTTGGCGATTTCCTCGAGGTCATCCTTCATTTTGGCATGACGATCAGGCGTGATGAGTGAGCGCCTTCGCGCGAGTTCCAGCAGGGGTACGCATTCCTGGACCGACCCTCGGGCAATGCCGAAGAAGTTGCGCCGATCCGGTTTGGTGAAACGGCCGTTGCCTTCTGCGAGGTTGGCGGCGATGGATAATGACGCTCGGTTGAGTTGGTCGGCGAGAAAACCGTAGCCGCGTGGGAAAGCCTCAGTGGCAGTGGATACTTGATCGGCGAAGTCGACCGATCTCTGGTAGACGATGAGTTTCTCGAATGCGAAGGGCATGAGAGGAGAGAGTAGAGAGGAGACCGCAGGAGTCGGCAACGCGTTCGGCTACGGTCACTCTAATTGCGACCGCTGCCTGTTTGCTCTACTTTCTCCTTACTCCGTTCTCCTGCTCTATTGCCGCTTCGCGGCAATCGGGGCGACTAGATTCGAACTAGCGACCTTCTGCACCCCATGCAGACGCTCTAGACCAGGCTGAGCTACGCCCCGTCGCGGGCTTTCGCCTGCGAATCGGACATTAGAAACCGCTGAAAGGGGCATGTCAAACCGGCTCGATGCAGCCTTTGTTTCGGCAATAGGGACGCGGCGCGGGCGTTGATGCTCGTCATGGCCGGTGCGGCGGGAACGATCGCCTTTTTACGGTGTGCGTTGACGCCCTGCGGACCTGGTCGATAATTCGGGCTCCCTCGATTGCGACGCAAGGGTGGGGGAATGCTCGTTGCACGATCGGTCGGACTCGCGACGTCTCGAGACAAAATGCTGACAACCATTTCGGGAATCCTGCTGGTCGGCTACGCCATTGGCGTCCTCCTTCTGTGTCGAAGCGTCTATCAGACGTTTACGCTGCTGCGGGCGCAGCGCGAGCTTGGGGCCGGGGACGTCCCTGCGCGCGAATGGCCGTCGCTCGACGTGGTGATTCCGGTCAAGGATGAAGAGGCGCATATCGCGGCGTGTCTGGAGTCGATCCTCGCGCAGGATTACCCCGGCATGCGCATCATCGTAGTGAACGATCGGTCGACGGACGGGACGGCGGCGGAGATCGCGCGCGTGCAGGCGAAGCATCCGGCGGTGCATCGGATTGACATTACCTCGCTGCCCGAGGGCCAGTATGGAAAGCCGTCGGCGGTCGCGGCGGCGATGCCGGAGCTGCGCGGGGAGATGGTGGCGTTCATCGACAGCGACTTTGAGCTGCACCCGAACTGCCTGCGGACGCTGGTGGATCATGTGACGACGCAGGGGCTGGACTGGGTGGCGGTGATGGGCCGGCCGGTGCTATCGATGTTCTGGGAGCGGCTGCTGGTGCCGATGCTGGGGGCGGTGACGTATGCATGGTACGACCCGCGGAAGATCGCGGACCCGAAGTGGGACAATGCGATCGGCAGCGGATTTATCGTAGCGCGGCAGTCGGCGTACCGGGCGATCGGCGGGCACACGTGCGTTGTGCGGGCGTACGACGAAGACAGCGCCATCATGCGTGTGGCGAAGCGGGCGGGGCAGCGTATCGCCTATGTGCTGGCACCGGAGCTCTTTGCACTGCGAATGTACGGGACGCTGTCGCGGACGGTGCGGGGCATCACGCGGACATTCATCGGTGGGCTTAAGACGCTGCCGCGGTTTCTTATCACGATCAACGGGCTCAACTTTGTCTCGCTTCTGCCGATCGGACTTGCGGCGGGACTTGTGCTGGCGGGGCCATTCGGCTGGGAGATTCCGTATCGACCGTGGTGGGCCGGGCTGGTGGTCGTTCACCTGCTGGCATCGATGGTGCTGGCGTGGCAAGTGTATTCGCGGGCGGGAACGGGCCGACGATTTGCATTCCTCCACCCTCTCGGCGCGGCGATGCTGATCGGCATTTGTGTGCGGGCGGCGGCTGAATTGAAGCGCGGCAAGCCGATCACCTGGCGAGGCACATCGTATTGAACTTGCCACTTGCAAAGTCCGGCGAGTCGAGTGCCCGCGCCGATCAGCGGAGATTCGCGGAGTTGCCGCTGCTGGAGAGGCCGTTTCACCTGCTTCGACTTGGCGCGCCGCACGCGCTATTCTGGCTCGGTGGGCCGCTGCTGCTTTATGTGTGGACACTGGGCGGACCGTTTCTGGCGGACGATCTGAATCTGATCCTCAAGTCTGAGGCGTATCAGCGCGGGGAGCGCACGGAGCTTGGGCTGTATCGGTTCGCGGATTCGGACGAGGAATGGCAGCGGCTGCGCGATCGCGGGACGATCCCGTGGTGGTCGCCGGAGTCCGGGCGGCTGGATTTTCTGCGGCCGGTTTCGGAGTGGTTTTTTTACGCCGACGTTTTTCTTTTCGGGCGGCGGCCGGTTTTCTATCGGCTGACGAGCCTGCTCATCTTCGCGATTGCGTTGTGCAGCGTTCGGTGGATGTTTCTTCGTGCGTCGGGGGACACGGTGCGCGCCGGGGTGGCGACGTATTTCTTCGGCGTCTCTCAGACCGTCACGCCGCCGGTGACGTGGATGTGCAACCGGCAGGACCTACTCGTAGTGATTGGGGTGTCGCTTGCGGCGGGGGCTTATTGGGCGACTGTTGCGACCGGGCGGCGGCGGTTTTTGTTGATGGCCGTCGGGGCGTTTGCGTTCGCGCTTTTTTCCAAGGAAGTGGCCGTCGCGCTGGCGGCGGTGATCGGCATGCACGAACTGATTCGGCGATGGCAGACGAGGCGGTGGTTCGACGATCCGGCGCTACTGGCGATTGCGCTGGCGATGGTGGTGATGTCGATTCTGTTCGTCGCTTATTACGCGTATTCGCGCCCGTGGGTGTTTGATCTGGACGGGCGAACGGGGATGCCGAGCCAGCTTGGCCTCAGCCTGCCGGTTTCGCTATTGCTGTATGCGGCGGTTTGGACGCTGGGGTATCCGATCGACACGCTTGCGGCGATGCCGGAGTACGTGACGCTGGTGGTGGCGGGCGGCGGCGCGTTGATGTTGCTGATTGCCGTCTGTTACATTCGGAATTCGGCGCGGGGCGACCGGACGAC
>CAZCGF010000098.1:0-11967 GCA_964498115.1 uncultured Planctomycetaceae bacterium | reverse complement strand
CGGGCCCTTGCTTCGCTGGAGCGACCGCTGAAGGACGGCGACGCGCTGGTGCTCAAGCAGGCGGACTCGGCATTGGAAATCATCTGCGCCGGGGACAGGCTGGAATTCATGACGGGTAAGAAGGACGTATCGGCGACTTACCTGTTTCCTCCGTCGGTCTCGGTGAATGTGATTCGCGTGGATAACAAGAGCGCGCTACTGAGGGCCCGAGATGGGGAACTGCTCGGGACCCGCTTTCACCGCCTGACGCGCGGGCCGACGTGGGAGCCCCGCACGGGCGACGCATTTCATCTTTCACACGTGACGATTGAAGTGACGGAGGCGGACAAGAACGGCGATGTGCGCGAGTTGCGGCTGACGTTTCCGGGTGGACTGGATGACCCGCGGCTGCATTTCGACCCGAAGGAATTCGCGGCGGCGCTTCGCAGTCGGCCGGCGGCCTCCGCAGTCAGTCAGGCATCGGTACGGTGAGTCAGTCGATGCGCATTCCGCTTAATGCATGCGACTTCGTCATCTTCGGCCAGCACCGCGTTTGGCAGCGCGGGGGCGGCGGCAACTTCCCTTACATGATCGTCGAGCTGGAGGGCGAGATCGAGGCGTCGGCGATGAAGGCGGCGCTGACGCGCGCCTTGTCGCGGCATCCGGTGCTGGTGGGCGGCGTGGGGATGTCGCTGTTTCGGCTTCGACCGTTCTGGCAGGTGGGCGATGGGCGAGAGGCCGAGGTGGATCAGGCGGCGGCGAGGGCGTATCAATTCGACGATCTCAGATCGAAGGCTGACGCGGGTGCGGCACTCGAGGAGATGTGCGAGGCGCGGTACGGCGGCGACTGGTATCGCAGCAGCGGACCGCAGGTGCGGCTCGAGCAATACGCGATGCCACAAGGGCGAACGCGGCTGGTGCTGCGCTGGCCGCATTACTTGATGGATGCCGAGGGGGCGCAGCTTTTTCTCGCGTCGCTGGGCGATGAGCCGCCGACGGTGGCAACACATGCGGGTGACGGGGATGCCCTTTTGCTGCCGGATCATCAAGCGCCGCGGGTGCTGAAGGATTACAGTTGGTTGAAACTGATTGGGATCATTCGGCGCGGGATGGGCGCAGGCCGGGCGTTGAAAAATGTCGGGGCGCAACATGAGATGATCGACTCCAAGGCGAGATTCAGCGGATATGCGGTCTTGCATCGCCACTGGGATGGCGACGTGTTCACACAGATGCGAGCGGCGGCCAAGCGACTGACGCCGGGCGGTCCTGCGATGTTCTCTCGCTTTCTGGCGGCGGCGGTTTGCCGGGCGCAGCAGCGGCTGCACGTGGAGAGAGGCGGCCGGGCAGAGGCGTTCTTCATTACGTTTCCGATGCGGGTTGGCTTTTCGCGGCCGGACGGACGTCTCTTTGAGCGGCGGCCGCTGGTTGGGAATTACCTCGTTGCGCCGACGCTGCGGGTTCTGGAAACGGAGACGACCGATCGGGCGGTTTTGTCCGCCGAGATTCTTCGGCAGGTGGAGGCGTTCCTGGCGGCAAGCGGGGACATCGCTCAGTGGGCTTTGTTGGAACTCGCGGCGCTTTGGCATGCGTGGTTTTATCATTTGATCTTCAAGCTGCCGCTGAGCGTGAATCGGTGCTCGTCTGGTTTCTCGTATTACGGCGAAATCAAGGGGCACCTGCGCACGATCGGGAATGCCCGGGTGAAGAATATCTGGGGCGGCGGGCCGACGACGACGCCTCCCGCTTGGAACCCGGTGTTCAGCAAGTTCGGCGAGCAGCTCAATCTGAGCCTTACTTACAGTCGGCCCACGATCGGTGATGATTTGGCGCGCAGGTACGCCGAATTGATCGAGGACGAACTGGTGAATCCGACTTGATCGCCCGAGGGGCGGTGGTATGTTCCATTCGAGCATCACGATGAGGCGAAATCGATGTCCATAACCCTGACAAATGCACTGCTGCTCGATCTCGATCCGGTCTCGGTGGTTGAGGGATCGCTGCGCATCGACGGGGAGACGATCGACAGCATCGGCCCCAGCGTCACGCCGGAGGCGGGCGATGAGGTGATTGATTGTCACGGCGCGGTTGTGATGGCGGGTCTGGTCAACGGCCATACGCACCTTTACAGCGTGCCGGCGCTGGGCATGCCGGGGCCGCCGCGGACGCCGCGGAACTTTCACGAGATTCTCGAACTTGTGTGGTGGCGAGTGGATCGGGCGCACGACGCGGAGTCGGTCGAGGTCAGCGGGACGATCGGCGCACTGGACGCGCTGCGATGCGGGACGACGACGATGATCGATCACCACGCTTCGCCGTCGCACATCACCGGGAGCCTGGACGATCTGGAGCGCGGGATCGACGCGGTCGGGCTTCGCGGCGTGCTTTGCTACGAGAGCACGGATCGGCATGGGACGAAGGACGGGCTCGCCGGGCTGGAGGAGAACCGGCGGTACATTGCGAAATGCGGTGCCCGGGCGGACGGACGATTTGCGGCGCTGGTGGGCGCGCATGCGGCGTTCACGATGTCGGATGAATTGCTTGCCGGATGCGTTCGACTAGCCGCCGAGACAAATACGGGTGTGCATATTCACGTCGCGGAAGACCCTTGCGACGATGAGATATGCCGCCGGGAGTATGGATCGCCGCTGGTGGATCGTCTGGCGCGATGCGGCATCGGCGACCCGATGAATCCTGCCACGGCCAAGTCGGTCCTGGCGCATTGCACGCACTTGTCGAAGGCTGATGCGATACGGCTGTCGGGCGCGGTCGGGGCCATCGCACACAATCCGCGGTCGAACATGAATAACCAGGTCGGCTATGCCCCCATCGGCGCGATCATCGGCTCCGGTGCGGCGGGCGGTGGGCCGGGTGCGATTCAACTGGGAACGGACGGCATCGGCTCGGACATGTTCGCGGAGATGCGGCACGCGTGGTTTAAGTCGCGCGACGGCAAGGCGGGGATATCGCCGGCGGACGTCGTGGCGATGCTGGTGCGCTCGGCGCGGACGGCGGGCAGTCTGCTGGGTTGCAAGCTCGGCACTTTGTCTGCGGGGGCCGCGGCGGACGTCGTGGTGACGGACTACATCCCTGCTGCGCCGCTGACGTCGGAGAATGCGGCCGGGCATCTGATCTTTGCGATGGACTCGCAGCACGTGCGGGATGTGCTGATCGGCGGGAAGTGGGCGCTACGCAGTCGGGAGATTGTTCTGGTCGATGAACGGCCGGCGCGGCGGAGGGCCGTTGAGGTCGCGCGGCGGTTGTGGTCGCGGATGCCGACATCTTGAATGCGTTGGAAGCCGAGCTTGTTCGCTGGGGAGAAATCGTGACTAGAGCTTTTTGATGATGATGGCGGTGAGGTCGTCAGCCTGGGGGGTGCCGGGGGCGAAGGCCTGAACTTCGCGGTAGAGCGATTCGATCATTTCCGAGCAAGGTCGATCCTTCATGGCCCGAAGGATGTTGAACATGCGCTCGGTGCCGAACTGCTCCCGCTCATCATTCTGCCACTCGAAGAAGCCGTCGGTGACGAGCACCATCATGTCTCCGGGTTGCATGTGGAATCGGACGGGATCGTCGAACGGGACGTCGGCGATGATGCCGAGGGGCATGGCGTTGGCGGACAGCTCGACGAATTCATCCTTCTCGCTGATGTACTGGATCAACGGGCCGTGGCCGGCGCTGAGGAAGGACAGGGTGTTCGTCCGCGGCGAGAGAAGGCCGAAGAAAGCGGTGACGAATCGGTCGTCGGGCAAGTCTTCGGAGAGCAGGTTGTTGATGCGCGAGACGACCATGCTGAGGTCGTTGGAGAGGGAGATGGTTGCGCGAAAGAGGGCGCGGCATTCGGCGATCACAAGCGCCGGGCCGATGCCGTGGCCGGTGGCGTCGGCGATGGTGAGGGCGAGCGAGCCGTCTGACAGGGCCATGTAGTCGTAACAGTCACCGCCGGTCTCATCGGCGGGCTTATTCCACCCGGCGATATCGAAGCCGGGAACCTCGGCAGCCTTGTCGGGGATCAACCCCTGCTGGATGTCGCGGGCGATGGAGAGGTCGCGCTCGATGCGCTGCTTTTCGGCGTAGTGCTCGAGGAGGAGCTGGCGCTGCAAAGCGACGCCGACCTGGGCGCCGAAGGTGCGGACGAGCTCGTCGTCCCACGGATCGAACGAACCCTTGGACTTATTGAGCACCTGAAGGACGCCGACGATTTTGTTGTCGAAGCCCAGGAGCGGGAAGGTGATCATGTTTCGCGTGCGAAAGCCGGTCTTGCGATCGATCTCGGGATTGAATCGCGGGTCGGCGTAAGCGTCGGGAACGTTGATGACTTCGCCGGTGCGGACGACTTCGCCGGCGATGCCGCGATCGGCGGAAAAGCGAATCTCGTCGACGCCGGTGGCCATGCGGCTGTAGAGCTCCTGACGCTCGGGGTCATAGAGGAATACGGTGGCGCGCTCGCACTCGAGGACGGACAGAGCGGCGCGTTCGACGTTGCGAAGGAGCGGGGTCAGTTCGGAAATGGCGGCCAGATCTCTCGAGACGCCCAGCACGGCCTGAAGGTCGGCGACGTGCTTCTCGGCGGTCGATTCGACGATGGAGGCATCGCCGGAACTGGAGGTGACGTCTTTCATGCCAGGTGGTCCATGCCGTGGCCAGCGGAGTACGGCGTCCGGCGTATCGCTTCCGGGCCGTGTGAGGACTTCATCAGCCGACTATCAGGATAACCGGACTCGGTGTCGGACGCTATTTCGCCGCGGCGAATCAGGCCGTGCCGACGGTCAGGAAGATCGGCGCCCAGATGCCGGTCTTGCGCTGGCGAATCTGGGTGAAGCCGGAATCGACGAAATACTGCCGCATCATGCTCCAGGGGGCGTGAAAGACGCGCGCCTCGGGCGTACTTTCGGCCCGGGTAATGAAGACGTCGAAAAGCACCCAGCCGATGATATTGTCCCGAAAGCCGTCGATGAGCATGAGCCGGCCGCCGGGACGCAGGACGCGGCGCATCTCGCGGACGGCGGCGGCCTGATTGGGGTAGTGGTGGAAGGAATGGCTGCAGGTGACGAAGTCGAAGGAGCCGTCGGCGAACGGCAGGTGCTCCGAATCTCCATTGATGAAGCTCGGGGCGTCGTCGATGGTCCGGGCCTTTTGTTCGGCGACCCGGCACATCTCGCCTGAATAGTCCAATCCGACGAGGCGGCGGCTGGGCAATGGACTGCCGGCGATCATGGCCAGCCAGCTACCGGTGCCGCTGCCGATGTCGAGGCCGTCGAAGGGATCGGGTATGTGCCTGCGCCATTCGTAGAGCTCCTCCATAAACATCCGATAAGCGGGCCGGAAGAGCAGGTGCTGGACGATCGAGCGGTCGTAGGTCTTCGCCCAGCCGTCGAATTCGTGGCGGGCCCTTCGCTTGACCGACTTGCTGACCGAGTGGGACGGCTGGGATAAACCGGCGTCCTGGCGCGGGCCCGAGTCAGCCTTGGTCGATGGTTCGCTGTGTTGGGTCGTTTCTGAATCCATGATTGTCCGGCAGGTGCTTCGCGCTCCACTCCCCAAGGTTGCCACGACTATAGAAATGCCGGGTCGTCCGGGCAACTCAAGATCGTGTGAGCCGTTCTAAAGTCGACGGCGTGGGCCATCCGATACGAAAGTGCGCCGAACGGCAAGACCCGCCTCTCGACGTGAAACTCGCCCCCCAAAACCCGCCCTACCCACAGGTAGCGGCGTCGCTTCGGCGTCGCCCCCGAGAGAGGGTGCGTCAATCGCGGCGGCGGAATCCTGCGGGCGGGCCCTTGAGCCAGGAGCGCGGTCATGACCAAGCGAGAGCTGATCGATCGAATCATGGAGCTGAACCGCTCGGCTCGGCGGGAGTTTCTGCAGGTCTTCACCGAGAATGAACTGCACGACTATCTTCGCCAACTCGAATCGGTGACGCCGATTCACGTGGCGAGCGCGGAAGTCTACGCTCACAACTGACAACGCCCCCCCGCCGCCGACCGCAACCTGCACTACCGCTTGTTGTATTCATCTATGAGCGTCTTCGCCCTTCGCACGATGTGCGAGTCGGCGTTGGCCTTGCCGAACTCCTCGACGATATCCTGATAGACGAGGATTGCATCGGACGACTTGCCTTCCTGGGTCAGCACTTCGGCCCGACACCATCGGGCGGTCATCTTTTCGATGGAACCATTCTGGACGAGGCGTTCGGCCTGTTTGAAGTAGCTCTTCGCGCCGCTGTGATCGTAGCGGTATTGCTCGGCCACCCTTCCGGCGAGGATGCCCGACGCCCAGCGGAGCATCGGCGGCAGGTCGGTCGATTGGAGCGCCTCGACGAAGCGCTGTTCACTTGCCTCGGCGAGCTTGGTGTCACCACCGGGACCGGCATCGAGGGCCCCCAGCAACATGGCGACGCCGGACTCAAAGGCGGCGTTTGTGCCGACGCTGGAGATGGGCAGCGGGGCCGGCGCGACATCGAGCGAACCAGCCATCGCCGCGGCGGCGCGAAACTCCGCGGCGTTTTCGTAAATCGCGTAGGACTCCGTCGTGCTGCCCGAGCGACCGGTGGGAACGTAGAGCCACTCCATCAACCGAGCACAGGCCAGGGCCGGGGCATGATCCAACACAATGCGGACTTCGCCGCGGGTCGATTCATCCCGGGCCGCATCGCCGCTGATGAAGTAGAGATAATAGAAAGGGCGGTTGGGAAGCGGCTGTGAGTTTGCCGCGATGGGCTCGGCGGAGGGCGCGTCGATTGGCGACGTCGGATCTGAGGCGGTCGCATTTGCAGTCGCCGCTCCCGAGGGCCGGCTGGGCGCATCATCGGATCGATCGGCCTGATCGCGCCGCGGCGCATCAGCCTGACGAACAGGTCTGACCACGCGCTCGGGTTTCTTCCACCATGCCCAATCCCAGTTCCACTCGATATCGCCGCAGCCGCAGGCACTCAGCGCGAACATGGCGGACACGCAAAGACATATGCGATGCACTCGCCCAGGCGACGGTTTAGCAATTCGACATCGGCGACGCGACGTATTGTTCGGAGGCTTCATGTGGTGGTCGGGGTATCCGGTTTTGAGTCGAGCGTCATTCTCGGTAGGTGTCGTGGTGTGTCAAATTCCAGTGAAGATCCAGTCGTTGCGTTTCACTTGCGGCACGATTGGCCGGGGCGGGGTCGAAATCTTTGGCCAACCGAATGCGCCCGAAAACTACGCCGCTCCCTTATTGAACGGCATCATAACTGAATTGTTAAGATAGGCGAACTTTTAAGTCTCTGCCGGGGGTAGGGGACGATTCTGCCCCATCCGGGTCGAATAAATCGCTTTATCCTCAAGTTAGAGTCGGATAAGTCTGCAGGCGATTGTTGTGCGGCGCGGGAGAGAATTCCTCTCCAAATCTTTACTCGCTTTGCGTCATTGGCGAGGGTAAGATTCTGACATCGAGGGGAAGAGTAGCACAGAAGATTTGGGGAAGTTCACAATTCACATGATCTGAAATCTTCTGCGTACCCTTCCGACTGAAATCGAAGTCGCTGACCCCCGTTCGGGGATTCTTGAAAACTGATCGTTCTGTCTGCCAGCGGCTCGCTATCGGTTGTCTCGTTAGGGGAGGCGGGAATGAGCACTCAGACGCGTCGTTACCTGTTCGACCGGATTCTGGTCGACATGAACACCCAGTGTGATTTGTTGCTGCCGCGGGGCGCACTGCCGGTGACGAATCGGACCGAGGTGCTTCCCAACATTCGCAAACTGATGAACTGGGCTCGCGTCGGGAGTATCCCGATCATTTCGAGCCTTGAATGCCATCGCCCCAGCGAACCGTCGCGCGGCCTTCCGCCGCACTGCGTCGATCGCTCGGGCGGGCAGCGAAAGATACCTTTCACGCTGATGCCGCGTCGCGCCCTGGTCATGGGCGATAACACGATGGACATTCCGGCCGATCCATTCAAACGAATACAGCAACTCATCATCACCAAGCGCTCACGCGATTTCCTGGCGAATCCGAAGGCGGATCGACTGTTCCACTCGCTCTCCGCGAGTCATTTTGTCATCTTCGGCACCGTGGCTGAGCACTGTGTCAAGGCCATGGCCCTGGGGCTCCTTGCCCGGCAGCATCGGGTGGCGATCGTCACCGACGCCTGCGGATCGTGGAGCGCGGGCGACGCCGAGCTGGCCATGCGGCTCATGGACGCCAAGGGGGCGGTTCTGGTGACCACCGATGAGCTGATCTCCGGCGCCGCGACCGAGCGCATCATGAGCAGCCGCGTGGATGCCGTCATTGAGGAAGAGGCGGAAACGGTCGGAGCCGGCGCCTCGCAGAACGGAAAAGACCACGGCAGCGCCGGTTCTCCGGCGAAGTCCAACGGCCAGAAGCGAGGCAACGGCAACGGCCTTCACGAAGATGCCGCCAAGCCGATTCGCCCGCGTCTGCGGCCCGGCGCCCTGGAGCGCCTGCGTCCCGAGGGGCAGCTGATCAGCAAACATTCTCGCAAGCCGCAAATCAAGCCGCCGGCCGGACTTGCCTAGTCCGGCCTGTCCAACTATTCTCCGTGTACGGCGGTCAACCCACGGCGTCGGAGTTCCGATGAGTATGTGGAGCAGTTGACGGCCGTACCCTCGTTGCGGCTTTCGGCGGCACGCGGCGACAGACTTAACCTCTTGATTGACGGCTGATGGCAAAGAAACTTCCCAAACAACTCGCCATTCTCGACGAAGACCTGTGCACCGGGTGCGACGCCTGTGTGACGGTCTGTCCGGTCGATTGCATCGACAAAATCCGCGACCCGCGACATCCGGGATACGCGATGGGCATCTGCACCATCGACATCCAGGTGTGCATCGGCTGCAAGCTTTGTGCGCAGGTGTGCCCCTGGGATGTGATCACGATGGTTCCGACGGACCAGGTTCTGGCGCAGGAGAAGTACTGCGAGCTGCTATCGCCCGAGCAACTCGCGGCCGTGTCGGCCTAGGTTTCAATCTGAAATTCTTCGTTGCGGCTTAGTTTTGCGACACAAAGTTGCGGACAGTTTAGCCGCGCGCGAGCACCCATCCAGATTCCGGGCCGTCAGCTTAGTTCACTTCTCCGCGATCTATTTTCCGAGCAACTGTTCGACAAAACCAGCGATGTCCGATCCGTCCACTATGCAGTCCGAGTTCATGTCGCCCAGGGGTCGCCCGCTGTCGGCATCGACGGCGGCAGCGGGGTCACTTTCCGGACAGGCGTCCGACGCATCGGGAACACCATCGCCGTCATCGTCGTTGTCGCACTCGTCAAGGAAACCATCGCCGTCCAGGTCTGACAACGTCTCGCACGCGACTCCCAGTGCCCCTGGAACTCCACCCGCCGCGGCGCAGGCGACGGGGGTCATGTTGGTACACGATTGGTTGTTTAAGCAGCAGGCGCCGACCCCGCAAAGCCCGGGAGTGCAATCAATCGATGGGCCGACAATGTATCCGCCTTGGGCGACGCAATTGGACTCGAAGACCGAGACGCAGGTGCCGTTGGCGAGGCAGCAGCTCAACACCGAATCCAATCGTCCCTCGACGGTGAACGGAAAATCCTGTGGATTCGGCGTGGGCGGCGCAGGGGTGCATCCGACGGCGCCTGCGTCCACGACTGGTTGAAACGCCGCTCCGGATGTTGATTGCACGGCGTTGGCGTTCGGCTTCCCATATGCACCAATGATGGACACCGGCGGGACGAACGGCCCTGTCAACGGCCCCCCGGTGAAGTCAAACGAAATCCAGTATGTGCCCGCGTTGAGCACCAGGCCCTGCATGTCGACGACCATTCGCTGCAGGCGGCGAGTACATAACGAATCGGATTGTGACTGGCGATAAACGTTCGTAAAGGTCACGGGCGTTCTGAAGACCGTTGAAGACGCGATCACAGACTGACCGGGCATCGATGGCTGCGCCGAGTGAATGCGAACGGTGGCGGCGGTAATGCTCAAATCGGCGGTGCCGGTCTCGTAGGCGTACAGCGTTACGGCGCTGACATAAGATCGGTCGCTAAGCGTGAAGTCGTCCGCCAGCATGGCGGACCCTTCGGTCGCGGCCGAATAGCCGAAGAAGTTGAGACATCGCGTCTGGTTCTGAAGGAGACTTTGCTCACCGATGCAGGACCCGGTCGCGGGCCCGGTGGCCGGTTGGCCGTTGTCCCAGAGAACGGCGCAGCCATACACGCCGCAGTCAGTTCCATGACCCTGGTAGACGCCGTTTGCCGCTTCGCAGTCCCCGCGTACAGTCACCAGGCAGGAGCCGTCCAACATGCAGCAAGCGCCCGAGCACTGAACCTGGGCGCACGCCGATCCAATGCCGAGAAAATCGCCGCCGCTCTGCTCACATGCTGACTCGCTCACGCTTGCACAAGTGCCCGTCGGATCGCAGCAGGCTCCAAGACACAGTCCTTGGGAGCAATTCACGTTGTTGCCGAGGTAAGTGCCCCCGGCTGAGGCACAGTCGGCCCCGCCGATTTGAGCGGACTGAAAACAGGAAGCGTCCGGCATGCAGCACGCCCCGGGCTGAGGACAGGAAACGCCCGAGCAATTTGTATTGTCCCCCTGATATACGCCACCGGCTGACGTGCAGTCCGCCCCGCCGAGCTGACTCGCCAGCTGGCAGGAACCGTTCGGCATGCAACAGGCCCCCGGCTGGGCGCAGGGATTGGGTGAGCAGTCCGTACCGTTGCCCATGAACACATGGCCGGCTGCCATGCATTGAATGTTGTTGTCATACGTGCAGCTTCCATCCGTGCTGCAACACGCGCCGCAGTTGTTGCTGCAGGGAATGCTCGGCGTGCAGCACTCCGTACCGAGGCCGTGCCAGACTCCGCCGAAGAAGTTGCAAGCGCTTTGATTGGCGACGTCGAGACAGTTGCCGCTCGGCTGACAACAGGCGCCGGTTTGAGCGAAGGCGTCGGGCGCCAGCAGGAATGAGACAAAGAACATCAGAAAATAGGTGCTTCGCGGGGCCGGTGACATGCAGGGGACTCCACTAAAAAGCGCCGGGGCGTTACGCCGAGGAATATTCAGCGCAAATGCACGCAATGAGTTGACTTATCATCATACCAAGATCGACGGTGGAATTGCACTCCCTACGAGACAAATGGCCCGCTACCGGCAGACGGAACAAACGATCCCCCCGTTACGTTCCCCGACGAGCCACCGGGCGTTTGGGTCAGCCCAAATGGGCCCTTTTTGATGCTAATGGCTACTTCGGTGATAGAACGGCGGCCCGGAATGCCGAAGGAATCCGCCCGTGAGCCGGGCGTGATCGATTATGACTACACGGCGGCGGCGGGGTCGCGGCAGACTTATCTGCATGGCAACCTGATCGGTACGACGGAGGCGACGACGAGTGCCAGTGCCGGGTCGCCGCCGAGTGCGGGGCGGGCGGTTTATACGGCGTTTGGGGAGCGGGTTTATGCGAACGGGGTCGGCGGCGGGCGGTATGGGTATGCCGGGGCGTGGGGGTATCAGGCTGCGGGGCCGGAGCAGTGCGGGCCGGTGGGCGAGACGTATTCGTGCGACCCGCTGGAGGAGCTTGGCTGGCTGCACGTCGGCGAGCGGTACTACGATCCGGCGTGCGGGCGGTTTGTGCAGCGGGATCCGATTGGGATTGCTGGTGGGTGGAATGTTTATGCTTATGTAGATAACGCTCCCAGTTTAGCAGTCGATCCGGACGGCCTAGATATGGTTGATTTTCGCGCTAGGCAGTTTGAGCAGGAGATAGTGGACAAGGGCTTCGATCAAGCATTTCTTGATCGAACTGGAGGTGCACGACAGATATGGATCGACCGACTGGGTAACTATGTCGGACAGAATACGCTGGATGCCAAGATAACATCAATTGTTTGTGCCGGCGCAACTCGGTTGCCCAAGGCGGGGAAAGGCACTGTGGCGAGTACCAAATCGATTTTTCAGGTTCAACGGATTCGCAACTCGATTGGAATAACCATTAGGACGAGCATGCGAATTGGCAGAATATTCGGAGCTACTGCTATTGT
>CAZCGF010000097.1:0-15537 GCA_964498115.1 uncultured Planctomycetaceae bacterium | reverse complement strand
GCCCCTGGCCGTCCTGAATGACCGGGTGGATGACGACGTCGGTGAAGGGAATCTTGCCGACGTTGTAGAGGCCGGTGATGACCATGCGGGCGACCCAGAGGGTGATGATTTCGCGCGCGGTCGAAAGCACGGAGGTTGGGTAGTAGTAGTTGAGGAGGTTTTCATTTGACTCGGCATCGGGCCAGCCGAGGGTTGAGTGCGGCCAGAGGGCGGATGAGAACCAGGTGTCGAGGACGTCGGGGTCTTGGTCGAATCCCATCTCCTCGATAGCACGAATTACTTCATCATCATTAGCGTCCCGAACCACAACGCTTTGATCCGCGCACGCACGTCGCATTCCTATCTCCGGAAAGTCCGGTTCTGCACCCTCGCGGAATCGCAGGACCACACGGCCCTCAGTGGTCCATTTTTCTATCAAACGATGCGTATCAATGACTTTTTGGCCCTGTCCAACCGCGCCGCCTAATGAAGAGCTTGTGGCCTTCTCTCCAAACGGACGATAGGTCCACACCGGTATCCGATGTCCCCACCAGAGTTGGCGGCTGATGCACCAGTCGCGCTTTTCACTGAGCCAGTCGATATATGTCTTCGCGTACCGCTCGGGGTGGAACTTCACCTTGCCGCTTTTGACCGCGTCGATGGCCAACTGGGCCAGTCCCGGCGCGCCGTGCAGGTCCTTGATCTTCGCGGCGTGATCGGGGGGGAGATCGCCCATCCTGACGAACCACTGATCGGAGAGGTACGGCTCGATCGGCGAATTGCTGCGGTCTGAGTGGGCCAATTCAATCTGCCGATCCTCGATCTTTTCCACCAGGGCCAGCGCTTCGAGGTCGGCGACGACCTTCTTTCTCGCATCGGCGAGCTTCATGTCCTTGTACGGTCCGCCGTGCTCGTTCACGCGGCCGTCGGGCGTCATGATGTTGATGACATCGAGCTTGCACCGCTGGCCCACCTCGTAGTCGTTGAAGTCGTGGCCGGGGGTGATCTTCACGCAGCCGGTGCCGAGGCTGGGGTCTGCCCACTCGTCGCAGACCAGCGGAATCTCGCGGTCCACCAGCGGCAGCAGAACCATCCGCCCCGCCTTGGCCATGTCGCGGAGCTTCATCAATGTCGGCAGCAGGTTCGTCTTGCGATCGGCGATGTCTTCGAGCTGGGCATGAATCGCCGGCTTTTCCTTTTCGCTCGCCTCGCGGAGCTTTACCTGAAGCTGCGTCTCGGCGACTTCCAGCGCCGCGTTCGGCTCCGGGTGCACGGCCACCGCCGTATCGGCCAGCATCGTCTCCGGGCGCGTCGTGGCGATGTGCACGTGGGTCGGCTCGCCGCTCTTCGCATCCTTGATCGGATACTTGAAGTGATAGAAGTGCCCCTTGACCTGCTCGTGGTAGACCTCGTCGTCGGCCACGGCGGTCTGAAGCTGGGTGTCCCAGTTCACCAGGCGCTTGCCGCGATAGATGAGACCGTCGCGGAACATCTTGAAGAACGTCTCGCGCACGGCCTTGGCGCAGCCCTCGTCCAGCGTGAAGCGCTCGCGCTCGTAGTCGCAGGAGCAGCCCATGAGCTTGAGCTGCTCAACGATGCGGCCGCCGAACTTTTCCTTCCATTGCCAGATGCGTTTGACGAGTTCCTCGCGGCCCAGTTGATGGCGGCTCAGCCCTTCGTCCTTGCGGATGGTCTTTTCGACGGTCGCCTGGGTGGCGATGCCGGCGTGGTCGGTCCCCACGAGCCAGAAGGTGTTGGCCCCCTGCATGCGCTTGCGGCGGATGAGGATGTCCTGAAGCGTATTGTTCAGGGCGTGGCCGAGGTGCAAGGCCCCTGTCACGTTCGGCGGCGGGATGACCATGCTGAATCGCTGGTCGGGCCCACGCTCGTCGGGAGAGGGATGGAAGTGCCCCGCCTTGATCCATGCGTCGAAAATGCGATGTTCATGCTCGGCGGGAGCGTACGATTTGGATTCACCTTTAGCCATGCGGCGATTATCGAGGAGCGGCGCGGGAGGTTCAAGCCGAGTGGGAAATCGCCAAACGGCAAGCCGCTTTCAAACTCGCGGGCGAGGACCAGATTTTACGGTTGGCGCGACGTGTCCATGCGCTGCTTCCACTTCGGCAATTGATCCGGCTTTACCTCGGCCCATAGCCCCGACTTTGCGCGCTGGGCGGCCTGCTCGCTTTGGGAGAACTGAAGCATGAAGACGTGATTCGCTCGCCCGTCGGCGTAGGCGCAGCCGGCCTCGATCAATCGCTCGTTAACGGAAATCAACTCACCTTCGAGATGCACATACGCCAGCAGCCGATCAAGCTTGTCTCTTGCCGGGCGATTCGGATCGAGGCGGAGCGTGACGCGGCGGCCTTCTACCTGCTTCCGCAAAAACTCCGTCGCCTGCGGGCCGTAGAAGGCGTCTGTCTCATCGGTTGCGTGCGCAATGTCCGGCGCATAGATGCCGCGAAGGCGAACCCGCGTGGTCGCGCTCTTGCCATCGGGTAAATCGACCTCCAAGGTGTCGCCATTGACGACGCGCGTGACCGTGCAGTTTGCGCCGTCATATCGCAGGCGATCATCGCCGCGATAGCCGAACGCGCCGGCGTGATCGAGGATCGAAAGCGCCAGTGCCGCCGCAATGAGCCCGAAGGTCACGACCCGTTTTCGACCCACGTGCGTCATGTGCAGCCCGCTATTGACCGTTGGCGGATGGGGGCGGAGCCTGTTCGAGGGCGAAGGCCGCGTGGACGGCGCGAAGGGCCTTCTCGCCGTCGTCCTGATTGATGACGCAACTGATGACGATCTCGCTGGTGCTGATGTTTTCGATGTTCACGGCGGCGTGATGCAGGGCATCGAACATGCGGCTGGCGACGCCGGTGTGGGTGCGCATGCCGACGCCGACCACAGACACCTTGGCCATCTTGTCGCGCACCTGAACTTTCATCTGCGGCATCTCGGCGGCGAGCTCCTGGGCGATGGCGCGGGCAGCATCGATCTCCGACGCCTCGATGGTGAAGCTGATGTCGGCGGTCGTTCCGCCCTCGTGGATGACCTGAATGATGTCGTCGACGATGACTTCCTTCTCGGCCACGCGGCGGAAGATTTCACTGGCGATGCCGGGCTTATTGGGCACACGGCCGAGTTCCACGCGTGCGAGGTTCTTCTTGAGGGCGGCCCCGCGGACGATGACCTGCTGAAGATCGGATGAGGCGTTCACAATGTCGGTCCCCTTGGCGTCGGTGTAGCTGCTACGAACGTGGATTCGCACGTTGTAATTCTTGGCCAGCTCGATGCTGCGCGAGTGCATGACCTGTGAGCCGAGCGAGGCCAGCTCGAGCATTTCGTCGGTGAAGATGTGCTCGAGCTTGCGCGCTTCGGGCACGATACGCGGATCGGCGGAGTAAATGCCGTCCACGTCGGTGTATATTTCGCAGACCTCGGCCCCCAGTGCCGCGGCCAGTGCGACGGCCGTCGTGTCCGAGCCGCCCCGGCCGAGGGTTGTGGTGTTCAGGTGTTCGTCGACGCCCTGAAAGCCGGCGACGATGACCACGCTGCCGTCCTTGAGCAGCGACATGATTCGGCCGCGCTCGGTGATCTCACGGATGCGGGCCCTGCCGTAGGAGCGGTCGGTCTTGAGGCCGATCTGACCGCCGGTGAAGCTGATGGCGTCGTGGCCGGCGTGATGAATGGCCATGGCCATCAGAGCGATGGAGACCTGCTCGCCGGTCGCGAGAAGCTGATCCATCTCCCGACGACTGGGACGATCGGTGATCTGATAGGCGAGGTCGACGAGCACGTCAGTGGACTGATCCATGGCCGAGACGACGACGATGACCTGATTGTTATCGAGCTTTGCGCGTATCGCCCTGCGGGCGGCTCGGTGAATCTTCTCCGCGTTTGCCAGGCTGGTGCCGCCAAACTTTTGTACGATCAGGCCCATGGTCTCGATTCGTTACGTGCTGAAAATGGGTTTCGCCCCCGAGCCGCGCATCCGTACGCGACCTGACGATGGTGGGATTATGCTCGCAGCGCGCGGTCACCGTCAACGCCAGAGGAGTCTTCCCGTGCCAGCGCGGATCGTTCCGATGCGATAGACAGACTCTCCCTGCTTTCTGAGGATCTCCATGACGCTGTCGGCGAAAGTCGGCCGGACGACGAGGACAAAGCCGATGCCCATGTTGAAGACGCGATACATCTCCGCCTCAGCAACACCGGCCTTGCGTATAAGCTGAATGATCGGGGGAATCGGCCAACTGTCCCGCTTGAGGACCACGTCGCATTTCTTGGATATGACGCGCGGGATGTTGCCCTCGAGCCCCCCGCCCGTGATGTGGGCCATGGCCCGGACGACGCGCTTGCGACGATACTTCCGCAGGACGGCGAGGACCGACTGGACGTAAATACGCGTCGGTCGCAGCGCCGCGTCTTCCAGCGGCTCGCCGAGGTCCACGGGCAGCTTCCCCTTGGGCAGGCTTGCCAGGGCCTTGCGGGCGAGGGCGTAGCCGTTCGAGTGCAGGCCGCTGGATGCGAGGCCAAGGACCACGTCGCCGGGCTTCGTGAGGGCCGGGCCGTCGATGATGCGCGGACGATCCACGACGCCGACGCAGAAGCCGGCCAGGTCGAAGTGCCCCTTCTGATAGAGTTCCGGCAACTCCGCCGTTTCGCCGCCGAGAAGCGCGCAGCGAGCCATCGTGCAGCCGTCGGAGATGCCTTCGACAATGACGGCGATCTCCTCGGGATTGAGCTTGTGACAGGCGACGTAATCGAGGAAGAAAAGCGGCTCGGCGCCGGTGGTGAGGACGTCGTTGACGTTCATGGCCACGAGGTCGATTCCCAGGTCCTTGATGCGGCCGCACTCAAGGCCCAGCAGGAGCTTGGAGCCGACGCCGTCCGCCCCGGCGACCAGGATCGGCTCGCGATAGTTCTTGCGAAGCAGGGCCTCGCTGTAGTCGATGCGCATGAGCCCGGCAAAGGCGTTGTGCCGGGACAGGACGCGCGGGTCGTAGGTTCGCTTCAGGCTTCGCCGGATCTTCTCGACCATGCGGTCGTTCGCGGACACGTCGACGCCCGCGGACTGATAGGTGAGAGCGCTTCCGTTCTTGCCCGATTTCTTGGCCATGTCGCTCCTTCGATGCTCCGTGTACGGAGCGCCAGCGAGCCAAGAGTTTCGTGGAGACTGCCCGACAATGCGAGCCGAGACTATAAGTAATTAAATGATAGCGACTTAAGACGACAGCCAGAGTGAGAATAGGCGACGGAAAAACCTATTGGGGTGCGAAAGGCAAAAGCTTCGCCAGGTCTTGTTCGATCTTTGCGGCCAACCGCGTCCGGCCGGACTCCCTTGCCGTTTCCAGCGCGGCTTGGGCCGTGGTGATGGCCTGGCCCGTGTTGCCTTGACGCATGTAGGCCATTGCAAGTGTGTAAAGCAATCGTGCATCGGGCTTTTTCATGTTCGCGCAGACGCGCTCCATTCGCGAGACCGCATCAGAAACGCGCGAGGCATCGCCGTGAACCGGATCAATGAGAATCTGAACCAGGGCATTGGTCAGATCAGGTTGATCAGGGTTCTCGGCCAGTCCTGCTTCCAGAAGCGAGAGCGCTTCGGGCAGCTTTCCGTCCTTCGCAAGCAGACCGGCCAATTCCGCGCGAACGGCGATCAATTCCGGCCGTTCATCGAGCTTCTGTCGCATCAGGACCGTCGCCTCAATACCGTGGCCGACGCGCTGCATCGCATCTACCAGCGGCTCGACCGTTTCAATGTCGCCGGGCATCAGCTCAAACGCGGCGCGGAGTTCTCGAATGGCCTCCTCGGTCCTGCCGCTGACGAGCAGCAGCCGGCCGAGTTCGGCGATGATGGCCCCTTTCGACGACGTTGAATCAATGGCCCGACGATAGACCGCGACGGCCTGTTCGGTCTCCTTCATGTTCATATGACATCGGGCGAGGGTGACGAGATTCATCGTCACGTCGGGGTGAATCGCCAGGGCCCGCTCCAGTGAGGACTGCGCCAGGAAATATTGTCCTTCGCGGTAATAGAGGTCTGCCAATTTGTGATGTGCGGCATAGAAGTCCGGATGTTCGGCGGCGAGCGCCTCGAGCCTGGCAATGGCGATCGGCCGATCCTCGATGGACCTGATGTCCATGGCCACTTCGAGTTCGTTGATGAGCGGCATGATGTCTTTGGGATTGGGCATCGGACCGGAGCCGGACGACGCAGTCAGACCGGAACCGACATAACCCAAGGCCGCAAGTTTCTCCGCATCTTCCCCGGCAAGGTGGACCGTGCCCTGCACGCTTGAGGCCTTGTCCAGGTCGACGCCGAAAAACGCCTGAAGCTGGGCGTGCAGTTTCGCGGCGTCCTGCGGATCAGACTGTGCGATGTCATTGACTTCGTCCTCGTCCGAACGCACGTCGTATAGCTCCGGGATCGGCGCGTAGACGTATTTTTTTCCATCGACGCGCACCGAGAGCAGCGGCGCAAGACCATACGCATTGAAGCCCTCGGCGGTCTCGCCATAGATGGGCCGGCCGTCGTCCCAGTTCGAGCAAAGATTCACGCCCTCAACGGCAGACGGCGCCGGTACACCCAGCATGAAGGCCAGCGTCGGCAGGACATCCACAATGCACACGTCACGACCGACATGGAGCCTCGGCGGTATCTTTCCCGGACAATTCATCAGCATCGGGACGTGCATCGTCGGCTCGTAAAGCAGCAGACCGTGAGTCCATTCGCGGTGCTGGCCGCGGCCCTCGCCGTGATCGCCGACGACGACGATGAGCGTCTTCTCCTGTAGGGCCGACGTCTTCAGGTAATCCGTCAATCGGCGAACCTGCGAGTCGATGAAGGCAATCTCGCCGTGATAGGGATTGTCGGCGTATTTCTCCTCGAAGCCGGGCTTCAATTCATAAGGCGCATGGGCGTCGTAGTAGTGAACCCAGAGAAAGAACTTGCCCGATTGATGCGCCTTGAGCCAGCCAAGCGCCAGATCAGTCGTGATATCTCCGCGCCGTTCCGCCTCGCGATGAATGGGTGCGTCATCAAACCTCTCTGTCTCATCGTCGTAGGTGGTAAACCCCTGAGCGACGCCAAACCCCTTGGCCAGAACAAAGGCAGATACGTAGGCCGCGGTCTGGTATCCATGGGCCCCGAGAATCTCGGCCATCGTCTCGTGTTCGGGAGAAAGGCGCGTCTGCCCGTTCATGCGCGCCCCGTGATGAAACGGATAGAGGCCGGTCAGGATGGATGAATGCGAAGGCAGCGTGGTCGGTGACGTGGTAATGGCCCGCGAGAAAATCACGCCGCCGGTGGCCAGTGCGTCGAGCGCCGGCGTTTCAACGGCTGAATTGCCGTAGTAGCCGAGGCGGTCGCCCCGTGTCGTGTCCATCGTGATGAGGAGGACATTGAGGCCCTTCATCGCGCCTGCGGCGACGGGAACTGTCTCGACCGTTTGCGTCCCCGTTGGGAGGCGCAGCGGGACAGTTTCCTCCGCGGTCATCGTGAGAAACCAGACGGGGTAGTGCTTCTCGACCCAGCGAATGGCGTAGGACCCCGCAGCCGCCAGGAGAAAACCGATGCCGATCACCCACTGCCACCACGGTCGACCGCCGCCGCGAGGCCTGGGAGTATCCTGGTCTTGTATGGGTGCGACATCAGACACGAACGAAAACCCTCCGCGGCAAGCCGAGGTTGCCGAACATCGCAATCAGATTAGCGGATGATTGTGAGGGCGTCACTCTCGAACCGGCTGCTGCTTGCGATAGAGCTCGATGTGGGCGGCTAACTCGGCGTCCATGCCGGCTGAGCCGTGCTCGGATGCGACCTGCTGAGCGCGCTGGGCCGTATCGAGCGCCTTGTCGAAGTCTCCGATCTCGGCGTAGGCGGCGCTGAGGGTGTCCAAAAAGATCGGGTTGTCATCCTCGGCAATGACGCTGGCCTTTCGAGCAAACTCGACCGCCTTTTGGCCGTCGCGCAACTGCGACTGTTTCGACGTCGCCAGTCGCCAGGCCAGGTCATTGAGCACATTGGGATCATGCCCGCAGGAGGCGAGCGCGTTTTGCAGAATCTCTATCGCCTTCTGTTCATCATTGAGTCGAGCGGCCAGGCCTGACGCCGCCCGCGAGGCTTCGCAGTTTTCCGGCCACTTGGTGACGACCTGCAGCATTACTTTAAGCGATTCATCGAGCTGGCCGTCCTTGTCCAGGGCTTCCGAAAGTCTGAGGAAAGCCCGCTGATCATCAGGGCCCAGCCTGACTGCTTCATGCAGGGCCGCGATAGCTTCCTTGTTCTTGCCTTGCACCAGAAGGCCGCCGGCCAGAACAATCCTCGCGTCCGCGCTGTTCGGATTGAGCTCGACAATTTTCTCGTGGAGCTTTCCAGCGCCTTCCAGGTCACCCTTTGCTATCAGGCAGACTGCCTTTTGAAAGTACAGAATCGGCTCGGTTGGGAGCTTCAGAAGAGCCTCGTCGAGATACTTGATCGCCTCGTCGGCACTCTTTTTCTCCCGAAGGACAATGGCGATGGCAGCATGCGCACGGATCATTGTCGCGTCGATCGAAAGCGCCTTCTTGAAAGATTCAACAGCCTTGTCCGCCTCGCCCATCTGAACCAGGACCGCGCCCATCTGGAAGTAGGTCGGCCCGTCCTGCGGATCGAGCGCCGCCGCCTTTTTCAACACGTCAATGGACTCGTCGTATTTCTGCAGGATTCCCAGCGCCACGCCGAGTTGGAACATGATCGCCGCGTCTTCGGGCTTAAGGGCCTGCGCCGAGCGGAAGACGAGTTCCGCGTCCGCGTATTTGCGCAACTGGAACAAGACCAGGCCGAGTTTGCGGAGCTCGTCCGGCGCATTGGGCTCCAGTCTGAGGCATTCCCGAAAAGCCTGCTCCGCCTCGGTCCATTTCTTTTGCCAGATGAGGGCATTACCCAGCGATGAAATGGCCAGGCAATTTGTCGGGTTATCGGCGATGAAGCGCTTTAACTCCCGTTCAGCGTCTTCATAGCGCCCGTATCGCAGCGCCGCCAATGCCGACGACAACAATTCAATCGACTCAATATGGTCGTGAGGGTTTTCGCCCTTCGGCTCGAAGCTGTCGAGTTCGTTCCCGTCGGCGTAACCCGCCAGGTCGGTCACGGAGGCGATGTAACCCAGTGCCCGCAATTGTTCGAGTTCCTGGGGGTTGGTCGTGATCACACCGCCGCCGGCTCCACCGGGCGGATCGGGTGACTCGGCGATCAAATCCCACATGGCTTGCCGAAGTGCAATCGCCCGATCGGTGTCGCTCTTGTTACGATTGAACAACTCGAGCGGATCGTCGGCGACCTGATACAGCTCCGGCTTGGGCCCCAGGATGTACTTCCAGTCTTCCGTGCGGATCGAGCGCAACGGCGAATAGTTGTACATGGTCTTGGGAGAGATGGTGTCGGCGTAACACACCAGATCGCACTTCAAGGTCGGGTCAGCCAGGAGCGGCAAGAGGCTGTAACCCTGCATCTGCGGCGTGCCAAGGGACTCCAATCCGACGAATTCGAGAATCGTCTCGGCGAGGTCAACCAGCCTGACCTGCGGCTTCACCACCAGGCCCGCCGGGATGGTCCCGGGGCAGCGCATGATCAGCGGAACAAGAAGCGTGGTGTCATAAAGAAAAATGGAGTGCGTGTATTCACCGTGCTGCCCCCGACCTTCACCGTGATCCGAGGTGAAGATGACAAGTGTCTCTTCGCTCATGCCGAGCTGGTCCAATTCGGAGATTAATCGACCGAATTGCTCATCAAAATAGGCGATTTCGGCAAAGTACGGATCGAGATATTGATTTCCGAATTCGATCGGCGCTTCGTGCGGCCAGTGCGGATCGTAATAATGGAGCCACATGAAGAACGGCTTGTCGCTGCCCTTGAATCGCCTCAAGTGCTCAATGCCGTGATCGGTGATGTCGGCGGCTTTTCTATCAAGTTCGGCCAGAGCCGGCGAAATCTTCTCCGGTCCCGTTGTATCCTCGAGGCGCAAATCCTCGCCTCCCATCATCCGGCCCTTCGGAACCTCGTCCTCGACGCGCCCGTACTCCTCAAACCCCTGATCCAATCCATACTTGGGGTTCAAAATCACAGTGGCCACTTCGGCGGCCGTCTGATATCCCGCCGCCTTGAATATTTCCGCCAGGGTAACGTTTGGGTCAGCCAGCGAGAACATGCCGTTATCGCGCGCACCGTGCACATATTGGTAGGACCCGGTCATCATCGTTGCATGAGAGACCAAAGTCAGCGGTGCGGAGGAAACACAGGTCTCAAACCGGACGCCTTGAGATGCGAATCGATCGATGTGCGGCGTCTTGACCACGGGATGGCCATAGCATCCGATATGATCCGCCCGCGTTGTATCAACGTCGACAAAGAGGACATTCATCCCCTTTCGTCCCGTAACTCGCTTCAAGCTGCGATCAGATAGAATTGACTTGGGCAGCTTCTGCGCGGTTGCCGAGGGAGCGTCTTGAGAGGCTTCGCGCTTGCAACCGGTAAACATCGTCGACCCTACAAGCAGCGCAAGGGCAATCCCCATTCGAGAGACGGCCGGCGCCGCATGGGGTGGTTCATCAAGTTTCGTCAGTTCTGGCAGGCACTTCATAAGGGAACTCGGTTACTGGTATTGTCGACGGGCCGGATTCCGCAAACGCAGCGTTACTTATCCGACTCGGGAGCGGACTCGCTGGAATCAGACGTCGGCGGATTCGACGGGAAGGGACTCATCGGCGTAACGCCCATCGAGAGCTCATCCCGATAGATGACAAGATCTTCCTCCAGACGTTTGACAAGGGCCGTCGCCTTCCTCTGCCTGGCAAGTTCCAGGGCCCGCTCGGCCATCTGAACTGCTTCTGCAGCACGGCGCATTTTGGAATAAACTTTCGCCAGCGTTCTCATATATTCCGGCTGCGAATAGTTCGACTCCTCGCATCGCCGCTCCATCAGAAGGCTTGCCTCGCTCATCAGCAGCGGAGAGTCGCCGCTGCAAAGCACCATCGCATAGGCAAGGTTATTCACCAGGGCCGGTATCTCGGGGTGGCGCTTAACGCCCTCCCGGATGAGGTTGATCGTCTTTTCGCACTCCCCCTTTTCCAGGAACATTCCGGCGAGGGCGTTTCGTACGGCGGCGGCGTTGGGGTGCTTCTTGAGGCGGTCCTCCAGAAACATGATCGCGTCATCCACCCGATCCGCCCGTTTCATGGCATTGGCTAACAGATCGACGACCGGCTGATCAGTCGGTCGAACCATGCAGGCTTTCAGAAGCAAATCCGCTGCCTTACGAGGCTGATTGTGCGTGAGGTACAAGTGGCCAAGACCGGCGAGCGCGGCGAAGTAGTCCGGACACTTCTTGAGCGTCTGATCGTAGTAACTGATCGCCTCTTCAACGCGATTCTGTCTGGCGACCAGACCGGCGAGCATCACGAGCGTTTCAGGAATGTCAGGCTGCAATTCAAGGGAGATTTTCAACTCGGCCTCCGCCCCGGCAAGGTTACCCGCTTCCAGGTAGGTCGTTGCAAGCCAACGATGGGCCATGTAGAAGTCCGGGGCCTCCGCAATGACCTCCTGAAGCCGCTCGATCGCGTCCTGGGGCGTTTCCTCCTCGCCGCGCAGGATCGCCACTTCTACTTTGGTCACAAGACCCAGCATGTCGCGCGGATTCGGCAGCACTCTCAGGTCCGGCGCAGTGCTGACGCCGCTGACGGTATAGCCCAGGCTTCTCAGCATCTCGATATCGCCGGGACTCAACTGCTCCGACGGACGCTCTTTTGCGGCTGAAGCAAGGTCGTCACCGTAATTGCGCTGGAGCAACTCATTCATACGTGCCGCCTCATCCGGCCTCGACGCGATGAGGTCATTTTCTTCGTAGGGATCGTTCTTGAGATCGTAAAGCTCGGGCTGCGGCCCATAGATGTACTTAAGATCGCCCTCCCGAATCGCGATCAACGGCGCGAATGCCTGCTGGATGAGGCCCTCCATGGTGTCCATCAATGTGATTCGAGGCGTGTCCGGCGCTTTTTCAGTCAGATCGATTCCGTCGCATTTCTCGAGTGCCGGCAAGTCCAGGAGCGACAGCAAAGTCGGCGCCAGATCGACCAGGCAGACGGTACGATCAATATGCAAGCCTCCGCCCAGGCGCTTGCCGCAACTCATGATAAAAGGTACTTGCAGGGTACCGTCATACAGCAGGAATCCGTGCGTCAGTTCCCCATGCTGGCCGAGACCCTGTCCGTGATCGCCCACCACGACAACGAGCGTGTTGTCGCGGACACCGATTTCTTCAAGGTAGCTCAAGAGCCGGCCCAATTCAGTATCAACGTAGACGATCTCGCCGTCGTACGGAACGGACGCGTAATCCTCGGCATATGGCTCGGGCGGCCGATAGGGCTGGTGAGGATCGAAATAGTGCGCCCAATAGAAGAAGCGCTTCCCCTTGCGAAGCTTAAGCCAATCGATGGCTGCATCTGTTGTGCTGATGGCGACACGCTCGGAATCAAACAACTCGTGTTCCCCGGTCGGGGGAGGAAGGTCGTCGTTGTAGGTGTCGAATCCCCGGGCCAGGCCAAAACGCGAATCGAGTACGAACGCCGAGATCACCGCTCCGGTTGCGAATCCGGCCGCGGACATTGTCTCTGCCAGCGTCCTGTGTCCTTCGTTGAGTCGATAGACGCTGTTGGCCCGCGCGCCATGGTGAATCGGGTATAGGCCCGTCATCATTGTTGAGTGCGATGGGAGTGTGGTTGGTCCGGCACTGAAGGCCTTGGTAAACAAGATGCCATCGCGCGCCAGGCCATCCAGCACCGGCGTCTTGATGTTTGAGTTCCCGTAACAGCCAAGTCGATCGGAACGCGTTGTGTCGAGCGTGACGAGCAATACGTTAACGTCGGAGAATTCGCCCTTCACGTGCGGCACGCGATCGGCTGGCTTCAGCTCCTGCGGCAACTTGAGAGGAATCGGGGCCTCCGGTTGGACCAGGTACGGATATACATCGGGAGTCAGCCAGATCATGACCCGAATTCCCAGGAGCACGGCGGCCGTTCCCAGGAGCCCGACACTGAGAACCCACTGCCACCACGCACGAGGGCGACGCTGCACGACCGTGGACGAATCTGTCGACGGAGACTCTCCCATTTCATCTACCTCTTGTTGCTAATCTGCCCCCTGCTCTCAACGAATTATCGGCCATTTCACAACGGACGATGGACGATGGAACCAATTGGGTTCATTGAAGGGTCAAACCCCTTGGGTCGGATTCGCCCCCCTGTCTCTTGAGTAGATATGTGGTCCGTTTCACTCGAAATTGCCGGTGCCGCCGCTTCGGAAGCCGCTATTCATCCACGAGTCATAGGCACATACCGCTTGAAAACTAACCGGAGTGGCGTCCTCTCGCAACTTGTCGACGTGCCTGGAATTCAACGGCCCTGGGGTATCGCAGTTGGCCGTCGTGAAAAAGCATCGACGGGTAGTCCAGTCCCAAAAGAAAAGTCGGAGAAAAAAAGAAACCCCGCTTCCTGCCAGGATCGGCAAGAAGCGGGGTCTTAAAGTCTCTTCACCACTAACGTAGCGGATCGATCAAATCACGAACCGCCAAGCTAGATGGCTTTGAACCTCAATTAGGCCTTGCGGCGTCGCAGGGCGAGGAGACCACCGATGGCCAGAAGACCAATCGTGGTCGGCTCAGGCACGCCCTGGAGGGTGAAGTTCATGTGACCGGAAGCAATGGGGCTAGCCGCACTGCCCGGGACGAACAGGAACTGACCGAAGGTCTGGGCCGAACCGCGGAAGCGAGCGTTCTGAGCAACGCCACCCGTGGAAGTCGGGGCATCGCCATTCATCTGGCCGCCCGGACCGCCGAACATCTGGGTCGCTGCGCCGCCGCCGCCACCGAAGGCGACCGCCATCCAGAAGTCGCCAGGAACGGCGATCTGCGGGAAGCCGAAGCCACCGATGAAGAAGCCGACGCTGACCGACGGATAGGCGAAGGCCGCGATCGTCGCGCCGACCGAGGTCCAGTTACCACCCGGATTCGAGAAGAACGCGATGGTCACAGGCTGGTTGGCCGCGGTCGCGCCGGGGGTGTTGTACCAGAGCAGCTGGGCACCGGAGATCGCGGTGTAGCTGGGGGCGAGCGTGACATCGTTCAGGATGAACGCGCCAGGCGCCATGTAAGGCGACGCGCCAGGCAGATAGCTGGCCGGACCGTCAAGGCCGAACTGTCCGAGCATGTGGTCAAACGCGTTGCCGGGGTCATTCTGCAGGTAGCCGAGCAGCGTGCCGCGCGGTGCAACAGGATTGACCTTCGAGTTCAGATTGGTCTGCTGGACATAGCTGCTGTCCAAGACCGTCGGGTTCACCGGGGAGATTCCCGCAAACGCCGGACCGGCAAACATGCCGACCAAAGCTACCACCATCAATACCTTCTTCATAACTCGTTCCTCCCGTTCCTTTCTCGCATCTTGGAACAACTTTCGACCTTCACCCTCCCAGGCCATCCGGCGGCCGATACTGGAGACGATCGATTTTGACTGTCCTTAATGCTGTTTAAAAACTCCTGTTCCCATTCACTACAAAAATCTATTCTGATTTGCTGAGTCGAACTGAGGCATCTTGAATCAGACGGGCTTTGTGCCGGATTCGCTGGCGCCTGCTTCTTCCTCTGTTTCCCTCGCTCTGCAATCAAAAACTGCTTCGGGCACCAAGCTCCGACTGAGCCTGTAGGGTGTGCCCTCCTACGTACCCCATCAGTTCTACCAGAAATGGCCAATCGAAGTCAAGCTATGCAAGGCACAACATTATTATTCTTTGAACATTTTCTGTCCTGAAATCTTCCTTGATATCGGACCTAAACCCATTGATTCACTTGCGCCTACATCGACTGAGACTGCCGTAACCGTCGCTATAACATACTCTTATGTGGCACACCTCGCAATCGGTACCGATCCGAAACCGCATGCCCTATTGGACCCACCATCACGGCCGTTTCCGCGGCCCCGCTGAAATATTTCAGCGCCCCCACAACATCGATCCCCAGCCCGTACCGGACTCATTCGAACAGGCGAGAAAGTCGCCTGGCGAGGGATGGTGAATCGCGATCTTTCCTGATTACCTGATTAGTTATGTAAATAGGCATTAACCAGTAAGTGGCACGCAAACTTGTCAGACATTGGCTTCCCAGCCGGCCGAGCCCCGTGCAGATCGACTCATCGGATTTCCCGCGACGTGCTAAGATCACCTGCTAATACGAATGGTCACCGACAAATTGCAAATCGTCTCGCCCCTCAAGCCCGGCGGGGATCAGCCTCGGGCCATCGATCAACTCTCCGATGGGTTCCTCTCGTCCAAGAAGCGATTTCAGACGCTCTTGGGCGTCACTGGCTCGGGCAAGACATTTACGATGGCACACGTCATCGAGAAGCTCAACCGTCCGACACTGATCATTTCTCACAACAAAACGCTCGCCGCCCAGCTCTATGAGGAGTTCCGGGAGCTTTTCCCCAATAACGCGGTCGAGTTCTTCGTCAGCTATTACGACTACTACCAGCCCGAGG
>CAZCGF010000096.1:6830-15594 GCA_964498115.1 uncultured Planctomycetaceae bacterium | reverse complement strand
ATGAGGTCTCGGCCGCTGAAGGGATGGCCGATGACGCTGAAGAGCTCGGCGGTCAGCTTTGTCACCCAACTGATGCCGAAGAGGAGCAGGATTCGCGTGATCATCGCGAGAAGGAGGCCGGTACGCCGAGCCCTGGGCTGCAGGGGCGCATCGAGCTTGCCGGCGAGGATGGCGATAAAGACGATGTTGTCGATGCCGAGGACGATTTCGAGGCCGGTCAGGGTCAGCAGAGCGATCCCATTTTCAACGGTCAGCAATTCTGTCATCCTGGTACCCTTAATGCCTGGCTCGGTCGGCATCGGCCTGCCGGGCCTGTAACCCACTCGATCGGCGCCACATCCAACTCCGCATGCGAGAGGCGGACTTATGAATCAGAGATTCCCTAGTAATTACTATCGGATAATCGGCTCGGCCATTCTGCTCGCCGCGGGCGGCTGCGCCAAACCCATGCTGAGCCTGAGTGATGTCGTTGTCGTAAACGGCGGGCAGACGGCCATTGACGCGCTGACCGAGCACAGCTCGCCGCTTGGCGACGTCGATCAATTGACCGGCGTGGATGTCGAGTTCTTTGCCGGGGATCAGACGCTGGGCAGGGCCCGAACTGACCGAGCCGGCTGGGCACGCTGGAGTTGTCATCTGCCTGACGGGGCATCGTCGGTGCGGGCAAGGGCCTTGGTTGACGGACAAACGGTGGAGGCTGAAGGGGGCGTTTTTGCGTGGGACCCGAATCGAACCATCATCGTGTGCGACATCGACGAGACCGTTTCGGTCACAAACTACTCGACGCTGTTGGCAAAAGGGGAGGACGATCTTGGCTCGCAGCCGCTGCCCGGGGCGGCGAAGGTCATGACGGAACTGAGCAGACGCTTCAACATCATCTACATCACCGGTCGCCCGAGATTCCTGCTCAACAAGAGCCGCAGGTGGCTCAAGACCCACGGCTTCCCGGCCGCCCCGGTCGTCACTGCGCCGACGCTCAAAGAGGCCATTCGCGTGCAGAAGTTCAAGGGTGGGCAAATCGCCGATCTGCGGTGTCTCTCCTCAAACCTGCTCATCGGAATTGGGAATGCCAAGACGGACTCCGAGGCTTACGCCGCCAATGGACTCTTAACGCTCGTCATTGATGAGGGCGACACGAATCGGTTTCGCTCCCATGCGATTGTCGTTCGAGACTGGGAGATGATTGACGGGTTTTTTGAGGCCAATCGAGAAGTGCTCGAGGACCCGGTAAAGCTGTCCGGGATTATTGAGCGCGAGGGGATGCTCTTTCGGCCGGTCCGGCGATACATACCCTGACACCTGCACGCATCGGCTGACTGCCAAGCCGACCCAGTCGCGCACGCCCTGGGCGGCAGGTTTGCACTTCTCCAAGGCTTGATGACCGGTTCTTACCTTTTGCCAGTCGGAAGCTCTGCGATAGACTGAGCGCGGAGGTCTTACGGAAAAATATTCTCAGATTCTCGTGAGAAGTTCCGGGACTGTCTGCGAATAACGAATGACCTGAATGTTTGGGTTGCCTTTTTTTGGTCTTACTGGAGCTCTTAAATGGGGAATAGCAGAAGGTGTGCCTGCGGTCGTGGACTTATTGGCGTGGCTTTC
The DNA here is from genome assembly GCA_964498115.1 of uncultured Planctomycetaceae bacterium. Classification (GTDB taxonomy): domain Bacteria; phylum Planctomycetota; class Phycisphaerae; order UBA1845; family UTPLA1; genus UTPLA1. The sequence continues at coordinate 13,995 of CAZCGF010000096.1, read as the reverse complement.
CGCTGGGCCCTTGTTGCCGGGGCTTCACTGAATCTTGCTTTCGCCTCGAGACTACGGGCGGACTCAGTGAATTCGCCCAACATCACCATGAACGCAGACACCAACCGGGCAACGGCGACAGGGCCCGGGGCCGGCAATACTTCCGTCGTGGTAAACACGATTACGATCGCCGAGACCATGTTGCCCGAATACTCGTCCGGTGCGGGGAAGGCCATCACAATCACCGCGCGGCCCGGCTTTCAGTTTGACCCGGCGTCCAATGTGACGGCGCAGAGTGCGACGATCGGTATTAACGGAGGTGGGGTCAACGCGGTGGCGACGGTTACGCCGAGCGGTGCGGCGAACGAGGTCATCACGTTCAATCTCACTAGTGGAACAAACGTCAACGTTCAGGACATTATTCGCATCAACGGCATTCGCGTGCGGATCATCAGCGCGGCCGGGGCGGCGGGGCCGGCGCAAACGACCCTTGCTCTGACGACATCAACCGTCGGTGGCGCGTTTACGAATCAGGGAATCGTTGCGGCCAACATCAACAAGGGTGCTCCGGATCACCTGCTTTTCTCAACGCAGCCGGGCAACAATCAGGCGGGGGCGAATCTGCTTCCGGCCGTGTCGATTGTCGATTTCGGCAACAACATTGTGACCAATGACGATCGCGTGATCACGCTGGCGCTTCAGAATAATCCCGGGGCCGCGACGCTTCTGGGATCGTCGCAGAAGTCAACCGTTAATGGCGTGGCAACATGGGCTGCGGCAGATGGACTGATGATTACGACCGCGTCTCCCGGCTACACATTTCGGGCTTTCCACAGTGGTGAGGCCTTTAACCTGAGCGATGTGGTTGACAGCGCGCCGTTTGAGATCAGCTCAGGAAATCCCGGCAGCATGATGATTACAAGGCAACCGGTCACGACAGCTGCGGGTGAAGATATTCTTATCGATGTCTCTGTATTCGATGAATTCAATAACCTGCTGACGGGATCCTCCATTGATATCACACTCGATTCGGCGACGAACCCAGGCGGCTGGCCGCTCCTGACGGCATCGAGCTTGACGAAGACGACGGTCAACGGGGTGGCATCGTGGGGCGCTGCGGATGATTTGCGGATCAACAAGGCCACGACCGGTTACGTCCTGTCGGCGTCGGGTCTTGGTGCGGCGCTGTTGAGCAATGCGTTTGACATCACGCCGGGGGCATCGAGTTCGGTTCGATTCATTCAGCAACCGACGAACACAGTTCAGAATACGCCGATGAACCCTCCAGTGACGGTGGAGATCATAGATGCTTTCGCGAATCGAACGACCAGTTCTTCAGGTGTGCTCCTGACGCTGCAAACCGCGCCCTGCGGAGGCAGCGTATTTGGTGCTGTGGCGAACGCCGTCGACGGACTGGCCACCTTCAATGCAGTTTCACTCGATACAGCATGCAGCGGTGTCGTGCTGAACGCATCTTCCGGCAGCCTGGTCACTGAGGATTCGCAACCGTTCAATGTGACCGGTGGGAACTGCGGAACCTGCGGCCAGGGCGTGGCCATCTCCATCATCCCTTTTTCGGCCCTTTGGATTGCCGCACGTCGGCGCAGCAGGCGGGCTCGACGGCGTTAGAAAAAGGGCCCGCCATTAGAACCGGGCCCCCACTGGCGAAAAGCCGGTGGCGCGGGTACGTTTTCGCCGTCATGGCCATTTCACTCAAGGAGGCGTTTAAGGCATTCGGCTTCACGCTTAGCCTGCCGGAGCGGCTCGTACGGTCCGCGGCTGTGGCGATCGGCGGAACGTCGAAACTGCTCACCGACACGCTGATCCCGGAGCCGCTTCGGAAGACGACGGCCTACACCGCGATGGTCGGCAACAGCCAGCGATTCTTCATCGAGAAAGTCGCCGAGGTGCAGGGCGCCTATGAGGCCTCCGCGGATGGCGCCGGTTCGCTGCCGGAGAACTACATTCCACGGGCCGTTGCGGGAAACGTCATCAATGCAGCCGGGCTCTTCGCCGTTCACCTCTCGCCGTTGTGGGTCTTCGCGTTTGTGAGCGACATCGCCCACGGATCGAAGGCCTACCTCAATAAGCTCGTCGCCGAGTTGAAGGAGAACGGCGTCATTGATAAGGATGCACACATCAAGGAAGTGGACGAGCTGCTGGAGGCGCTCGGCAAGGCCGGCAAGGACACAGCGCTGGTGTTCGACCTGCCGCCGGTCGACGTCGCCTCGCTGACGAAGCTGCGCGACGACTTGACCCGCGGCTACTCCGGCGTCTTCAAGGAGGCGACCGACCTTCTGCCGCGCATGGACAATCTCTGGGAAAAGATGCAGTCGCTCGCCAGCCGGGATGGCGTGGCGATGGAGTCCGTCGTCGGGCTCATGACACTCGACCTGGAAGCCACCGCGGGCAAGGCGGTCGGCGCGGCCTTCGCAGTGGGCAACGCAACGGCGGATGTCCTCTCCGAGACGATCTTCCAATCTTACGGCGAGACGATCTACCGCATTCAGGAGCGCGGCGCGGTGACGTGTCTTGAGGAGGCGGGAAAGCCGTTTTTCGACGCGATCACGGCGCACTTGTCTTCGAACAAGCAGAGTTGGACCGAATGGGCGCTTGATAAGATCATGAGTCCGTTTGTCGGAGAGGATACACCCCCGGTTGCACCTGTGCCGCCGGTACCGGGTCCAGAGTCGAGTGCGCCTCCTGCCGGAATGTCGGAGGCGTGTTCACCGCCTTCAAACCCGCCGAAATCGTGAAGATTTCGCATTTTCGTTGACAGAACGAGGGTCGCTCCCCATACTTGCCGGGCTTCAGGCAGGCCCCGGCCGCTCTCACTTTTCGCCGAAGTTCATGGCGGCGCCCGGGCGGGAAAACGCCGCGCGTCCGCGGCCCAAAACGCCCCGGTAATTTTCTACCTGAGAACCGCGAATCCATCGCGGCATGTTGAGGTCTGCCCCGCTGCGAGGGCGGCGCGAAGCGCGCTATGCTTCTCGCAAGAAAGACGACCTGCGGCAAGAGCACCCTGCCGCTCGTCAAGCTGGAGAGCGATGAACGTCTTCATGTTAGGTTGGGAGTTTCCGCCGTTTATCTCTGGCGGCCTGGGCACGGCCTGTTACGGCCTGACCAAGGCGATGTCGGAGCTCGGCCACCACGTCATCTTCGTGCTGCCCCAGCCGATCGCCGGGACATCCTCAACCCACGTGACCCTGAAAACCCCCTCGGTCGAGTTGGCCCAGGCGGCCTACCGCGCCTACACGCTGCAGGAATTCGACAACGTCGAATTTCGCGCCGTTCCGTCCTCGCTTCAGCCCTATACGACGCCGGAAACCCGCTTTGAAGAGATTCACAATACCACTCAATCCGTAACCTCACAGGACATTGTGACGGGCGGCGGGACGAAACCGGCCGCCGATACTCCGACGTCCATCCTCGGGACTCGCACCAGCAGTGCCTCGGCCGGCCATTACGGCGGAGATATGTTTGCCGAGACACAGCGATTTGCGGAGATCGCCGTGATCCTGGCGCGGACCGAGCAGTTCGACGTGGTTCATGCCCACGACTGGATGACCTATCCGGCGGGAATCGCGGTGGCCCGGGCAATGGGCAAGCCGCTCGTTGTGCACGTGCACTCCACCGAGTTTGATCGCAGTGGTGAACACGTCAACCAGCGGATATACGACATCGAGCGCGAAGGCGTCCACGTGGCCGACAAGGCCATTGCCGTCAGCCACTTCACGCGAAACCTGCTGCTCTCCCGCTATGCGGCACAGGCTGATCGCGTTGAGGTGGTTTACAACGCGATCGATAACAACGGCAGCGACTACGAATTGCCACCGGCCATCGGCAATGAGGAAAAGCTCGTCCTCTTCCTCGGTCGAATCACCATGCAAAAAGGCCCCGAGTATTTTCTCGGCGCGGCCAAGAAAGTGCTGGAGTTCGAGAAGAATGTGCGCTTCGTCATGGCCGGAACCGGCGACATGACCAAGCGGATGATCGAGCTTGCCGCGGAACTGGGTATTGGGCACAAGGTGGTTTTCACGGGCTTCCTGCGCGGCAATGACGTCGCCCGCATCTTCAAGATGGCGGACTTGTACGTGATGCCGTCGGTGAGTGAGCCGTTCGGCATCGCCCCGCTTGAGGCGCTGTCGCACGACGTACCGGTGCTGATTTCCAAACAGTCCGGCGTATCGGAAATCCTGAGCCACGTGCTAAAAGTGGATTTCTGGGACGTCAATGAGATGGCGAATAAGATCGTCGCCGTGTTGCGGCACCCGCCGCTGCAAGCTACTCTGCGAGAGCACGGCAACTTCGAGATCCAGAAACTCACCTGGCGTGACTCGGCCGAGGCCTGCGTGGGGGTTTATGGTCAGGCGATTGCCGCTCGGCGGAAGGCAAGGTAGCCATGGCTTCGGTTTGCTTCTATTTTCAGGTTCACCAGCCTTTTCGATTGCGTCGTTACTCGATTTTCGACGCCGATCACAATTATTTCGACGATTACAAGAACGCGGAAATCTGTCGCAAGGTGGCGACGAAATGCTACCTGCCCGCGAACCAGTGCATCCTCGACATGATTCGTGTCCACGAGGGGCGTTTTCGCTGTTCTTATTCGCTGACCGGTGTCGTGCTGGATCAATTCGAGGCGTACTGCCCGGAGGTCATCGAGAGCTTCAAACGACTGGCCGATACCGGCTGCGTCGAGTTTCTGGCAGAGACCTATTACCACAGCCTTGCATTCCTTTTTTCTCGCGGCGAGTTCGAAGAGCAAGTCGCGTTGCAGCAGGAGCGGATCGGCCGGCTCTTTGGCCAAAAAAGCACCGTGTTTCGCAACACGGAACTCATCTACAACAACGATGTCGCGGCCGCGGCCCACAAGTTGGGTTACAAGGCGATCATTGCGGAAGGCGCCGATCACCTGCTGGGGTTCCGTTCGCCGAACTTCGTCTATAAGGCCCCGTCCGCGCCGATCACTGTACTGCTGAAAAACTACCGCCTGTCCGACGACATTGCATTTCGCTTTGGCAACCGAAGCTGGGCCGAGTGGCCGCTGACCGCAGAGAAGTTCGCTGAGTGGGTCAACCAGGTCAACGGCAATGGTTACGCGGTCAACCTGTTCATGGATTACGAAACATTCGGCGAGCATCAATGGACGGAGACCGGCATCTTCGACTTCCTCTACCACATGCCCGGCGAAGTGATGAAGATCAGCGGGGACAACAATTTCAAGAAGCCGTCGGAAATCGTGGGCGCGTATGAACCGTCCGGTGAGTACGACTGTCCGCACTTGATCAGCTGGGCCGATACGGAGCGCGACCTTTCAGCGTGGCTGGGAAACGCGATGCAGTCCAACGCCCTGCAGGAGGCTTTCGCTCTCGAGTCCGCGGTCAAGGCCAAGGGCGATCCTGAGCTGCTGTCGGATTGGCGTCGGCTGCTGACCTCCGACCACTTTTATTACATGTGCACAAAATACTTCGCCGATGGCGACGTTCACAAATACTTCAATCCCTATGAGTCGCCCTACGACAGCTACATCAACTACATGAACGTACTCGACAACGTCGCAGCCCGGTCCAGACAATCCCTCACTGCGCCGCTTAATCGCCCTGCCAGGTAGTCGACCCAGCAAGCCCGAGGCCCATCCCCATGTCGCATCAAACGATGGAGGCCCACTATCAGCCGAACTGGAACCTGACCCAGGCGCACGGACTGCTGGGTTATAACTGCGGCTATGCCGAATCTCCGGGCTGCGCATCTTTCGATCAGCATCAACAGTCGCTCGTTTGGCGCCTATTGGGCGACACCGCGATCGGCGGCGATTCGACCATGCTGGACGTCGGTTGTGGAATCGGCGGGCCGTCAACGTGGATCGCCCGACGGTATTCTCCGAAGCAGCTACTCAGCATCGAATACTGCTGGTCGAGCGTCCTGGCGGCAGGTCAAAGGCCGAGCAATGATTCGGTGCGCCCCCGATTCCTCCAGGGAGACGCCCACAGTTTGCCGGTGGCGGGCAAGTCGATTGACGTCATTTTCAATCTCGAGTCGGCGCTTCATTATGCTGACAAGCGCCGATTCATCGCAGAGTGCCATCGGGCCTTGCGACCGGGCGGCACACTGTGCCTCGGCGACATCACCACAACACACAAGCTGCTTTTCGCCCCCGTGTCGCTCCTGAACAGCTTGCCCAGCCAATTCAATTCCAACGTCACGCTCTGGTCGGCCGACGACTACCAGGCCGCCTTCGCAGGAGCCGGCCTCGAACTTAGGCACCATGAGGAAGCGTCTCAGGGCGTTGCACGCTCACTTCGTGACGGGCTTTCCGAGGTGAGAAAACGCGGCTGGTCGGGTTCCCGCGGCTTTCGCGGACGGATCCTCTTTCTGGCTGCTTTGGAAAGATTGTTCCGTGCCGGCCTCCTTCGATACGACCTCTTTCGCGTGACTCGCACGGCTTCGTAGCACCGATTCTCGGCAGCGATGCCGCCTTCACGTCGATCACACCATGACTTATCGGGGCATTGCCAAGCGGGGCGAATCCTACGATGAAAATCAATACCGGTCTTAATCCTTGCCGGGGCCGAGGGGCAATCGCATCTTAAGGAGGGTCCCTCTCGGGACCGATTTCCAACGGGGGTATGCCCCAGAACCAGGGCAAATTAGGCATGACTGCGCGCATCAAGCTCATCGACTTTTTTCGTAGTGCGGATGACTCCGCCGCCGATGATGCTCTGCTCAAGGCCCTGGAACATGTTCCGCCCGAAGCACATCAGGAACTCATTGACCTGATTCTGGACCGGGAATCTCCAACTGGCCTTAACGGCATCGTAGAACAGTTCGATCAATTGGAGTCCTTGGCGCGCTCGCGCATCGTGGCGGCTACCTCGAAGCTCTTCTCCGCGCTTCGCACGAGTTTTCGAAGCTCGCGCAGCCAGACTCGGCTCAATGCACTGCAGATCATTCGCCGAAGCGAAAACCCCCGGCTTGCCTACCTGGCGGCGCTGGCCATCCATGACGGCGCCGTGCAGATTCGCGCGGAGGCCGCCGTCACACTTCGTGAGATGAGCCTAAGACACCTGTCGAATCTTGCATCGACGACGGCCATCTTGCGCGATGCCGACGACGACGGCGGAACCCTGGCCGCGACCATCGTCGCAACCGTTCGCATGATCATTGAAGAGCAGCAGTTCCTCCTGAG
>CAZCGF010000096.1:0-6730 GCA_964498115.1 uncultured Planctomycetaceae bacterium | reverse complement strand
GAGTTCATTCGGGAGCACTGGCTGACGCGCGATCCGGAAATCCGAAAGGGCATGCAACAAATTCGTTCGCTTGAATGGCTGGGAGACGGGTTTGAACCTTCATTTACCCTGCCTGCCGATGTCGCCGCGGCCACGCCTAATTGGGTACTGGCCTTGGGAATTCCGCTCGAACAAAAGGTCGCCGTGCTGCTCAACTTTCTGCTCATCGACAATACCGAGGCAAACAGAGCCGCGGTTTGGGCCCTGTGCCAACTCGATTCCGCAAGGGCGACGCTTGCATTGCAGGGCGCGGTCGACCACGAGGACACCGTGGTTCGAGAAATCGCCGCCCGGGAAATTCAGTTTCGAAGGGATCGAGAAGGCGCCATTCGGCAGCAGGTCACCGGAAATCGCCCATCGGAATGGTCCTCACTTTTGGAGTCGACAGGGATTAGCGAAGAGTTTGACGACCTGTGGCACAATTTCGAAAGAATCTCGCCGTTGATGGCCCGCGCAGCCGGCAAACGGTCACTCGAATTCGTGCCGGGCCTATCGGTGCAGTTGCAGAATAAGCTCACGGGGAACCAGGCGATCGACCGGATTCGGGCCCTTCGACTCATTCTGGCGCTGGAGTTGGCGGAGCACTTCAAGCGCGAAATATTCAGCATTACCAACGACCCGACCCCAGAAGTGCGCGCGACGGCGATCCGGGCCCTGGGCCGGATCGGAGACTTGACCAGCCATCGAATCCTGGAGCGAGCCCTGGCCCAGGACACGCCGCTTGTTCAAACCCAGGCCCTCGACGCCCTTGAGCAGATGGGCGGCATCAAGGAAACCAGCCTCTTTATTCCGCTGCTGGAAAGCCCCGACGCAAATGTCCGCGCCGCGGCGGTGCGTATTCTACTGAAGATGCGCGTCCCCCAGGCCGCATCCTCGCTGGTTGCGATGATGCAAGACGCACGAATCGAGCATCGCTGCATGGCCCTTTGGGTCGTTGATCAGTATCGGCTGGCCGCGATTGCGCCCCGCCTGCGCGACATGGTCAAGAATGATCCCGATCCCAGAATCGCGCGAACTGCCCAGCAAGTCCTCAGGCGGATCGAACGAGGAAACGTCGATGGCCCATCGGCCTCGAGCATCCATACACAGGCGAAAGGGCTCGAGTCATGATGCTCAACATTCTCCTGGCACAAAATCCTACGGCCGAGAGGTTCAAGAGCATTCGCGGCGGCTTCAATTCCCGCGAGACGATCGGGGCCGATTTAAGCTTCTTCCTTTGGCTAATGGTCTTAGCGGCGGCATTCATCGCCCTCCTCCTTATCGTCGCTCGGCAGCGGCAAAAGCGCGGCCTTAATCTCAGCACTGCCCATCCCAGCCGATTCTTCGGGCGGGCCCTCCGACATCTCGGAGTCGGGTTCGTGGATCAAAAGATCATCGAGTACCTGGCCCGACGGGCCGGCATTGTTCATCCAGCGGCCATGCTGATTCATCAGGATGTGTTCAAATCGTACGCCGGTCGAATCTCCGGATCGATTCACATGCAGCCGCTACGAAAGTATGCAAACGGTCGCTTGGCAATGATCCATTCCCGCCTGTTCGAAGAAGGCTCCGGCGCGCAGGGATCCGACAGCCAACCATAGACTCTCTCGATTCTTCAGATTCTTCGCTCCCACTGCCCTCGCCACGGCTCCATTCGGGGATACAATTCGTCCGAGTCAAGGGACGGTGCGGCCCGATCCCATGTTAGTTGCCGCTCAATGGTCACGGGTGATGTGTGCTCGGCGAACTGCTGCTACCAGAGCTTGAAGAGCTGATCGACGCACGAGATTTCGGCGCGCTGCGCGAGGCCTTGTCTGAGCTTCCCGCCGCCGAGGTTGCCGACGTCTTTTCCGATCTCCCTCCGCAGCGCGTGGCGATCATCTTCCGGATACTTCCGCGCGAGAAGGCGACCGACGTCTTCGAGTATCTTCCCGTCGAGTTGCAGGAACAGGTGCTCCGCGCCCTTGGGCAGGAGCAAGTCGCCGGTGTCCTCAACGAAATGGACCCCGACGACCGCACGGCCCTTCTGGAGGAAATGCCGAGCGAGGCGGCGCAGCGGCTGATCGGCCTGCTCTCACCTGAGGAGCGGAGAATCGCGGTCAGGCTTCTTGGTTATCCGGAGGAGTCCATCGGGCGCCGGATGACGCCGGACTATGTGTCGATTCGCAGGGACTGGACCATCTCTCACGTTTTCTCGCATCTCCGGCAGGTCGGCGGAAACAAGGAGACGTTGAACATCGTCTTCGTCACCGATGAGAAAGGCCACCTGATTGATGACCTGCGACTCAAGGACATCGTTCTGGCCGATCCGAACGATACCGTCGCCGACATCATGGACGGTCACTATGTCTTCCTCAACGCCCACGACGACCAGGAAGAGGCCGTTCGTGCGTTCAAGAAATATGACCGCACGGCCCTGCCGGTTGTGGATTCGAGCAACGTGCTGGTCGGCATCGTCACGGTAGACGACGTCCTGGACGTGGCCGAAAAAGAGGAAACTGAAGACGTGCACAAGATGGCGGCCGTCCGAGTGCTGGACGAGCCGTATCTCGAGGCGTCTGCGATCACGATGGTGCGCAAGCGTGCGCCGTGGCTGTTCCTGCTGTTCTGCGGCGAGATGTTGACGATCACGGCCATGCACAAGTTTGAATCGACACTTGAGAAAGTCGTCATCCTTGCGGCTTTCATTCCACTCATCATCAGCAGCGGCGGAAACTCAGGATCGCAGGCCGCTTCTCTTGTCATCCGCGCACTGGCGATCAGCGAGCTGTCGCTTTCCGACTGGTGGCGCGTCATGCGGCGAGAGCTGATCTCGGGGCTGATGTTCGGTTCCATCCTCGGCGCATCCGCCTTTGTTGCCGCTTATCTTTATGGTTCGTTCCAGGCGTCACATGGCACCATGGATAAAGAGCATGTCACCGCCGTGGCTTTCGTCGCCGGAACGGCCCTCGTCGGGGTCGTTCTGTTCGGTACGCTTGCGGGTTCCATGTTGCCACTGCTTCTCAAACGACTCGGGCTCGATCCGGCCGTTTCATCGACACCGTTCGTTGCTACGCTGGTGGATGTAACCGGAATTCTCATTTACTTCACGACCGCCGTGCTCTTGCTGCGCGGCACCTTGCTCTAGGGCGGTTTTGCATTCCCGTGCGACGCACTGAAACGAATAGTCATTTCTTTAAGAGCGGCCGGCAGGAAGCTCCCCATCGAGAGCCCCGCTAGATCGCCGACCCGGCTGAAATCGGCGAATTAGACGCATCAGCACCCTGTCGCGGCCTCGCAAATCCGAGCCAGGGCACAACCACGCCCGGTAGCGACCAGATGATTTGCACCAGCCGCAAACCGAGTGTCAGCGCGAGCATTTGAGACGATGTGGACCAGCCCCCCTCGACCAGCACCTTGAAGAAGACCGCCTCCATGAGACCGAAGCCCTGGATGCTGATCGGAATCGCGGCCAGAAGAAAGCCCACCACGGATGCCAGCAGAATGGCCCAATACAAGTTGATGTCCGTGTGATAGGCGGACGCATGAATCCCCAAGGCCAGCGCCGTGAAGTATATCGAAGTGATAATAAGAAAGTGGCTCACGATCGTACTGACAAGTGAAGCCGTCGCCTGCCTGGGGTGGTACCGAAATCGAAATGCCGTCTCATCCACGCGCTTCAGTTTGTCCGCCAGCGGCAGACGCTTCAGCAGCGACTCATATCCGATGAGCCGCCGCATTCGACGCGAAAAGAACAGGCCGCACGCGACAAAGAACCCAACCGTCAGATAGCCGACCCATCGACCATAGAATCCGATCATGTCCGTCCGCCAGAAGGCAAGAATCGTGACTGCGGCGATCAGCAGGAAACTGACCAAGCCCATCACCCGGTCCAGAAGGATGACCGTGATGCCCTCGGTCCGACGATCGGTCATCCGGGCGACGTGGTACGCCTTGTATAAGTCTCCGCCCGTCGTGCCCGGCATCGAAAAGTTGAAGAAGTTCCCGGCCAGTGTCAGTAGCAGAGAGTTTCTGAAGCTGACCGTAATATCCTGCATGGCCAGTAAGCATTGGAGTCGCCAAGCCAGGATAAAAACCACCGGTCCATAGGCGATAAAAGCCCACGAGGCCCAGCGCCAGTCGGCCCGCGCCGCGATGGTCTTCAGCCCGTATTCGATCGACCGCTGCCCCTTGCGAAGTTGTTCCGCTGAAGCCAGCTCACTGCGTAAAACCAAGCGCGCTGTGTTACCTGAAGGATCGAACACCCGCAGCGTATCGCCCTCCTCGGCCAACAGTCGAAGGCGATGTGAAGGGTTTTCGCTGAGACGAACCGAGTCGTTTAGAGCAACCTTGTCGCTCAAGTAGGCCAGAGCGCCGCCGCAAACCGCGAGCTTGAGGATCAGCGAGAGGAGTCTGCGCACGCGGTTTGGCTTGTGGTTTGATTCCATAGTCCAGTGGGCCGCTAGCCTAGCACAGATACCCGGCACGGTCGAAAGCGCGTCCGCCAAGAGTCCCGGAAATCCCCGCTTCAGCTTTTTTGCCGCCGCGGTAAAATTCGGCTCGCATTGCTCTGGATTCGATGAGGCGCATCACACCGGAGGATCGGCCATGGATGAGTTCCTGAAGGCGGCAATTGACGAAGCCCGCAAAGGGCTCGAAGAAGGCGGTATACCGATTGGTTCCGTCTTGGTCCTCGACGGCAAGATCATCGGCCGGGGCCATAATCGACGCGTCCAGAGGGGCAGCGCCATTCTTCATGCCGAAATGGACGCACTGGAGAATGCCGGACGTCGCACCGCCCGAGATTATCAACGAGCCGTTCTTTATTCCACACTATCGCCCTGTGACATGTGCAGCGGAACGGCCCTGCTCTATAAGATCCCGAAGATCGTCATCGGTGAGAATCTGACCTTCCGGGGCCCCGAGGACTACGTGCGATCCCGAGGCGTCACGCTGGAAATCGTGCACAACGAAGAGTGCGTAAAACTGATGAAGGACTTCATTGCCGCACACCCCGATTTGTGGAACGAAGACATCGGAACCTGAAGGCCATCATCGCGCGACTTGCCCGTCTGACGGCTTGCGCCTCAGGTTATCGCCACATTCATAGGATTATCGCCCCCATATTGAACCCTTTGCCAGCCAGGAACTCGTTACCACCGACTCTGTGCCTAAAGAAGCTCCCCCCGCCATCCGATACGGCATGTGCCTTTTCCCGCGGATCGCCTTTGGGTCGGCACGCGTGAAAATGGCAATTCGTCTTTCGGACGCCGCGACGAGTCAAGACAAACTCGCGTCGGCTGAGACGACCATCCAGGGGATGCGTTATGAAAGTCATGCGAACAGGACGAGCATTCACACTCGTCGAGCTTCTCATTGTGGTCATTATTCTTGGCATCCTTGCCGCCGTCGTAATCCCCCAGTTCAACGACACCACGACCGAGGCCCGGGTGAATTCATTGATGACCAATCTCGCCACCATTCGCGGCCAGATCGACCTTTATAAATTGCAGCACAACGGCAACTATCCCGGTCAGGCCACTTTCAGCAGCCAGATGACCCAGAAGACTGATGCGGCCGGCACCGTCAGCGCTACCGGCAAGTACGGTCCTTATCTTCAGAGAATTCCGACTAATCCGTTTACCGTCGGCGGCACCGGCAACGACGTCACGAACACGGCTGCGGCCGCCTCCAAGGCGTGGTTCTATGAAGCCACCACCGGCGAGTTCAAGGCCAATGACGGCGGAACGACCAACGGCATTGCACACGATGCACTGTAACTGAGTTGTGGGGCAGTAGCACCCCAAGAGTGATATTTGACCACGATTTTTTTTGACAAGGGGACAATGATGAAGGCCAAACGCGGGTTTACTCTGGTTGAACTATTGATCGTCGTGATCATTCTGGGCATTCTGGCCGCGGTCGTCATTCCGCAGTTTACGGACGCGAGCACCGACGCACGATCGAGCTCGCTTACCTTCAACCTGCGCGAAGTGCGAAAGCAGATCGACCTTTATAAGCATCAGCACAATGGCAACCCGCCGCCGCTTGCGGATTTCGTCAACCAGATGACCAAGAAGACGGATGCCGCGGGCACTGTCAGCGCCACCGGCAAGTTCGGCCCTTACCTCCAGCGAATCCCGAACAATCCGTTCACCGTTGGCGGCACCGGCAATGACGTTACGAACACCGCCGCTGCGGCCAACAAGGCTTGGTATTATGACGACACCACGGTGATCTTTAAGGCGAACGACGGCGGCACGACCAACGGCGTCGCCCACGATACGCTCTAAGCGACTCGACTCGTGGCTTGGCCGTGCGAGCCTCGCCCGTCGGCAAGCACGCCGAGCGACTGATAACACCGAGCTACGGGACCGGAGCGTTCGGCGACACCGCCGAACGTTTCCGGTCCCTTCGGTTTTGATTTGGCAGTGTCTGCGTCCGATACCGACGGGAGAGCTTGCGATCGGGGTCCATTGAATCGTATGGTTCATGCACCGAGCCCAGGAACGTCAAGGAGGCAGGTGATGTCCGAATCGACAATGTACAGGTCCCGTCGCCGCGCGCGATGCCTGGCCGGTGGTTTTACACTCGCCGAAGCCCTCTTAGCCGCCACCGTACTGGCCATCGTTGCCGCTTCAGCCACGCTGCCGTTCAGCGCAGGCGTTCAGCAGGTCAATGAGGCCGGTAAGCTCGACGAGGCCGCCGCGCTGGGCGAGGCCATGATGGAGGA
>CAZCGF010000095.1:0-15651 GCA_964498115.1 uncultured Planctomycetaceae bacterium | reverse complement strand
AAAAATGGAAAAAATCGTCGCCCTCTGCAAGAGGCGCGGCTTCATCTTCCAATCCTCCGAAATCTACGGCGGTATCAACGGCTTCTGGGACTACGGCCCCCTCGGTGTCGAGCTCAAGCGCAACATCAAGGAAGCCTGGTGGCAGGACATGGTCCGCAACCCGCCCATCGGCCCCGACGGCCGCGAAGTCTCCATGGTCGGCGTCGACTGCTCCATCATCATGAACCCCAAAGTCTGGGTCGCCTCCGGCCACGCCACCGGCTTCGCCGACCCGATGATCGACTGCAAAACCGAAGGCTGCAAAGGCCGCTTCCGCGCCGACCAGATCAAGGACAATCAGTGCCCCCTCAAGCCGAGCAAGTGCCCCGGCGAACATGACAAGTGCCAGCTCACCGAGGCCCGCCAGTTCAACCTCATGTTCGAAAGCTTCGCCGGCGCCATCCAGGACGAGGCCAACAAAGTCTGGCTCCGCCCCGAAACCGCACAGGGCATCTTCGCCAACTTCAAAAACGTCTGCGACAGTACGCGCGTCAAAGTCCCCTTCGGCATCGCCCAGGTCGGCAAGGCCTTCCGCAACGAGATCAACCCCCGCAACTACACCTTCCGCAGCCGCGAGTTCGAACAGATGGAGATCGAGTTCTTTTGCCACGACGCCGACGCCATGAAGTGGTGGGAGTGGTGGCGCGACGTCCGCATCAACTGGTACAAGTCACTCGGCCTCGCCGGCGAAAACCTCAAGCCCCGCAATCAGGATGACAAGGAGCTGGCACACTACTCCAAGGCCTGCACCGACATCGAATATTACTTCCCCTTCGCCGACGAGCCCCAGGAGTTGGAAGGCGTTGCCCACCGCGGCTGCTTCGACCTGACCCAGCACGCCAAGCACAGCGGCAAGGACCTGACCTACTTCGACGACGAAAAGAAGGAGCGCTTCCTCCCCACAGTCATCGAGCCCTCCGCCGGCGCCGACCGCAGCACCCTCGCATTCATCTGCGAGGCCTACACCGTCGACGAATCGCGCCCGTCGCCCGAGCTCATGAAGTTCCACCCCCGCCTCGCCCCCATCAAGGCAGCCGTCTTCCCCCTCGTCAACAAGGACGGCCTCCCCGAAATCGCCGACCCCATCTTCCGCGATCTCAAGAAACTCGGCCCCGTCACCTACGACCCCAAGCAGTCCATCGGCAAACGCTACGCCCGAATGGACGAAGCCGGCACCCCCTACTGCTTCACCATCGACGGCCAGACCAAGGAAGACGGCACAGTAACAGTCCGCGACCGCGACACCGGCTCGCAGGACCGGATCGACAAATCCCGAGTCGTCGAATACCTGACGGAGAAGTTAGGAAGCTAGGACTGCGCCGTGCGTCATGCACGCCGCCGCCGCAGCAACACCAGTGCCGGAAGCAGCAGCCCCAGCGTCGCCGGCTCGGGAACGCGGAATGTCAGGTCCACAATCTTCCCGCCCGGGTGGGGGTTGAGAAACGCGCTATCTATTTCAGCAAAGCTCACCGGGTCAAAGACGTGCACCTGCGACGTGACCCCGTCGACCACATAGATGTTGCCGTCAAAGGGGCTGATCTCGATCCCATGCGTGTTTCCCCATGCGGGATTATTGAACCAACCGAGCAGGTTGTAAGACGTGTCGTAATGCCAGACCCGGCTGTTGCCGTTCCCGGGAATCCACGATGTCACGAGCACCTCGCCGTTCGGCAGAAACTCAAGGTCGTTCGTTCGCCCAGCCGGCTGGACGAATTGATCAACGAAGGCGCCGGAGACGGCGTCGAACTCCGTAACCTTTGCGCTTCCCCAGGAGCAGACGTACAGGTTCCCATTGGGCCCGATGCGCATGTCCGCCGGCCCGTCGACGGCTGTGACAACCCGAATGAAAGCGCCGGTAACGGCGTCATACTCGCGAATGTCGTTGGTGGTCCAGTTTCCGATGTAAACGCCGCCGGTGGGAGCGTAGAGGCCGGCCCATTGGGTACCGACGCCGGTACCGCCGTTGTAAGTCTTGATGTAGGCGCCGGTGACGGCGTCGAATTCATCCACGCCGCCGTCGAAGGAGCCGACGAGCATGCGGTCGCCTGCCGCATTCAGCTTGACCGCCAACTGGCCGTTTGCATTGACCGAGGGTGCAAACGCACTGAGGTGATTGCCGGACACCGGGTCGTACTCACCCACCACATTGAAAACATCGCTGGAGACGAAGAGGCTCCCGTGGGCAAGTGTGCCGGTCCCCACCAATATCGCAAGCGCGACAAGCAGGTGCGCCCCAAAACGAATAGTTGGTTTTTCGATTCGCTGCATGGCTTAATCCCTTCAATGAAATCAGACGTGGCTTCGTAAAATCGGAGTCCCAACGCCTGTTTCATCGTAACGGATTGGCTGGTTGAGAATCAATGTCGAGTGCCCCGATTCAAGGGGGACAATGACAATTGAATGACGATCGAGCGCGATCACATCTACTCAAAAGAGCGGCGTGGGGTCGAAAATGGACTCATAAACTTCCCCCGCCTCTCCAGCCTCCGCGTCCTCCGGCGTCACCGGAATCCCCGCGTCCACGTGTCCTCCGTTCCCGCCATTTCCCCGGCACGCGCCACCGCCGCCCCCGCCCCAGCGAAACGTCGCCGTCACAGATTGAAACACCGCAGCTCCCGCCGTACCGCCGTTCACCATTTCAATCGCCCCCGGCCCGTGACTAATCACCGGCGCGAGAAAGTTGATAATCCCACCACCCCCGCCGCCCCCCGGGCCCGTCGTGCTGTTACTCGGTCCGCCGTCTCCGCCGATCGCCGAAAGCGTCCCGTTGTTCGTCACCGATCCCATCGACGCAAGAATGATGATGCCGCCCCCGCCGCCGCCGCTCCCTTGTGACCCGTCGCTGCCCTCCGCGCGGATGACTCCCGTGTCGCTGTTCACGATGGCGGTGCGTGCCAAGACGCTGAAAGACTCTCCGCCGTTGCCCCCGCCGTTGCCGAACGTTCCAAACCCGCCGCCCCCGCCAAATGTCCCCGGGCGCAGCAGGAACCGCCCTTGCAGACTCAGTATTCCACTGCCGCCGCTTCCGCCAAGTCGGAATTGCGTGTCATTACCGAACTCTGGAATTCCGGCCGCGCTTCTGCCGACCCCCGGATGAGGCAATGCGATCTCCGGTTGAATCATCCCGGAAGGATTTCCTGCAGGACTGCCGGCGCCGGCGCCCAGAAATCGAACCAGAATCGTTCCTTGATTGGTGAAGGTCCCCGTGCATCGAATGACCGTACCACTCGGAACGTCGAGCGTCACCCCCGCGTTCACCGTGAAATCCGTAAACATCAAATTCGTCGGCGGCGTATCCTGCCAGTCCTCATCGACGGCAATCGTCCTCGCCCCCGCCGAACCATTCCCGTAAACCAGCGACGCACCGTCCACGCCCGCCGGCCCCGCCGGACCGGCTTCTCCCATCGGCCCAGCCGGCCCCGGCAATCCCAAAGCACCCGGGGGCCCCTGCAGACTCCCGCCCGGCGTCTGCGTCCCGCACGCGACATAAAGGCTGATCAATAGGCCAGATGCCAACATCAATGTCGCAGGTCGCAGGCTCAATATCTTCTTACAACTCGACATGGGGGTCTCTCCTCGTTAGTCGTCGCACATCGCCCTTCGTAATAGTCAGGCGCAATTCCCCGGCCCCGGGCGTCAAACCCGCCGATATGTGATGACTGATTCCTCACCCCGAGCGTCTGATCTCAAGCCGCCGCAAAGCGACCCTCCCGTTTATCGGCCCCGAGCCGGACACGGCAGGTCACTCATTCGACTTTACGACCATCCTGGGTAAAGATAGACAAGGCCATCGACCCTTCGCTCCTGAGCGAGGATCAGCCGATTTCTGGCCGGGGAGTTTCACTCAAACATCAAGAGGCAACCGATGAATGGTCTGACGCGATCGCGGGGACGACTACTTCTCTGTCTATTCACTTGTTGCATCGCCGCCAGCGCCCACGGCGCGACATTCACCGTCACGAATCTGACCGACGGTAGCCCGGCGCCGGCCGGCAGCCTCCGCCAAGCCATCGAATCCGCAAACTCTGCAGCCGGATCAGATACGATCGTCTTCAACGCCGGCCTCTCAGGCACGATCACGCCGGCAATTGAGCTGCCCACCATCACCGGTGTGCTAACCATCACCGGACCCGGCCCGCGCATCCTGTCCGTCAGCGGCAGCAATGCCCGCAAAATCTTGGAATGCACCGCGTCATGTAACATTTCTGGGTTGCGTCTGGCCAATGGCTTCACGGATCGCGGCGCCGCAATCCGTTTCTCGGCGGACGGCGGAATGCTCAACGTTTCCGATTGTCATTTTGATCAAAATCTCGCCACCGTCGACGGCGGCGCTGTCGTCATCTTCAGCGGCAGTTTCAGTTTCCAACGATGTACGTTTACGACAGACCAGGCCGCGGGCAACGGCGGCTGCATCTGGTTCGGTCAGGGCGCCGGCACGCCGACCGCGTCCATCACCAACTGCACATTCGTCAATAATTTCGCCTCCGGGAGCGGCGGAGCGATTCGGCAGTTCAACACCACTGCATACACCACCGCCGTTACCAACTGCACCTTCGTCGTCAACAACGCCGGTACCGCCGGCGGTGCCATTGCCGTCGCGGGTGGCTCGATGACGCTGCTGAATAATCTCTTCACCGCCAACGCCGCCGGCGGTAATCCCGGAGGGCACATTAGAATCACCGGAGGCACCGTCACTTCACTGGGAAACAACCTCTTCGGTCATCTCGATGGGTCCAACCTGACTCCGGATCCGACCGACAAATTCGGCACTGTTGCCGCTCAGTTGAATACCGGCATCCTCATTGCATTTCCGTTCAACAACGGCGGACTGACCGACACACTTCCGTTCGCTAACAGCAGCAGCATCGCCATCGACGGGGGTGGCGCGACAGGCGCTCCCACCGCCGATCAGCGCGGTTTCCCCCGCGTCGGCTGTGCGCCAGACGTCGGCGCCTTTGAATTACAGACCCCCGCGGACGCCGACAACGACGGCGTCATTAACTGTCTGGACACCTGTCCGAATACACCCGCCTGCGCCTCGGTCAACGAGACCGGCTGCCCGACCGACGGTGATGCCGATGGCGTCTTCGACGGCTGCGACAATTGTCCCGGAACGATGGCGGCCGACACGGTCGATGCCAACGGCTGCTCGACAATCGACGAAGACGCCGACGGCGTGCTCAACGACGCCGATGCATGCAAGGGCACGCCCCCATGCGCAATCGCAAGCGTCGATGCCTCCGGCTGTCCGACGGACTCCGACACCGACGGCCTCTTCGATGGCTGCGACAACTGCCCCGGTAGCAATGACCTGCTCGACGCCGACACTGACGGCATTCCCGATTGTCTCGACGCCTGTCCGCTCGTCGGCGACACCGACGGAGATGGCGTGCAGGACTGCCAGGACGGTTGCCCCGCCGATCCTCTCAAGCTCAGCCCCGGCAGTTGCGGTTGCGGCGTCCTCGACACCGACACCGACACTGACGGCATTCCCGATTGTCTCGACGCCTGTCCGCTCGTCGGCGACACCGATGGAGATGGCGTGCAGGACTGCCAGGACGGTTGCCCCGCCGATCCCCTGAAGCTCAGCCCCGGTAGCTGCGGTTGCGGCACACCCGACACCGACGCAAACGGAGACATGATTCCCGACTGCCTGCCGTTGCCGATGCCCGCACCCGACCCCGTGCCGTCTTGCGGCTTCGGAATCGGCCCCATGGCCCCACTCGCAATCATGTCGCTCTTCTTCTTGCCCTTCCGGCTGACCCGAAAAAGGGGCCGACGTCTCTAGTCCCGCCGGCAGAATCACCCTCCCCGACCAACAGTCGGCTGTAATCCCCGTCCGCCCACGGGCTTAACCCCGCCTGCGCGCACGCGAACAACTCCATTCAACACCTGACTCCCGCTCCATCCTGTTTTTCCTGACGTTCGATCCAGGGCCCCTGCGCATATTCGCCACAGGAGGAGTTCTCGCGATGCGGCCGCACCCTGCGTCGCCAAAGCCGAAAGACAAGGCCCGGAACCCCTCAAAATCAGATCTTCGAACGCAAAGGAGCTGTCTCATGCGGAGTCATGGTCGATCCCCCATCGTGCTGGCGATATGCACCCTCGCGGCCTCATGGTGCCACTCAAGCGACGTGCTTGCCCAATGCGACGGCTCGTGGTTCTTGCGTACACCCGCCACATCCCCCGATCCGCGCGGCGGTTCGGCAATGACATTCGACTCAACACGCGGAGTCGCCGTTCTCTTCGGCGGGCAACTGACAGGCAACGGACTCGACGCATCCACCTTTGAATGGGATGGAACCAATTGGGTGCAATTGACCCCTGCCGTTTCGCCCACCGCGCGGGCCTTTCATGCCATGGCCTTCGATTCGACGCGAGGCGTCACTGTGCTCTTCGGCGGCGGAACCGGCGATGGCTCCGTCCCAAACGGTGAGACGTGGGAGTGGGACGGAATCAATTGGAGCCAGAAGTCGCCCGCGGTCTCTCCCTCGCCGCGCAACTTCCACGCGATGGCCTTCGATGCATCGCGCGGCGTCACGGTTCTTTTCGGCGGCGTCGACAACACCAACCTCGCCCCCAACGAAACCTGGGAATGGGACGGTGTTAATTGGCATAACCGAGTCCCCGCCGCCGCCCCCCCGCCCCTCGCGGGACACGCAATGGCATACGACGCAGCTCGCGGAGAAACCGTGATCTTCGGCGGTCTCTTGTCGCCGGCTTTGCCCTTGAATCTCAGCGCCGAGACCTGGATCTGGAACGGAACGAACTGGGTCCAGATGCTGACACTGACCACCCCGGCGCCGCGTTACTTTCACGCCATGTCCTACGACGCAGATCGAGCCCGCGTCGTTCTCTTCGGCGGCGCCATCAGCGCCGTTCCCGAATTCAGTGCGGAGACATGGGATTGGGATGGTTCGACTTGGTTCATGCGAAAACCGGCATTATCACCTTCAGCCCGGTTCTCTGTTGCGATGGCCTACGACACGACCCGGCACGTAACCGTGCAATTCGGCGGGTCCAACGGCATGGCCCTGATCAACGAAACCTGGCAATGGAACCTCCCCACCATCATCATCGATCAGCAGCCCGCCTCCGTCGTTGTTGACGCCGGACAGTCCGCCGCCTTCACCGCCTCCGCCTCGGCCGGGGCCGTCGTCCTTCAGCACGCATGGCATCGCGACGGCGTCCCGCTCACCGACGGCGGCGCAGTCAGCGGCGCAACCACGCCAACTCTCACCATCAACCCCGCCTCTACAACCGACGCGGGTACATACACCTGCGAAATCAGCCACGCCTGCCTCACCGTCATCTCCGACTCCGCGATTCTGACCGTTAACGATCTAATCGTGGCGCAGCAGAACGTCCCCTGCGGACTCTGCGGAACCGGCGCCACGGCCTTGATGCCGCTCGCACTCCTCGCCCTCGGAGCATCGACTCACCGCCGAAAACTGCAACGCCGACACGCGCGCGATCAGAAAGAAAGGAAGGTTTCCGCCCATGTTCACTAACCGACTCTTCTTGCCGCTCCTGGCCGCCCTGTCGATCTTCCCCACCCGGTCGATGGCCGTCTTTCCGGTGATCTTTCCTGATCCCATCGCCCTCAACACCAACGCCGTCGGCGACTCAGGCGACGACCACATTCCTCGCATCGCCACCGACGGACACGGACATTGGGTCGCCATCTGGAATTCCAACGACACGCTCGGCGGGACCATCGGCATGGACAGCGACATTCTCTTCGCCCGAAGTGAAAATAATGGCGCCTCGTGGTCCACACCCGCGCCCCTCAACATCAATGCGGCAAGCGATGGATCCGGCTCAGACCATCACCCGATAATCGCCACTGATTCCCTTGGCGCCTGGATTGTCGTGTGGCAATCAACTACGAATCTCGGCGGCGCCATCGGCACCGACTCAGACATCCTCTACGCACGCAGCACAAACAACGGAATGACGTGGTCCTTGCCCGCTCCGCTCAACACAAACGCAGCTATCGACGCTGTTTCTGACTTCGGTCCCCAGATTTCCACAGACTCCCAGGGTCATTGGGTCGCCGTCTGGGGATCGGCCATTAACATGACCGGACCGGGCTCCGATGCTGACATCTTCGTCGCCACAAGCAATAACGCCGGCGCAACTTGGACACCTCCGGTACCCCTCAACACCAACGCGACGACCGACACAGGGAGTGACGGTGAACCTCTCATTACTAACGACGGCCAGGGAAACTGGCTGGTTGTTTGGCGATCCTCCGAAAACCTGGGCGGTACGATCGGCACAGACGACGACTTTTTCTTTGCCCACAGCACCGACAACGGCGCATCGTGGACGCCTCCCGCTGTCCTCAACACCAACGCCGCTACGGACACGCGCGGGGGCGGTGATCTCACCCTCGCGACCGATGGCCAGGGAAACTGGATGGTTGCCTGGACCTCGACTGAGAACCTCGGCGGCGTCATCGGCACCGACGGCGACATTCAGTTCACCCGAAGCACGGACAACGGCGCCACCTGGACCGATCCGATGCCGCTCAACAACAATGCGGCCGGAGATCTGGGCGCCGATGAGATCCCTTCTATCGTCACGGATGGAAGCGGAAACTGGATTGCCACTTGGGACAGCAACAACGCCGCGGGTGGATCGGTCGGCACAGAGTACGACATCTTCATCGCCCACAGCGCCGACAACGGCGAAACCTGGACCAACCCCGTCCCGCTCAACACCACCGCGAACACCGATACCAGGGACGACTACTTCGCGATCGTCTGCTCGGACAAGCGGGGAAACTGGGTCGCCGCATGGGAGTCTGCCGAGAACGTCGGAGGCCAGATCGGCACGGATTACGACATCCTCACCTTTCGCTTCGCCTTTCCCGACTGCAACGCCAACGGCATCGGCGACGGCCAGGACATCGCCGACGCCGCCAGCGCCGACTGCAACACCAACGGCATACCCGACGAATGTGAAACCGACTCCGATGGCGACGGAATCATCGACGCCTGCGCCGCCGTCATGCCCCCGCCGGCCGCGCAACTGAGCCCGGTCTGCGGCACCTGCGCCCCGGGCGTCTTCCCCACGCTCGGCCTGGCGCTGGTAACCGGCCTGCTTGGCCGACTGCGACACGTGTCCCGGCGGAAATGACCCGACAAATACCGACACTGACGGCATCCCCCCGGCTTCGTCGGAATTCCCTGACGTTCCGTGCCCGGCACATTCGCATATTCGCTTCAGACAGTGATCGCATGGATGCCGGGCCCCACGCGACACGCACGGTCAATGGACCTCGTTGCCGCCCTGCAAACCGAGAGAAAGGAAGAGTTATCGTCGTGGCAGCCAACCGCTTCCTTCTAGTGCTTACGGCCACCTTTTGCATTTTCGCCGGCGAATCACGGGCGGACTTCCCCGTTACGATTCCCGATCCCCTCGCCCTCAACTCGGACGCCGTCGGCGACGCCGGCATCGACACCAGCGTAAGAATGGCGACCGACGGCCACGGCCGCTGGGTAGCCGCATGGATTTCCAGAGTCCTCGCCGGCGGCCCGTTCGGAATGGATAGGGACGTCTTCTTTGCCCGAAGCGATGACAACGGCGCATCATGGTCACCCCCCGCCCCCCTGAACACAAACGCCGCCGGCGACACCGGCTTTGAATCCGAAGTCTCGATTGCAACCGACGGAAAAGGCAACTGGGTGGCGACCTGGAATTCAACGGAAAATCTCGGAGGCGCGATCGGGACGGACGTCGACATCCTCTACGCCCGAAGCACAAACAACGGTACCACATGGTCACTTCCGCTGCCCTTGAACTCGAACGCCGCCATCGACGTGGGCCACGACTTCGGTTCGCATGTCCTGACCGACGCCAACGGTCTTTGGATGGCAGTCTGGTCCTCGACCCTGACCCTCACCGGGCCGGGCTCGGATAACGACATCTTCTTTGCACTGAGTTCCGATGATGGAGTATCGTGGTCCGCGCCCGCATTTCTCAACTCCAACGGTGGAACCGATGCTGCCTACGACGATTACCCGCAGATCGCGACAGACAGCCAGGGCAACTGGGTTGCGGCGTGGACCTCATCCGCAGACCCCAGCTCTCCGATGGGTCCCGATGCGGACATTCTCGTGGCACGTAGTTCCGACAACGGCCTCACCTGGACCGCACCAGCTCCCCTCAACAGCAACGCCGCCACAGATTCCGAAGGGGATATCGACCTTGCCCTCACAACCGACGCCAATGGTGTATGGGTCGCCGCATGGACCTCCCTTGATACGCTCGGCGGAACCATCGGCGCCGACGGAGACATCCTCACAGCGCGCAGCATGGATAACGGGGCAACGTGGTCAAGTCCAAGCCCGCTCAACAGCAACGCCGCCGTTGATACCGGTTCGGACGAACTCCCGTCCCTCGCCACCGACGGAATGGGCAACTGGTTCGCCGCGTGGGACGGTGACAACACCGCCGCAAACACGCCCGGCGCCGACTACGACGCCTTTGCGGCATTCAGCGCCGACGGCGGCGCCACTTGGAGTGATCTGGTCCCGATCAATTCCGGTGCCGCAACCGACACAGGGTCTGACTACGTTCCGAGATTCGTCACTGACAGAAGAGGCAATTGGGTCGTCGCATGGGACTCCGGCGAGAACGTGGGAGGCTCGATTGGAACAGACTCCGACTTGCTCACCTTTCGATTTGCCTTTCCCGACTGCAACAACAACGCCATAGGCGACGGCCAGGACATCTCCGACGGCACAAGCGCCGACTGCAACGGCGACGGCGTGCCGGACACATGTCAGCCTGAGCTCGATGCAAATGGAAACGGCGTACTGGACGCCTGCGAACAATTGACGCCCGCACCGGCAGTTGCTTGCGGGACTTGTGGCCCGGGCATGGTGATGGTCATGGCCACGGTTTTCTCGATGCTGGTTTCGGTCTGCCGCCGTCGCCGGTGCAGCCGCCCATCGCGCCATCGAATTGGACTCCCAACTCTGGTGACAGTCTTGCTGGTCAGTGTGGAGGTCCACGCCCAATTCCCCGTGAACTTGGGCTTGCCTGCGCCCCTTAACACCACCGCCACGACGGACACACCGGCAGAGGTCGACTACAACGCTCGGGCTTCCACAGATGGAAAAGGAAACTGGGTCGTCCTCTGGACGTACGATGTCCAACCGTCGATGAATCCCGTCGGTGACATCATGGTCGCTCGTAGCTCTGACAATGGTGCGACTTGGACAGCCCCCGCCACGTTGAACAATAACGGGGGCGCAGGCAGTCCCTACGACGACGAAGCGCAGATAACAACCGATGGAAACGGCAACTGGGTCGCCATATGGCAGTCGCTGGCTTTTTCGGGCACGGATTACGACATCATTGTCTCGCGAAGCACCGACAACGGGGCGACCTGGACCCCCGTCGCCCCGCTCAATACCAATGCCGGCAGCGATACGGGCGATGATGAATACCCCCAGATCACCACCGACGGCCAGGGCCATTGGGTCGCCGTTTGGCAATCCACTGAAAACCTCGGCGGAGCCATTAATACCGATTCCGACATCTTAGTGGCTCGCAGCACGGACAATGGTGCATCCTGGTCCCCGCCCGCGCCGCTCAACTCCACCGCCGCAACGGACGCCGCCAATGCTGCCGACGAGGATGCACACATCGCGACCGATGGCCAGGGCCATTGGCTTTCAGTCTGGACGGCGCGAAGAGGTCTGACCGGAACCGATGCCGACCTTCTGATCGCTCGCAGTGATGACAACGGCGTGACATGGATGCCCGCGGTGCCTGTGAACAACAACGCTGCGACGGACTCGCGGGACGATATCGACTCCCAGATCGTCACCGACGGACAGGGAAACTGGCTGGTGGCCTGGCTGTCACAGAACGATTTGAGCGGCACCGGAACTGAAGGCGACATCGTCGCGGCCCGCAGCACCGACAACGGCTCAACATGGACCGATCCCGCTCCGCTGAATACGAACGCGACCACGGATACGGGCCTCGACGAGGCGGTGTTCCTTGCAACCGATCGTCATGGCAATTGGGTCGCCGCCTGGCGATCGCGTTCCGACATCGGTGGAAACATATCTGGAGTAAATGACGCGGACCTGCTCGTCGCTTACAGCGCCGACAACGGCGCGACATGGACCAATCCGTCGCTGTTGAATTCCAAGTCGGCGACCGACACGACCGGAGCCGAGTTTGAACCCTATATCGTGGCCGACGGCAGAGGAAACTGGATCGCCGTGTGGGATTCAAATGATAACCAGGATGGAATCGTTGGGACCGATGGCGACGTCCTCAACCTCCACTTCGCGTTTCCCGACTGCAACAACAACAACGTCGGCGACGGGCAGGACATCTTCGACGGCACCAGCACCGACTGCAACGCCGACGGAGTGCCGGACGAGTGTCAGTCTGAGTTGGACGCGAATGCAAATGGCGTGCTCGACGCTTGCGAGCAGATGGCGCAGTCCCCCACTGTCCTGTGCGGGACCTGTGGTGCGGGCATGGCGATGGTCATGGCCGCGGTGTTTGCCATGCTCGTCGTGCAGAAAAGGGGGTTGCGACGCACGAGGTTTGCGAAAAAAAAGCGCATTAACAAAAGAGCGATCCCCACCCCGGCAATTTCAATCCGCCTGCTGCTCGCAGGATGCCTGACCATCCTCGCCTCGAACTCACCCGATGTACTTGCCCAGTACATCATCACCCAGATCATTGACGCCAACGGCGCCGGCGGCATCAATCAACTCAAACTCCCCTCCGACGTCGCCGTCGATGCGGACGCCAACGCCTACGTGACCGGCCTGGAAAGCGACAACGCCTTCAAAATCACGCCCGCCGGTGTCGTCAGCGAAATCATCGACGCCGCGGGCGGCCAGGGACACGCGCTCGATGCCCCCGTCGGAATCGTGGTCGACAACCTCGGAAACGTCTATCTCGCAGGCACCGCTTCAAACAATGCATTTCGCATCACACCCGCAGGCGTCATCACAAGGATCATCAGCTCCACAGGCGACATGATGGGAAACACCTTGAATGTCCCCGCCGACGTCGCCGTCGATGCCGATCGAAATGCCTATGTCGCCGGCATCGGAGGCGACAATGCCTTCCGAATCTCCCTCGGTGCGATCACGCAGATCATCAGCGCCGCCGGCGCAGGAGCCGGAATGCCGCTCGACGACCCCCGCGCCATCGCAGTGGACACCGCGCAAAACGTCTATGTCGTCGGCCGCGTCAGCTTCAATGCCTTCAAGATCACACCCACCGGAGTCATCACCCAGATCATCAACATGAGCGCCGCCGGCGGAGCCGACATGCTCACCTTCCCCAGTGACATTGCCGTGGACGCCGCCGGCAACGTCTATGTCACCGGAAGCAGCAGCCACAACGCCTTCAAGATCACACCCGGCGGAGTCATCTCCAAAATCATCGACGCAACCGGCGACGGAATGGGTCACACCCTGGGCAGCCCTTCCGCCATCGCCGTTGACAACGCAGGCAACGTCTACGTCGCCGCGCTGGACACAAACAACGCCTTTCGCATCGCCCCCGATGGAGCCATCACTCAGATCATCGACGCCGCCGGCGACGGCGCGGGCCATCCCCTGTCCTCGGCCAACGCAATCGCCGTGGACGCCGCCGGCAACGTGTATGTCACGGGCGAGCTCAGCGACAACGCCTTCAGGCTCACGCCGGATGCCGACAACGACGGCATTGCCGACTCCGCCGACAACTGCCTGACCGTCGCCAATCCCGATCAGGCCGACACAGACGGAGACGGCATCGGCGATGCGTGCGACAACTGCCCGGCGACGGCCAATGCCGACCAGTCGGATGCGAACGGCAATCTCGTCGGCGACGTCTGCGAGTCGAACGATCCGGGATCGCTCCCCGCCGGCCAGTCCCTGACAGGCGCCGTCTGCGGCACCTGCGCACCGGGCATGCCGCTGATGCTGGGCGTGGTCTCATTCATGCTGGTGAGAGTTCGGATCGCGAAGCGATCTTCGCGGCGGTAGCCAAGGCGATGACTTTTTCTGAAGCCCGGAGAAGTGCCGTGAGTATTGCAATGAAGAGAAGTCACGAAGCGTGCATGTGCCTGCTGGTGCTGCTGGTGACGCCCGCACTGACTCTCGCATTCGGCGGCACGATGACCGATGGCAATGCGAGTTTCACATTCAACACCTTCGGCGACGAACCCTCCGCCGATCTCACCATCAACGGCGGCGCGGATCGCGTCGTTCACATGGGCTGGTGGTACCACCTGCTCGGACAGACTCGCGAATTCAGCTTCCCCGAGCCCGACTCCGAAACCTATACAGGCAACACCTCCTCGCTCTTCTGGAACGACGTCAACGGCGGCGATTTCTTCTCCGCCCGTCTGAACACAACCGTGGTGCAGGATGGATCATCGGGTGCTCGCGTCCACTTCATGATGACCATCAGCAACAGACAGCCGACCGATCTAACCATTGACCTGATCAACGCCGCGGCCATTCAGGTCGACGCCGGCCCGGGCGACGACTCCGCGACTCTGATAAACGCCAACGATCACATTCGCTTCACCTCCGCAGGCTCTTCAGACACACTGGAGTTCAGAGGCATCGATCTATTTCAAAACTTCCTGGTGAGCGGCGCCGGCCCTGCCTCGGTCATTGCCCTCCTAAACGACGCCGCCGAAACCGACTTCAACAACACCGGCCTCCCATTTGGGCCCGGCGACGCGACGGCTGGATTCAAAACAAGAGTCGTCGCGCCCTCGTTTGCCACGTTCGTCGTCTCCACAGTTCTCTCGGTCAATGGACCGGCGGCCCCTGTCCGTATCGGCGCCTGCTGCGTTCCGAACGTGGGCTGTGTCGACGCAGCCGAAGAGAACGACTGCCTCGCGCAGGGCGGCGCCTTTCAGGGCAATGGCATTAGCTGCGCGATCAATCCCTGCGAAAGCGCCTGTTGCATGCCCGACCAGAGCTGCCAGTTTCTCGCCCAGCAGCCATGCCAGATTCAGGGCGGTACCTACGTCCCCAATTCCGATTGCAACGACAGCGACGGCGACGGACGCGCCAACGGCTGCGATGGTTGCCCCGCCGATACCGACAAGATCGAACCGGGCGTCTGCGGGTGCGGCGTTGCGGACTCCGACACCGATGGCGACGGCACGCTGGATTGCAATGACGGTTGTCCGAACGACGTGCTCAAGACCGCCCCCGGCGCATGCGGATGTGGAGCGGCGGACATAGACAGCGACGCGGACGGCGTGCTGGACTGCCAGGATGAGTGCAGCGCCGATCCGGCCAAGACGCTGGCTGGCGTTTGCGGCTGCGGCGTACCTGACACGGACAGCGATGGCGACGGAACCGCGGACTGCATCGATGAGTGTCCCGGCGATCCGGAAAAAACGCTGGCCGGTACATGCGGCTGCGGTGTGAGCGATGCCGATTCCGACGGTGACGGCTTGGGCGATCTCTGCGACAACTGCCCGGCGGTTTCCAATGCAGATCAGGCGGATTCCAATGCCGACGGCGTCGGCGATGCATGCGAGCCCGGGGCACCGGAGCAGCAATCGACACCCGTCTGCGGCGCCTGTGCGCCGGGCGTCCTTCCGGCGGTCGG
>CAZCGF010000094.1:0-15653 GCA_964498115.1 uncultured Planctomycetaceae bacterium | reverse complement strand
CTTCGTTTCGGCGGGCAGCGGTGGGCTGGACGGGCCGAGCGGGTTTGCCTTTGCGCCGGACGGCCGGCTTTATGTCGCCGGGCGGTACAGTGCCAATGTGCTGGCATACGACGGGGCGACGGGGGCATTTATTGAGACGGTGCTGGACGGCAGCGACGGGCTGACCAGCGGTGACACATTTGGACTCCAGATCGGCGACAACGGCGATCTCTATGTCGCGTCGAACGGGAATGTCTTTCGGTATAACCTCACCACGCAGGCGATGGTCGGTGTTCCCGTCGGCTTTCCGATCGGATTGGAAAACGGTCCCGACGGCGGCGTCTTCGTCGCGACGAGCAATAACCTTCGACTGATCGATACCGGCGACAACAGCATCAGCGGGCCGTTCCTTGTCGGCGGGGCGATCAACCTGCTCAACTTCTTTCACTTTTCGCGCGGCGGCTGCTTAGTCTGTCCGGGTGACATGAATGGGAACGGCGTCGTTGAAATCGGCGACGTTGTGCCGTTTGTCGATCGGCTTCTGGGTGGAATGGACGAGACTTGCCCCGATGCTGATTTGAGCGGCGTCGTCGACGGGCTGGACATTTCCGCGTTCGTCTTTCGCCTCACGACGGGCCAATGCAGCGGCACTTGACGCCGGATCGGGTTCATCCGGTTTGACGCTGAATGCAGACAAAGCCTGAGGTGTTATAATCGGCGACAGGGCTGCGACGGTTGATCGACGCGGCGATCACGAGGACTCGGCGTGCCGGAAACGCTCGATTCACATCTACTACCGACGGTGAGATTGCTCGACGCGCTGAACTGCGGTGCGCTCCTGCTCCATCGCGACGGACAAATCAAATACGTCAACGCGCGGCTGGGCGAGATGGCGGGGCGGCCCTCGACCGAGCTCGTCGGGCGCGACATCACATCGCTCTACTCCTCCGAAGAAGACCGAAATGCCGTCGCGACGCGGCTGTCCAAGTTTGACGAGCCGTACGAGGGCGAGTTCACGATGCCGGGCGCGAATGGCGAAGTCGTGCCGATCATCGTATCCGGCAGACCGCTGGGGTCTTCGCCGCCGGAATCGGACTATCGGCTCGTGACCGTCATGGACATCTCCGGCCAGAAGCGGGCCGAGACCGACGCTCAGGAGGAGTTCCAGGTGATCTCCCGCTTGAGCGATACGGTCATCGCTCAGGCGCTGGAGCTGAAGCGCGGCAATGCCCGGCTGGAGGAGAAGGTCCGCGAGCGCACCTGCGAGCTTCATGAAGCAAACATGGAAGCGATCTACATGCTCGCCGTGGCCAGCGAGGCGAAGGACCTCGACACCGGCGCGCACGTCCTCCGTATTCAGCATTATGTGAAACTGCTTTCCACCGAACTCGGATTGCCGCAGCACGTCGCGGAGGAGTACGGCTATTCGGCGATCCTTCACGACGTGGGCAAGATGCAGGTGCCCGACAGCATTCTGAAAAAGCCCGGCCCGCTCAGCGGGGCGGAGCGCGAGCGGATGCAGCTTCACTGCATCGCGGGCGAACGGATTCTCTCCCGTAAGCCGTTTTTTGAAATTGCTCGGCAGATCGCCCGCAGTCACCACGAGAACTGGAACGGGACGGGCTACCCTGACAGGCTGGCCGGCGAGGCGATTCCGCTGGCGGCGCGGATTGTTCATCTGGCGGATATCTTCGACGCGCTGACGAGCGAGCGTGTCTATAAGGCGCCGTGGCCCCCGCAGCAGGCCGCGGAGGAGATCATTGCCGAGCGCGGCGCATTCTTCGACCCGAACGTGGTGAGCGCGTTTGAGTCGCTTCGCAGTGCCGGGCGGTTCACGCTGCCGTCGGCCCCGCGTGACGAATAGTTCTTTCGCGCTACAATCCACGGCTGCCAACGGAGCCGATGCACATGCGCGAAGATTCCCATGTTGATAGCGACCGGAGCGATGGCGCACATCTTTCGACACCTGCGCACCTGCGGGGCATTGTCGTTTATCCGCTGCTGGCGCTGCTGTATCCCGTGGGGTTGTTTCTTTTGATTCATGCGCCGAGGCCGCGGCGGGTGTGGAAGATCGTTTCGGCGGCGGCGCTGCTGCCGGTGTTTGTGCTTGTGGTTTTGATCGCGCTGAAGCCGTACTGGCGGTTCAGCGGATACATGCGGGGCATGGCCGACTTTTCGCTGGACATAGACAGTCTGCTCAACGACCCGGACGGCAGGCTTGAGGCGCACCGGCAGGCACAGGCGGAGAGTGAGACTTCATCGCGGGTGAGTGGCGTTACAGAATTGAGCTGGACGGATTTCCGAGGGCCCGGCAGAGACGGCGTTTGCCGCGACGAGACAATCTCACTCGACTGGCAGGGTGACCCGCCGCGCGAACTGTGGCGTCAGCCGGTCGGCGGGGGGTATGCCAGCTTCGTCGTCGCCGGCGGCCGGGCGTACACGATTGAACAGCGCCGCAGGCAGGAGGTGGTAACGTGTTACGAAGTCGCATCGGGCCGCGAGGTCTGGGCGTTTGCGTATGACGCGTCGTTCGAGGAAACGCTCGGGGGCGACGGGCCGCGGGCCACGCCGACTTATCACGACGGTTTCATTTTCGCGCTGGGCGCTCAAGGGCATTTGCACTGCCTAAAGGCCGATACCGGCGACGTCGTCTGGAAGACCGACTTGCTTAAGGGGGGATCGATTCCGAACCTGGAGTGGGGCCTTTCCGGTTCGCCGCTTATTGTCGATGACTTGGTCATCGTGACGCACTCCGGCAAGGCGGACCCTTCGATCTTTGCGTTTGATTTCAGGACCGGCGCGAAACGCTGGGAGACGGCGGGCTCTCAGGGGTATTCATCACCGGCGCTCGAGACGATCTGCGGGGTTCGCCAGGTCCTTAACCTCGGCGGGACGGAGCTTCGGTCGCTTGATCTTTCCACCGGCAAAGTGCTCTGGCGGCATCCGTGGGATACCTACATGTGGATCAACGCGTCGCAGCCTTTGCCGATCGGCGGCGATCGCGTGTTCCTCTCCGCAGGGTACGGTCATGGGGCCGCGGTCGTGCAGGTCACGCGAGACGGCGAGACTTGGAAGACGGAGGAAGTCTGGGCGCTGGTCCGTTCGATGCAGAACAAGTTCAGCTCGTCGGTGATCTATCAGGGCCATGCCTACGGGCTCGACGAGGCGATTCTTTGCTGTGTTGATCTGGCGACCGGCGAGCGGAAGTGGCGGTCGGGGCGCTACAACTTCGGCTCGGTTCTGCTGGTCAACGATCACCTGCTGGTACTCAGTGAGGACGGGCGTTTGGCGCTGATCAAGGCGCAACCGACGAAACGCAAGGAGATCGGATCGGTTGAGATTCTGGAGGGCCGGACGTGGAACAACTTCGTGGTCGTAGGCGGGCTGCTTCTCGCTCGAAATGATCGATGGATGGTGTGCTACGACTTAAGGCCGAGCACCCGGCAGCCGACGACGGCGAAGGTCGCTCGCGGACGAGGTGTCGATCAGCCGGCGGGGTTGGCGGCGAGCCTTCTGGCGAATAGGTAGCTCCCAAGGGCCGCGCTGGCGAGAGCGATCGCCGTTAGCACGATGCACTCCGGCATGATGCCGGGCAATCCCTGTCCCTGAATCAGACCCATGAAGCCGTCATAAGACCAGCCGTTGATGGTGAGGAGGCCCATCTTCTGCATCCATTCGGGCATGATCCATCGGGGGACCATGCTGCCGCCAACGGCGCTCATCGCCAGAACGACAACCGTTCCAACTGAATCTATCTGTTCGGTGTTGCGACAGAAGGCGCCGATCAGCACGCCGAAGCCGGTGGTGGCGAGGCACGTGGTGATGGTGAGCAGGAGCAATCCCCCGGCGATGGCCCAAATGTCGACACCGAAGAGCAGCCACGCGTACAGATACATGGCGTAGCACTGGGCCAGCGCGATCAGCAGGGCGTAGAGCATTTCTCCGAGCAGGATGTGGGCGGGGGAGATGGGGGCGGCGAGCAGGCGGCGCATCTCGCCGGTGCCGAGGGCCTCGAGGATGGCCCGGGCGGCGGCGGTGGCGCTGAAGAGCAGAAACATCGGGACGATGCCCGCGAGAAAGGTGTGCTTGGCGGCGATTTTCATCCGCTGACCGGTGACGTCCCGACGATCGACTTTGACGAGGAGCTTCTGGCTCGCCGGCGCGGTCGTCGATTGTTCACCCGCCACCGAGGCAAGCGGGCGCATCATGCTCTCGAAGAAGTCGCGGCCTGCGGCCATTTGAAGCATGCCGACGACAATCTCCGACTCGGTCGGTTCCAGCTTGTCGTAATAGACGATGACGCCCTTGTGCCGTGGGCCTGACATCATGTTGGGGGCCTCGCCGAAGCCCTTGGGAATCACCAGTGCGACGCGAAACTTGCCCTGATTGCGGATCAGGCTCTTGGCTGATTCAGCGGTCAACGGCGGAGCGTCGGGATCTTCACCTTCATTGCGGATGATGCGGACGTTCTGCTCGACCAGTTCGTCGATTAATCGCTTCGACGACGGGGACTGGTCTTCGTCGATGACCGCGACGCGGAACGGACGGCCGGCGGGCCCGGCGAAGATCTGGGTGAAAATGGTGTAGAGGACGACGCTCGGCAGAAAGACGACGGCGATCGTCGCGGGCGAGCGCGACAGCACGCGAACGTGCCGGCCGGCGAGGATGCAGATGATGCGGATGGAGCGCATGGTCGGGTCTTTCACCTACGCCGAGCGAGTGTAGAACATGCGTCGATGTGTGTCACGCCGTTTGCGCTGCGGGCTTGCCGCCTTCCGGCTTGATGACGCGCTTGGGCAGCCGGGCTTCCTTGGCCTGAAGGAGGAGGCCGGCGATCCACAATCCGGCGATCAGGCCGATGCCGATGCGCGGCTCGTTGAAGATTGAATCGCGCGCGTTGGGCCACTGGGCGCATATCAGGGTCATGGCGCTCGTCACTGCAAGACCGGCTCCCAGAAGTCCGAGCCAGATGATGGTGAAGATGCGGAGGGCCCAGAATGCAAGAATGCCGCCGACCACGGCTGCCGCCAGAGGCAAGAGCCATCCAATGGGGCCAAGCGCCTTCAATTCTGAGATGACCTTTTCCTTGAACTTTTCCAGTTGCACGGCGGCCTGGTTGAGTTGGTTGCGCTGCTGCTCTTCGGAGGTGGGGAGCTCCAGCACTCTTGCTCCCTCGGTCTTTCCCCGGGCGGCATCGACGGCCGGGAGGTAACGGGACAAGTCGCCGCGTCCGAGTTGGAAGGTCGTCGCCGCGAAGAAAAGCACGACGACAGAGCCGCCGGCCAGCCACACGCGATAGGTTCGATAGGCGATGATGGTCAGCACAAGACCGAGAACCGCGGCCGAGATCGGTCCGGGCGTTCCGACGAGGTCGGAGGCCTGCCAGCCGATCCATCCGCCGAGAATGAACCCGAAGCAACTCACGACCATGCGCTCCGACTTGCCGCTACGAAAGACGAGGAACAACCCCGCGCAGAACACGGCGAGGCTGCCGAAGACCAGGGCGGGCGACGGCGGAAGCTCCGGAACGTAGTAGTGGAGTAGCTCCTGAAAAGTTTGGAGCCAGGCTTTGTGTTCGGTCGGCGGCATTTAGCAATTCCAGTGCCGAAGGCGGTCGTTGCAGCTACGCGGGGGTATTGGGGTGTTGCCCGGTGAATATTGCGAGCGCATCGGGCAAACGCGGCGGCCCCGCTTTTTGTGCATCCGGTATCAGGATAACCGTCTGCGGCGCTATTGGCCATATCGTCCGAAATCGTTCGGCCTTTCGCATCAGAATGGGGATTTTCATTCCATGGTGCTCAGGCAGCCCCGGACTGCGTTTGGCGAGGTTTCGGGGATGGGGTAAACTGGATCAATTCGGAGAACCCGCTATGGCGAACAACCCATCAACGCTTTTCGGCAAGTCCCGTCACCAGGGCGTTCGTGTCGTGGTGACCGGTCAGGTCGGTGTGGACAAGAAACAGTTCCTGCAGGAAGTAGAGCGGATCGCCTCGGCCCGAGGCAAGCAGGTGACGCTCTGCAACGTCGGCGACATGATGTACAAGGAGGCGCCGGACATCGTTCAGGGGCGCATCCTCGACCTGCCGCGCACGCGATTGAACACCCTTCGCCGGGCCGTTTTCAAGGACATCATCAATCTCGCCGAGCGCACCGAGAACGTGATCGTGAATACGCACGCCACGTTCCGCTGGAAGCACGGGCTCTTCGAAGCGTTCGACTTCGATCATATGACGGCGCTGGACGCCGATTTGTACGTCACGCTGGTGGATAACGTGGACGCGGTTCACGAGCGGCTCCTGCGCGAGCACGACATCGTCCATACGCTCAAGGACATCATGGTCTGGCGCGAGGAGGAGATTCTCGCGACGGAAATCCTCGCCCACGCCATCGGCGGCCATGGCAAGTATTACGTTCTCGCGCGCGGGCACGCGGCTTCCACCGCCGAGTCGCTGGTCCGGCTCATGTTTGAGCAGCAGCGCAAGCGCATCTATCCCAGCTTCCCGATGTCGCACGTTATGGACATGCCCGACGTGCTGGCGGAGATCGACGGCTTCCGCGATGCCCTGGCCGAGCATTTCATCTGCTTCGACCCGGGCGATCTGGACGAGAAGCGTCTGCTCTTTGAAGCGGCCGAGGCGACGAAGCGCGGCGAGGGCAAGATCACGCTGGAAGTGAACGGAAAAATGCTCGACTTCAGCGTCCCGGCGGTGACCGACGTCGCCCCGGACATCGACAGCCAGATCTACGCCCGCGACTTCAAGCTCATCGACCAGTCGGACATGATCGTCAGTTATGTGCCGGAGCTTCCGGGCGGCATTCCCGGCCTGTCATCGGGCGTCGAGCGCGAGCTTCAGCACGCCTTTGAAGGCACGAAGGAAGTCTACGTCATCTGGCGACCGAAGAAGGAGCCCTCTCCCTTCATCACCGAGACGGCGACGCGCGTCTTCCCCTCGGTGGACGATTTGTTCAAGCACTTCCAGTCGAAGGGCTACATCGGCAATTACCAGTTGAACCTGCTGCGCACAGGCGCGCCGAAGGAGCGAGGCCGCTTCGGGTGATTTCATCGTCTTGGAACCAGGTCGAGGCGTGCATCGATTACTGGTTGAGCATCTTCATCTGAATCGCCATCGGGACTTCGCCGTAGATCGGGAAGCGACCGACTTCTTTCTTGGTGAAGATGCGCTGCCCGTCCAGGTCAACGTCGAAAACGCCGCCGCCGCCGACTTCCAACTGAAACTGCGGCTTCTGGGCCGCGAACTTTTCCGTCAATTCCGCCACCAGACCGGTGGCCTGCGGTTTGTAGTTTCACTGGCCGCAGTAGGTGATCTTGATCTTCATTGTTCTCTCTCCGGAGCTGGATTTTCCGATCCGCGAGGGGTGCTTTAGGATCATCCCGCCTGGATCACGCATGGAACCTAGCATTATCGCCGGTTAATTTCAAATCCGCCCTTGCTGGAATCGCCGACGGATTACACCGATAATCTCCGGCCAACCAACTGCAGGGGTTTGCGAAATGCGTATCACCATCGTCGGAACAGGTTACGTCGGCCTTGTCACGGGCGTTTGTCTTGCCGATTCGGGCAATCACGTCGTCGGTCTGGACATCGATCCGCAGAAGGTCGAGCGGCTCAATCGCGGCGAGTGTCCCATCTACGAGCCCGGGCTGTCCGACCTGCTCGCGGCCAATCTGCACAGCGGGCGCTTTCGGGCAACGACGAATCTCAAAGAGGCGGTCGATCACGGGGAGATCATCTTCATCGCCATCGGCACGCCGCCGAAGTCCGACGGCTCGGCCGATCTCTCGATGATCGAGAAGGCCGTGCAGGACATCGCCCGGGTGGTGACCAAGCGAACGATCCTGGTAATGAAGTCGACGGTGCCGGTGGGGACCTGCGATCGGGTGGAGGCGCTGGTGACGCCGCTGGCGAAGCACCCGGTGATCGTGGTGAGCAATCCGGAGTTTCTGAAGGAAGGCTCGGCGGTGGACGACTTCCAGCGGCCCGACCGCGTGGTAATCGGCAGCGAAGATGAGGAAGCGGCGCGGAAGATGGCCGAGCTCTATCAGCCGTTTGTGCGGAACCAGCACCCGATTCTGGTCGTGCGGCGCCGTGCGTCGGAGATGATCAAGTACGCGGCGAACTGCTACCTGTCCACGCGAATCAGCTTCATCAACCAGGTGGCGAACATCTGCGAGGCGATGGGGATCGACGTCGATCAGGTGCGCAGCGGGATCGGCTACGACGCGCGAATCGGCTCGCACTTTCTGTATCCCGGGATCGGTTACGGCGGAAGCTGTTTCCCGAAGGACGTGCAGGCGTTGTACCACGTGGCGAAGACGGCGGGGGTGAACGGCGATCTGCTCAGTTCGGTTCACGAGGTGAACGAGCGCCAGAAGAAGCTGCTTGTCGAGCGGGTCAGGACGCACTTCGGCGGCAATCTGGCGGGTAAGACGATCGCGCTGTGGGGCATCGCTTTCAAGCCCAAGACCGACGACATCCGCGAAGCGCCGGCCTTGACGATCATCGACGGGCTCCTCGCCGCCGGGGCAAAGGTGCGGGCCAGCGACCCGAAGGCCCTGGGTCATCTGGAGACTGTGTACGGCGCCAAGGTTGCCTACTTTGACGATGCCTATGAGGCGCTCGCCGGGGGCGACGCGCTGATCATCTGCACCGAGTGGAACGAGTTTCGCTCGCCCGACTTCGATCGAATCAAGGCCGCCTTGAAGCAACCGGTCATTTTTGACGGCCGGAACCTGTACGCCTGCGAGCAGATGAAGGGCCGGGGGTTTACCTACTACTCCATCGGCCGGCCGCGGGTGTAGGCCGCCTTCCCGCCGCTCGCCAAAGGGCTCCAGGAGCCCGGGCACTACAAGTCTTAGGCCCCGGATTGGGCCGGAGACTCCTCTCTTTCGCTCATTCGCCGCGATCCATGATGGCTTTGGACTCTCCTTCTCGAACTGTGGGGTGGCGGGAGTGTACCCCCGTGGTTTCGGCAAGTCCGGTGACGGCGCACGGCCTAGAGGCGGCCTTCACCCGCAAAGGAGACAGGCGTCATGTTTCGAAGTCAAAGAGCATTCCAGAGTGAATCAACTAGACGGCTGGCAAGTGCGGCAGTTGTGTTGTCAGTCCTCTTCAGCGGCACGCTTCAGGCGGGGACGCTTTATGTGAACAGCCCTCTGGACGATGTGAATTCGGGAGACGGACTCGTCACGCTTCGAGAGGCGATCATTGCGGCGAACAGCGACGGTGTGACGGACCTGGGCGATGAGGCATTGGGGGCGGATCAGATTATGTTCCATCTGCCGATGCCCTCGGTGATTACGCTCGGATCGATTCTCCCGACGATCACGGATGATCTTGAAATCGCCGGGCCGGGACAAGCTCAACTGATCATCAGCGGCGACGAGGCAACCGCGATACTCGCGGTGGACGGCGCACTGCTGGCGATTCGCGATCTGACGCTTTCAGATGGACTTGCCCGCGGCGGGCGCGGCGGTGATGCACAGGCATCGGGAACAGGCGGCGGCGCGGCGGGCATGGGCGGTGCATTGTTCATCAATTCGGGCGGCGCGTGCGTTCGCAACGTGATACTCGCCAACAACTCCGCGATCGGCGGGAACGGCGGTAACGGAACGCAGTTCGGAGGCTTCGGCGCTTCAGGCGGCGGCGGTGTCGGAGAAAGCGGCCAGTCACCGGACTTTAGCGATCTCAACAGTTACGGCGGGCGCGGCGGCAACGGCGGACATCTCGGCGGACTGGGCGGAGCAGCAGGCACCGTCGGGAATCAGGGGTTTGCGGGTAACGGTGGAGCGGGCGCGGGAGGCGGCGGCGGTGGGACAGGTATTGCGACACGCGGCGGTTCGGGTGGATTCGGCGGCGGCGGCGGCGGGACCGGCGTCGCAAACGGCGGCAGCGGCACGAG
The DNA here is from genome assembly GCA_964498115.1 of uncultured Planctomycetaceae bacterium. Lineage (GTDB taxonomy): Bacteria > Planctomycetota > Phycisphaerae > UBA1845 > UTPLA1 > UTPLA1. The sequence continues at coordinate 5,753 of CAZCGF010000094.1, read as the reverse complement.
TCCATCCTATCAAGGCGGCACGGGCGGCTTCGGCGGTGGTGGTGGCGGCGGCGGCTACAACATCAATTCGAGCGGAACCGATCCGAACCCGGCCGGCACAGGCGGCATTGCGGGAATGTTCGGCGGCAACGGCGCCAATGCGATTCGCACATCAACCCAGGCCGGCGGCGGTGGCGGCGGCGGCGGGGCGGGTCTTGGCGGGGCGATCTTCGTGCGAGCGGGCTCAGTCTCTCTTGGTGGATGCACGATTGTCGGCAATTCGGCCATCGGCGGGCTGGGAGGAATCGGCAGCCCGGGCACCGAGTCGACGCGCGGACAAAACGGACAGGGCAAGGGCGGAGCGATTTTCGTCAATGCCGGTGCGAGCGTTTACGAAGCGGGGCCCAATATATTTCTGAACAACGCCGCGGCGAATGACACGAACACGCCGACGGACAACGACAACATATACGGCACGACCAGCTTCATCACGGACTGCAACTGCAACAACATCAACGACGCCCAGGATATCTCCGGCGGCGAAAGCGGCGACTGCAACACCAACGGCGTGCCGGATGAATGCGAGAATGGCGCCGACTGTGATACGGACGGTGTCCCGGATCTTTGCGAGCCGGACAGCGATGCCGACGGGACGCCGGATGACTGCGACGGGTGCCCGAACGACGCGAATAAGATCGAGCCGGGTTTCTGTGGATGCGGTGTCTCGGAAGCGGACTCCGACTCTGACGGGGTACTGGATTGTAAAGATGTTTGTCCGGGAAGTGACGATACGCTCGACTGCGACACCGACGGCATCCCCGATGGATGCGAGCCCGATTGCGACAGCAACGGCGTGCCGGATGATTGCGAAGCGGACTGCAACTCGAACGGCATGGCGGACGTGTGCGAAGTCTTCGATGACTGCAACACGAACGGCGTGCCCGATACGTGCGAGCCGGATTCCGATTCTGACGGCGTGATTGATGACTGCGATGCCTGTGCCGGACAGGATGATCATCTGGACACCGACAACGACGGCATTCCGGACTGCGTGGACGTCTGCCCGACGGCCGGCGACAGCGATGGCGACGGTGTCGAAGACTGTCAGGACAAGTGCCCCGGCGATCCGAACAAGGTCGCCCCGGGCGAATGCGGATGCGGCGTTGCGGATACGGACAGCGACGCTGATGGAGTGGCCGACTGCAACGATGTCTGTCCGAACAATGCGGCGGGCGCGGCAGTGGATGGCGAAGGGCGGCCGATCGGCGACAACAACGGCGATTGTGTCGTCAATCTGAAGGACGCGCCGCCCGCACCCGGGGAGTTTGTGGGGACGCCGATCCCGCCGTGCGCCACGGGGCTGATGGGTTCTCTGTCGGCATCAGTTGCTCTGCTTGCAAGCGCGAGGTCCGTTCGAACACGACGAGGTCGGCGAGCCTCGGCGATGCGTCGATAGGACTCGCGTCATTGCGAGTGGAGAGCCTGAGGGGGCGAAGCCCACCCACAGCCGTGGGTGGGCTTCATGTTTGATGGGGAAATCGATCGATCGCGCGAAAAGCGCAAAAGCATGGCCTGTCGCAAGACGAGTGCCCAAGCCGTGGCGCTCGGATGAGGGCGAAGTCTTACGACAGGCCTTAAAACGGCGAGACCTGCATCCAATGCAGCTCTTCCTTGATTGATCTCACCGCAAGTTCGCGCCGCAAGCGGCGCGGGCTTTTCGTTTGTCAGCAATACTCGGTCAGGACTCCTTGATCTTTCCGGGTCCGCGCGGGCTGTAGCTGCGCTTCACCACGAGGGCGCCGGGCATCAGGCCCCAGGCGAGCAGTTCGCTGCGGGCCGCTTCGCGGACGAACCCCGTGGTCACCACTCTGAGCCCACAATTAAAGACCAACTCCTCGACGCGGCCGGCCATCATTCGGGCGGTCGGCGCATCGAGCTGATGACACCTTCGAAAGTGCTGCACAAGCAGCGACTTGTTCCAGCGGCGCTGGGCGAACCGGCCGTCGGAAGGCCGCGGCGTGGCGACCATGATGCGGCGGCGACAGAACTCGCGATGTGCCGAATGCTGACGAATGGCCATGCTGGCCGATGCGTGCCCCGTTTCGCAGAGGACGAGCTCGACCAACTCGGCAAGATGCCTGCTGGGTACCGGCAAAGCGGAATATGAACTCTGCAGATACTCAAAGACGGCCTCGGCAAGGCCGCCGGCGGCCGTGAGGTTCAGACCGCAGGACTCTCCACCGGCGGTCAGGCCGTTTCGAATGCAGTTGAGAAGCTTGGAGATAACGAAGGACTCGTTCGTGCCGTCTCGTTTGCGCACAACAATGGTGCTATTCGTCGCTCGATGGTAATTCATTAAACAATTCCTGCTGGCCGGCGACGTCGTGCTTGTCGCGGTCCAGAATATTTTTTGCTTCCTCGATGAAGTCATCGACGAGTTGAAACTCGTGGTACAGGCTGGCGAAGCGGAGATAGGCGATCTTGTCGCACTTTCGGAGCCGAACTGAAATGGCCTGGCCGAGATAACGGCTGGGCACCTCGCGATCGAACGTGCGGAAGACTTCCTCTTCCACGTCGTTGATGATCGCTTCGATCCCTTCGCTGGAAATAGGTCGCTTCCAGCAGGCTCGTTGCAGACCTCCGAGAAGTTTGCTTCGATCGTAAGGAACCCGCGCGCCATCTTTCTTAACGACGAGAAGTTTGTTGGTCTCTTCGACGCGCTCATAGGTGGTGTACCGCTTGTCGCAGGCCAGACATTGTCGACGGCGACGAATCACCGTTCCGCCCTCGGTCGCCCGAGAATCGATGACCTTGTCCGTGCGGAGTTCTTTGCAGTACGGGCATTGCATTTTTCTGCCACGGCTGTCGGGAGCCCACTCCCCAACATCTTGTATAGTGGCGGAAGATACGACTCTATAAATTGGGTGTCAAGCGGAATTTGCCGTTTCGGGGCCTATCGCGCGACCCGACTTCTGCATTAGACTCTTCCGCCTTGCGCGTTTCGGATTGTGAATTGGACAATCTCACGTTCTGATTGATCGCGCAACTCGGCACGGAGCATCGACAGTGGCAGGACGAATGGTCGAGCATCAACTCGGCGACATCAGGATTCTCGGATACAGCGTCGCCGGAGAAGAGACCGTCGTTGCCGCGCCGGAGCTCAACGTCTGCTTCGACGTCGGCAAAGCGCCCGCTGAGATTCTCGCCATCGACCATGTCCTCCTTTCGCATGGTCACATGGATCACTCCGCCGGGCTCGCGTATTACTTCAGTCAGCGAAACTTCGTCGGGAACAGCCCCGGCTGCGTCCTGACGCCGCATGCGCTCGTTGACCCCATCAAGGACCTGCTGCGCGTGTGGGGAAGGATAGAGGGGCACGAATCCCCGGCGAAAATCATCGGAATGGCTGACGGCGACCGGTACGAGCTTCGCCGGGGCCTCATCGCCGCCGCGTTCAAGGTAAATCACAGAGTCGCCGCGCTGGGCTTCTGCATTCTCGACGTTCGCCACAAGCTCAAGGCTGAGTTCATGGGGCTCGCAGGGCCTGAACTGGTAGCGCTGAAGAAAAAGGGCGTACAGATCGAACACCAGGTTGAAGTTCCGCTCATCGCCTATTGCGGCGACACGGCGGAAGGCGCCTGGCAGGACCTGGAGATGGTGCGGAACGCAAAGGTCCTCCTGCTCGAGGCGTCGTTCTTTGAGGCGGATCACGTCCGAAGGGCCCGTGAAGGGTATCATCTGCATGTGAAGGACGTGGCCCGAATCCTGGGGAAAATGAACAACGAACACATACTCCTGCAGCATGTGTCCCGGAGAACCGGCATCCGGGAAGCCAAGGCCGCCCTCCAAAAGCTCCTCGCCCCGGAGCAAATGGCGCGAACCACGTTTCTGATGGATCGACGCCGGGCGGTGCATCCGAAAGGGCGTCCCGACGGGGCACCCCCTGTGGCCAGTGGCCCGCCCTTGCCGACCGAGGCGGACTGATCCCGCCCCGCCGTGATATAATGGCCCGAAAATACTCGGGTTATGGGTTTTCGGGGGCCGGGACGACTTGCGGCAGAACGGCTTTTCCTGGAATAAATGTGAACGTTAGCTCGGTTTAAGAAGGCGTGTCGGATTCCCGGAAGGTGGTCTGCCGGGGAGGAGTCCAATGACCGACCCGGTCGGCGAGCGATTCAAGGAGTTGATCCTCTGCCACTTGGACCTTGTTTACCGCTTGGCGTTCAAGTTGTGCGGTAATGCACATCAGGCCGAGGACCTCGTTCAGGAGACGTTCCTTCGTGCCCATCGGGGATTCGATTCGTTTGAGTTGCGCGAGTACGGGGCGAAGCCCTGGCTCTTGAAGATTCTGCACAATGCATACTTCAACAGCCGACACGACGCCGCTCGTTCGCCGACGCTTCTGGCAGATTTGGGCCTGGATGATTTCCCTTCGGATATCGGGGCAGAGATATCAGCCCTGACGCCGGAGGTCATGAGTTGGGAAGGATTTGACGAGGAATTGAAGCGGGCAGTCGAGCGACTGCCGCCGGAGTATCGGGCGGTCATGCTGCTCTGGGCCTTGGGCGACATGAGCTACAAAGAGATCGCCCAGGTGCTCGATTGTGCGATCGGTACAGTGATGAGCCGGCTTCATCGCGCAAGGCAGCAGTTGAACGAGCAGTTGGCGGATTACGCGACGCGTCACGGACTTGCCAGGTCATCGAAAGTCGAACCATGAATTGCAAGAGCGTTCAAAAATTCTTACATGCGTTTGCCGACGGCCAGCTGGGCGTACGGGCGAATTGCGAGGTGCTCGATCACCTGAAGATGTGCCCCTCGTGCAGTCGCAAGGTGGATGAGCATCAACAGCTTCGAAAGGCCATCGGCAAGGACCTTCGCTCGATTACCGTTCCGGCCCATCTGTCCGCCCGGGTGCAGGAGTCGCTCTTGGCCGGCTCCAGATCCAGCATTTCCCGCAGCGCCGGCCGTCGAAGCTGGCGTTCGGCCGTGGCCTTCATCGGTGTGGCCGCAGCCCTGCTGCTTTCCGCCGTGGTTTACCTTCGAGACTTTGAGCCAACGCCGAACCCTGTGACCCAGATGCCTTTCGCGGGCTCCAGCGAGCGCGGCGCGGCCGGCGCGCAGCTCGTGGCCAGGGTTCACGGCCAATGCACGGCCCGCGGCAAGGCGCACCAGAACCCGGCGCTACCCGGTAAGCTCGGTGAAGTCGAGTCCGAAATCGCCGCCCACTTTGACAACCGCCTGGCCGTCTCGTTTCCCGATCTGTCCGCGTATGACTACAAGTTTGAGTCGGCCAACTACTGCTCGCCCAGCGAGGTCGGTTCCGTCGATGGCGGTCACGTTGTCTACGCCTCCGCCGCAACCGGTCGAATCTCGTTCTTTGTGACCCCCCGGTCCGATCAGTTCGAGCCGATCCCCGGCGGCGACGTCACCAGCGACGGCCCCTATCGTCAGTTTGAAGTGCCGTCTGCATCGGGGGGTCGGACGCTCTCGGTCCTTGCCTGGAATCGCGGCGCGACGTCGTATGTTTGCTGCGGCGATGTGGACATCAACAAGCTGCGACTGATGGTCGGTGCGATCAGGACCGTGCAGGCCGACTTCGACGAACGACTGCTGATCGCCTTCGCCTCGATGAAGTCGTCGGCCCCTTCGCTCCCAGCCTCTCATACTCATTGAGCAGGTCCTGGTAGTAGCCCACACTCGATCGCAGTCCCCCCGGTCGATTTCTTGCCAGCCACAAGCGTCGATGCTCCGCGATGATCTCGCGCATGTCT
>CAZCGF010000093.1:4373-15877 GCA_964498115.1 uncultured Planctomycetaceae bacterium | reverse complement strand
GGGCTCGCGGGAATCTTGTCGGTGTAGAAGAGCGGCGACATCTCGCGGGCATCGGCGAAACCGATGCGCACCTTCGCCCCGCTGGCCATCGAGAGGAAGCCGCTGCGAAAGAGCCCCTGCAAGTCGATGACCAGATCGAACTCGCGCTCGCGCAGCGACTTGACGAACTCCCAGAACTCACCGGTCACGCTCAGACTGCGCCCCAGCCGGCCGAAGCGCTTGCGATCGAACAGGATGATCTCGTGGATGCGCTTGTCGCGCTCGAGCAGATTGGCGAACGGCGAAGCCACGAGCCATGCGATGCGTGCGGCGGGATAGCGGCGGTGAAGCCCCTCGAGTACCGGCAGCGCGTGAATGATGTCGCCCGGCGAACTGGGCTTGATGATCAGGATTCTCTCAAAGGCGCGCGTCGCCAGGTCGCCGTCGGTCATGCGGGTAGTGTAAGCTCGATGGCTCGTTCGATCCCGCCCAGGTCGCGAAACCGTCCGGCGGCCGCAAGCCCCCCATCGGCGACCATCATCTTCTCCACGCTGTCGGCCTGGCCGCTGCCGACCTCCAGAATCAGCACGCCGCCGGGCCGCAAAACCGAGCGCGCCTTCGCGGCGATCCTGCGATACGCCGAAAGCCCATCCTCCCCGGCAAAGAGCGCGACTGAGGGCTCATACTTCCTGACGTTTTCCGGCAGCGAATCCCGATCCGACTCGGCAATATAGGGCGGATTGGACACGATCACGTCGAAACCATTGGGCGAAAGCACGTCCGGCGGCAGGTCGAGCATGTCGGCCCGAACGCATTTCACGCGCTCGGCGACGCCGTGCCGCGCGGCATTGCGCTGCGCTACAACGAGGGCCGGTTCGGAAATGTCCACGGCCACGGCATGAGCGGTCGCGGCGCGCTTGCAGATCGTCACCGCCAGACAGCCCGATCCGGCGCCGATGTCGAGCAGCTCGTGACGATCGGCGGGATGCCCCTTGATCCAATCGATGGCCCGCTCGACGAGCAGCTCGGTCTCGGGCCGGGGAATCAGCACGTCCGGCGTCACTTCAAACTCCAGCGAATAAAACTCGCGCGTGCCGATCAGGTAGGCGATGGGCTGATGCTCGGCCGCCGCGCGCACCAGTTCGCGAAACGTCGCGCGCCGCGCCTCATCGGGGGCCTCTTCAAATCGCGCATACAGTTCGATCCGCTTGCAGCCGAGGGCCTTGGCCAGCAGGAGTTCGGCGCAGAGCCGGGCATCATCGACGCCGCGCGACTCAAAATGCGATCGCGTCCACGCCAGCAGGCGACCAATCGTCCACGACTCGGACGCTTGAACAGGCGTATCAGACATGCGCGCTCGATGGTTGGAGTGTGAACGGATTCGCGGAGCTAGTCCGCATTCTTAAGGTGTTCCTGAAGCCGCTCCATATCGGGTCGGCTGCCGACGAACAGGGGCGTGCGCTCATGGAGTGACTTGGGCTGCTTATCAAGGATTCGCCTCGTGCCATCGGTCGCCATGCCGCCGGCCTGCTCGGCGAGGAATGCGATCGGATTCGCCTCGTAGAGCAGCCGAAGTTTGCCATTGGGCGCCTTGGCCGTGGCAGGATACAGGAATATTCCGCCGCGTAGCAAGATGCGGTGAAAATCGGCAACCAGCGAGCCGATGTACCGCGCCGAGTACGGCCCCGCCCCCTCGGTCTTGCACCATCCCAGATACGACTGCACGCCCTTGGGGAACGAGTTGTAATTGCCCTCGTTGACGCTGTAGCTCTTGCCTTTCTCAGGCATCTTCACATGCTCGTTGGCAAGGATGAAGGCCCCCACCGACGGGTCAAGCGTGAACATGTGCACACCTTCACCAGTCGTGTAGACGAGGACCGTACTCGAACCATAGACGATGTATCCCGCGGCAAGCTGGCGATGACCAGCCTGAAGGACATCGGCGGCTGGGTCGCGCGACTCAAACCCGCTGGGATCGCGCTCGAGAATCGAGAAGATCGTCCCCACTGAAACGTTGACGTCGATGTTTGACGAGCCATCGAGCGGGTCGAAGATGACCACGTATCGACCGTTCGCGCCGCTGCGCGTCACGACGGTCGGCTCGTCCAGCTCTTCAGAGGCGATGATGCCGATGTTGCCGCGATAGCCCAGGCAAAGCTCGATGGTCTTGTTCGCGAGCAGGTCGAGCTTCTGCTGCTGCTCGCCGTGGACGTTGGCCGCGCCGGCCTCGCCGAGCACGTCGAGAATCCCGGCGCGCCGGACATTCGCTGAGATGATCCGGGCCGCGAGCGTGATGCCGGAAAGCAGCCAGCTGAATCCGCCCGTCGCAGTGGGGTGGCTGCGCTGCTGGCTGAGAATGTGCTCCTGAACCGTGACGAACCGATTCCGCTCCGAAGCGAGATCCTTCATCGGCGTTACCCCTTCTTCCGACGGATCTATCGGCGGCATATCAATGGTGGTCATGAGGTCTATTGTAACTCAAAGCGCGTCGCGTCACAGGACCGACGCAGTCGTAAGTGGCGGCAGCGACGCACGTTTCAGCGGTCGCGAGTAGCGATGATTCAATTTGTTCCACATCGAAGTCTCGCTTCGCGCGCGGCGTTCACGCTCGATAAGGATTCGCTTGTGATTTAGAGAAAACGTTTTACCGGGAACAGCGACCAGTTGCCCCGCGGGTTCGCGGAATCTATCATCCGGCGAACCAGACCCCAATCTACTGAGAGGACGCCCACATGATGATTTCAAAGCCCATGAACGCCGCCCTGGACAAGCAAATCGCCAACGAGATGGCGGCTTCGCACAAATACCTGGCGATGGCGTTCTGCCTGGACGGCATGGGCCTCAAGATTTTCGCGCAGCGGTTCATGCAGCAGGCCGACGAAGAACGCGGTCACGCCCTGAAGATCGCGGCATACATTCAGGATGTCGGCGGCAAGGTCACCCTCGGAGCGATGGACAAGCCCAAGGCCGACTACAAGACCGTGCGCGAGATCGTCAAAGCCGCCGTGGACAGCGAACTCACCGTCACCCGGCAGATCAACGACCTGATGGCCAAAAGCGAAAAGGAGCACGACTACGCCACGCGCAGCTTTTTGAAGTGGTTCGTCGATGAACAGGTCGAGGAAGTCTCATCCATGAACGAGCTTCTTCAGCTCGTCACGCGCGCCGGCGAGAGCAACCTGCTGTACGTGGAGTCCCGGCTGGCGGCGGCGATGGCCGCGCCGTCCAAGGAATGACCGCCGACTGTGTTTCGTTCGCGTTTTCGTCTCTTAACCCGGATGGCCTGAAATGACGCCTTCCAGAAAGGTGAAGCTCACGGCGTACGCGTCGTGCGCGGGTTGAGCCGGCAAGCTCCCGGCCGGAGCCATCTCGCAAGTCTTGCGAGCCTTGCCCGCGATGACCCATCCTGACCTGCTGCTCGGAGCCGAACACTTCTCCGACGCGGGCGTATATCGACTGCGCCCCGATCTGGCCATCGTGCAGACGACCGACTTTTTCCCCCCACTGGTGGACGACCCGTTCACATTCGGCCAGATTGCCGCCGCCAACAGCCTGTCAGATTGCTACGCCGCCGGCGCGACGCCGATCACCTGCCTGAACATCGTCGGCTTCCCGGACAAGGACCTGCCCATCGAGATCCTCAGCGAGATCCTCGCCGGGGGAGCCAACAAAGTCGCCGAGGCAGGCGCCGTCATCCTCGGCGGCCATTCCGTCCGCGACGCGGAGATCAAATACGGGCTCGCCGTCACCGGCACCGTGCATCCGGACAAGTTCCTGTCCAACGCCGGCGCGAAGCCGGGCGATCAATTGATTCTCACCAAGCCCATCGGCTCCGGCGTGATGACCAGCGCCTGCAAGTCCGGGAAGATTTCCGAATCCGACCTGGCAGAGACCATCGCGATCATGATCGCCCTCAACGCCGCGGCCTCCCGAGTCGCCGTCGAAGCCGGCGCGCACGCGGTCACGGATGTCACAGGCTTCGGCCTCGTCGGACACGCCTGGGAAATGGCGTCCGCATCGGGCGTCACTGTTGAACTCAGCGCCGCGGCCGTACCGCTGATTGGTCCGACGCTCGACTTGGCCCGCGGCGGCGTACTGACGCGCGCGTGGAAGAGCACGCTGGCGTCGATCGGCGATCGATTCAGCACGGCGCATGTCGAAGAGGCACTGGTGGGCGTCCTCGCTGATGCACAAACGTCCGGCGGACTCTTGATCGCGGTCGCCGAGGCGGATGCCGACGGGGTCGTGCGTCGCCTGCGGGAAAGCGGCGTTTCCCATGCCGCCGTCGTCGGCCGGGTCACGGCGCGCGGCGATTTTGATTTGATTTTAGGGGCCTGAAACCGGCATCCGGCAATTCGTTGAAATTCCCGCAAAACGCGGTATGCTAGCCCCAAACATTTACAGCTCGACTCGCGTACGAATCCTGAATCGAATCGTGCGCGGCAAACTCAAGGATGGACCACCGCCGTGAAACCTACCAGACGAGGACCGAGCCTTTTTGAGGTCATGAACAAAGCGCCGATGACGCAGCATGCGCCGGCCGTTCGCTCCTTCTGGAAGCGCTCCAAACCGAGCGGCACGGTGCTCCCCGTCGCCGAAGCCCTCACCGATGCACAGGCCGCCGAGGCCCTCGCCGAAGAAAAGGCAAAGATTGAGGCTCAGCGCGCGACACGCGAGATGAAGGCACAGGCCAAGGCCGCCGCCAAGGCGGAGCGCGAGGCGCGCAAGATCGCGAAACAAGCAGCCCGCCAGGCGGCGCTGGATGCATCGCGTGAAGAGCGGGCCCGTTCGGGTCGATCGCCTTCGGGCGGTGACGGTCGACTGCATCTGTCGATCGGCGGCGCCGGATTCGTCGCCGCCGCGGGCGCGCTGGTCGCCATCATTTTCGGCGCCTATACGATCGGCAAACAGTCGCTGGGCACAGGTCCAAAGCTCGCCACGGTCGCGGCCAGCACGGCGCCGGCGAATGCCAAGCTCGGCTCCCCCCTGCTGCCCCGCACCACCGAAAGCCCCGTCGTCGTTCCCAAGCCCCTCGCCGACAAGGTCCAGTCCGACCCCGATCTGCGACACCTGTTGCAGCAGCCCCCCCTTGCCCAGCAGCGGGTGGCCGCGAACAAGCCCGTGTCGGTCAATGGCCCCGCCGCGGCCGCCGTCGAGGCCGCCCGCCCCGAAAACCTCAATTATTTGCAGATAGAGTCGTTTCTTATCACCCGTGAGCGGAGCGGCGAGCAGCTCGCCCGGGACCTGGCCGACGTTCGGGCCTTCCTCCTGAACAAGGGCATCCGGACATTTGCCCGAAAACGCAGCAACGGTTATGTTCTATTCGCTGAAGACGGTTTCCCGCCCGGCAAGGCAAGCCGAGATGACCGCGGGGGATTCAAAAAGAAAATTGAAGGTCTTGGGGCTGAATATCGAAGCCAGGGCGGCTTGTATCAGTTCAAGGGTTGTTTGTTCGTGAGCTATTCGGCGACGAAGGCTGGCGACCCCGTTTGAGAGTGCAGGAGTTTTTGCATCATGTCCATGGATCGATCCCTGAAGAGCAAGGCTTCGCTGGCCCGCCACCGAAATGTTCTGACTCGAGCCGAGCGTATCGAGCGATTGAGGAATGAGGAGCGCTTTCCGGAGGGAAGAAGTGCGACCGGCCTGCCCAAGGTAGCAAACCGAAAGGCGCCGATCGGCGGAAAGACGAAGAAGGGACCGGCCAAGGAGGGCGAGGCTGAGGCAGGAGCAGCAGCACCTGCAGCAGCCGCGCCGGCAAAGAAGGCAGCCGCGCCGGCCAAGAAATAGGCTCGTAGCTCGCATCCTGTTGTGCCTGACCTGTCCGCCGTCTTTCCATCTGGAATTCGCGGCAGGCGCGGCCGCTGTTGGAGTTGGTCAGTCATCTCAACCCCTCGCGAGTAAAGATGGATTCGCGTCAAATCCTCGCCGAGCGATCCAAGAAGGTCGAATTCTCCGGCATCCGCAAGTTCTTCGAGATGGCGTCGCGGATCACCGATCCCTGCGACTTGTCCATCGGCCTGCCTGATTACGACGCCCCCGACAACGTCAAAGACGCCGCCATCGCCGCGATTCGCGAAGGGAAGAACCGTTACCTGCCCAGCTCCGGCCTCCCCGAACTTCGCAAGCGCATCATCGAGTCGCTCAAGGCTGAATCCGGGCTGGAGCGATCGGTGCTGATCACCTCCGGCGTCTCCGGCGGACTGACGCTGGCGCTCCTGGCGATCACCAACCCCGGCGACGAAATCGTCTTTCTCGATCCCTACTTCGTTTCCTATGTGCATCTGGTCAACATGGTCGGCGGAACGCCTGTTCCGGTTTCGTCCTATCCCGACTTTGCGTTCAACGCCGCCGACATCGAGGCCGCCATCACGCCGAAGACCAAGGCCCTGATGATCAACACGCCCGGCAACCCGACCGGCCGGGTCATGAAGCCTGCCGAGGTCGAGGCCGCGGTCGCGATCGCCATAAAGCACAACCTCGTCCTCATCTGCGATGAGATCTACGACAAGCTCTGCTACGACGGCCCCAACGTCAGCCCGATCGCCCTGGCCCCGGACAACGCCCTGATCCTGCGGGGCTTCGGCAAGACCTACGGCATGACCGGCTGGCGCATGGGATATGCGGCCGGGCCGGCCTGGCTCATCGAAGAAATGACCAAGCTGCATCAGTACACTTATGTATGTGCCCCTTCGATGGCCCAGTTCGCGACGCTCACCGCCCTGGAGACCGATGTGTCCGGCCACTGCCGGGACTATTCCGCCAAGCGCGATCTGGTGTGCGATCTGCTCAAGGGCTCGTTCGATTTCGTCCGGCCCGGCGGAGGCTTCTACGTCTTCCCGCCTGCGCCGAAGTCCTTTGCCAACGCCACCGCCTTCGCCGAGGCGGCCATGAAGGAAAGCGTCATCGTCATCCCCGGCGGCATCTTCTCGCGGCGCGACACGCACTTCCGCATCAGTTACGCGGCGTCGGACGCCATGCTGCGCCGTGGCTGCGAGGTCCTGTGCCGACTCGCTCGTTAGCCCGGCAAGACATGAGCACGATCGCGCTGCCTGGATTGACTCATACCCACGCGAGCCGTAGAGTCCCCCAAGGGCAAATTCATCGCCGATTACAATGAGCCCAAGCGTGCCACGCATCTTCGATCATCGCTGGATTCCACCATCAATCGCCGCGAGTCTGATCGCAATGGCCGGTTGTCTCAATCGGCCCGACACCCCGCAAAGCGAGCCACCGGTCGACCCCGAAAACTCCCCCTTCAGGGTTCCCGTTCAGACCAATCGAACGTCGAACTTCGATCGTCCGGCACAGCGTCTGGTCGTCGAGTTTTCCGTGTTTCGCTGGACGGCGCCCAAGGGCGTCTTCACCGACCCCGATTCCATCATCTGGAAGCGCGTCGCCGGCGTCCTGTCCTCCTCCAACACAACCATGCATCTGGCCGACAGCGGCTTTCGCGCGGCCATCGGCCGTGAATCCGATCGATCCGAACTTGTGGACGCGCTCAAGGAACTCGCCGAGTCCGTCGACCTGCGCAGCGTCATCGATCAGGTCGTCCCCGACGTTTCCCGGGCCGCCGAAATCGGCATCGGGCAATTGCCGACGCGGACCCTCACCGTCTTCTACCAGAACGGCGACGGCCGCGCCGTGGGTTATGATTTCAAGGATGCCCGACCGAAACTGCTGCTTTCCTTCGGCATGAGGGCCGACAATCTGCGCGAGGTGGTTCTGCGCGTCGTCCCCGCCATTGACGAGCCCCCGGGGCCACCGAAATGGGTGGGTGTGCCCGGCGGTGGATTTCAGCAGATTCAGGAGGAGCGCCGAAAGGTCTTCACGGACCTGGAGTTTTCGGCGACGATTCCGGAGGATGGTTTTCTTCTGATCGGCGGCATGCCGATCATTTATGAACGGCCCTATCTGGGTCGGGCATTTTTCGTGGAGCAGTCGGCGGACGGCATGGACGAAGAGGCGACCCGGGAAAGCATCTATATCATCTGTCCGGTGATTCACACGGTCGCGGACCGACTTGGGGTGGTGAGCGCGCCGCTTGGATCGCCGGCGGGCAACGAACGCGGGGCAACAGACGGAAAATGACGGAGCACCCGAATCTCTTTCACGATCTGTGGGATCACCTGGGGTTTAGCTGTCTGGCGCTGGACCCCGTCGGTAACGTCCGGCACGCCAATCGGGCAGCCTGCCTTCAATTCGGAATCTCAGCGGAAAACCAGGGCACACCGTTCATCGATCTGCTCAGCGAGCCGGATCGACCGGTGGCGACCGAGCTCTTTCGTAGTGCCATCGAAAAAAGCGAATCCGGCGAGATGGAGACGACCTACACCGACGAGGAGGGCGCGCGGACCACGTTCGTCCTCATCGTGTCTCCGATCATTGAGCCCGGCGGCCGCGTGCTCGGCATTTCCCTGTGCATGAGGAATATCTCCGAGCGCAAGCGCCTCTCCAAGGACCTCGCAAGGGCCCGGCGAATGACCTCGCTCGGCAAAATGGCCGGCGCCGTGGCGCATCACTTCAACAACATTCTCGGCGGCATGCTGACCAGCATCGACTACGCTCTGCCCAGCGACAGCCCGCGCGAACTGCGTAAGACGCTGCGACTTCTTTCCCAGTCGATCGGCCGCGCAACGCGAATCACCCAGCAGCTCGCCGCCTTCGCCGAGTCGGAAAACGCACAGCACGAGCAATCCACCCTCGACCCCATCATGACCAAGTTCATCGCCGTGCTCCGACCTCGCTGCGAGAAGGCACGCGTTGAGCTGATCGCAAAGATTGAAGCCACTCCCTCCGGTCCGCTCGACGAAGCGCGCATCGCATCGGTCCTCGAGGGCATCGCCCAGAACTCCATCGACGCCATGCCCGACGGCGGAACCCTGACGGTCGAATTGTCGCACGACGCCGAAAACGCCACCATTTCCATCACCGACTCGGGCTGCGGCATACCCGAAGATGTCCTCGAACACATCTTCGAACCGTTCTTCACGACAAAGGGGGGACTGGGCGGCGGAGACTTGGACAACATCGGCCTGGGACTTGCGGCGGTCCACGGCCTCGTGGCGGAAATGGGCGGCTCGATCAAGGCCCATTCAAAAGTCGGCAAAGGAACGACGGTGCAACTCACCCTGCCCCTGCACCGCAAGACCGCCCCGGCCCTCGCGGATTCGACCGGGCACCCCGATACCCCCAACGCTTAATACCCGGTGACGGCCGGGTTCTTGCGGGGCTTATCCGCCTTGGTGCGGTCGAAGACCATGAGGAGCTTCTCCTTATCGAAGATCATCTCCTCGCGGCTCGTTCCGATCAGGTGGTACTCAGGTGTCAACTCGATGGCATCCACCGGGCAGGCTTCTTCGCACATCCCGCAATAGATGCACCGCAGCTCGTCAATATCGAACTTGGCAGGATACTTCTCCCGATCCGGCCAGGGGCTCTCAACGCCCTCGATGTGAATGCAATGCGCCGGACAGGCCGTCTCGCACATGAAACAGGCCACGCAGGCCACACGGCCCTGATCGTCCCGGTTCAGCCGATGCACGCCGCGGTAGTTCTCACGCCGAAGGACGCGCTTCTGCTCGGGATACTGGACGACGGTCTGGTCGCGCAGCTTCTTCTTGAACATGTGCCGAAGCGTTGTCTTCATGCCGCCGAAGATCTGCGGAAGGTACATTCGTTCCGACATGGACAGGTCCGGCTGATCGACCCGGATGACGTCGCGATCGCGCCAACTGCCGGTCTTCTCAGGCGCCGCGGAGGCAGAGGGCTGCTCCGCCTCGCCGAATTCTTCAATGGATGGATGATTGCTCACTGCCAAATCCTTATCGGTACGCGAATGCTCCGCCGCCCGACCGTCTCAGGCTGTGCTGCCGACCGGTGATGACGCTGCCGCTGAACATCCCCACAAACGCCCCGAACACCATCAATCCCGCGTTCGCCGCCAAGGCCCACCATGCCGACGCGTCGAAATAAATGATCAGCACCTGAACGACCACGAGGGCCATCGTCAGCGGTACGAGCGACTTCCACGCCAATCGCATCAACTGATCGAACCGAAACCGCGGCAGCGTCCAGCGGATGAACATGTACAGGCAAATGAACAGGAACACCTTGCCCAACAGAACGCCCATTCTCGCAAACATGGCCCCCGCCGTCTGACTCGTATTGAGCCAGTCCCACCCGGGAATCAGCGACCCGCCGAAGTACAGGCACACGATAAACGCGCTCGACGTGATCATGTGGGCGTACTCGGCCAGGAAAAACATGGCCAGCTTCATCGCGCTGTATTCGGTGTGATAGCCGCCGACGAGTTCCTGCTCCGACTCGGCCAGGTCGAACGGCATCCGATTCGCCTCGGCCAGCGCGGTGACGAAAAGTATCAGCGCGGCGATGGGGTGATACATCACGATCCAGCCGTGATGAAGCTGATAATCCACCATCTCCTCAAGCCGCAGCGAGCCGGTCACAAGGATGGCGATCAGCACCGCCATGCCCAGGGGAATCTCATAAGAGAGCATCTGCGCCGCGGCCCGCATCGCGCCGTAGAAGGAATACTTGTTATTGCTGGCCCAGCCGCCGAGGACGACGCCGTACACGCTCATCGACGAGACCGCGAGAATATAAAGCAACCCGATATCGACGCTGGCCACCTGCGCCACCAGCGGCGCGGCGTCGGCATCCATCCACGGCCAGCGAAACTCACCGCCCCACGGAATGACGGCAAAGCCGATCAACCCGACGATGAAAATCAGCCACGGGGCAAGCAGGAACAGCGCGCGATCCACGCTCGCCGGGATCACGTCTTCTTTCAGCAGAAACTTCACGCCGTCGGCAAGCGGCTGTAACAGGCCCATCGGCCCGACGCGATTGGGACCGTAGCGGTCCTGCATCCACGCGGAAATCTTGCGCTCCAGCCAGATCGAATACGCCACCGCCGTCATGATCAAACCGAAGATCACCAGCGCCAGGATCACGCTCAAATAAAACTGATCCGCCAGAAGCGCCTGCCCCGCTGCCCGCCAGTTGATCCACGCATAGATCGCCAGCGCCAGCCCCCCGCTGCCGACGATCGTCAGTGCGAGCAGGCCCGTGATGATCGGATGCGCCTTGATGAAGGCCACGCTTCGACTCCTTTAGTGGGCGTGCGCGGCGAGTGGCGGCGCGACGTGCAATTCAAGGAACTTCGGCATCTTCTCCGCCATCATCTGGCGGATCTTCGCAGGTTGATAGAGCCCCTCAATTCCATTCAGGGCGGCGAGGTAATTTCCGTCTCGCTGACAACCCTCGATCGGCGGAATCGACGCATCAAACGGCTGGATCTTTCCATCCACGTTCACGAAGCAGCCCGACCGCTCGGCCCACGAACAACTGGGCACAACCACCGTCGCCGCCTCGGTCAGCTTGCTCGGGAAAATATCATGTGCAAATAGCAGCGGAATCTTCGCCAGCGACTTCTCCAGCGCCGGCGTGACCCACTGCGTCGGATAGCCCCCGCTGATCCACGCCGCCGCAAAGGCGCCCTCGCC
>CAZCGF010000093.1:1906-4273 GCA_964498115.1 uncultured Planctomycetaceae bacterium | reverse complement strand
AACGGCGAAAGCACGCAGCCGATCTTCTCATCCCCATTCGCCGCGACCGCCTGCTCCAGCCGCACCCGCGCGATGTCAGGCAGATCGCTCCAATCGGGGTAATTCACTTCCGCGCCCCGGCGAACCATCAGCCGATCCAGCCGCTTCTCGTCGTGCACATACTTCCAGCCGAATCGACCGGGATCGCACATCCACGAGTCGTTCACGCCCGGGTTCCATCGCGGCTTGAGCCGCCACACCTGACCCTCGTTGTGGTCGATGCGGATGGCACAGCCCTGCGAGCAACCGGCGCAAACGCTGTCCGCCTCCTTGAGGAACCAGACCCGCTGATCCATCAGGAAATCTTTATCCAGCAGCGACCCCACCGGACAGATATCGACCACGTTGCCCTGAAGTGCATTCTCCAGCGGCACCCCGGGAAAGACGTCGATCTCCGCACGGCTGCCGCGATTCACGATGCAAAGCTCACCCGTCCCCGCGACCTCATCGCAGAAGCGAACGCACCGCGAGCACATCACGCAGCGATCCTGATAAAGCAGCGTCTTGCTGCCGATGTCCTTCTTCGGGTTCTTATTCTTCGCCTCGACCATCCGGCTCGTCGAATGACCGAACTTCTGGCTGTAGTCCTGCAGGTAGCACTCGCCCGCCTGATCGCACACCGGGCAGTCCAGCGGATGATTCAGCAGGAAATACTCCATGCAGTGCTTCTGATTGCTGCGCACCGCCTCGGAGTCGAACCGCACTTCCAGTCCGTCCTTCACCGGCGTCTGGCAACTCGGGAACAGCTTCGGGGCCCAGCCCATCTCCTTCGTCTTGGGATTGGGCATCTTCATTTCCATCAGGCAAAGCCGGCACGACGCCACGACGCTCAGCCCCGGGTGATAGCAGTAATGAGGAACGTCCCACCCAGCCTCAAGCACAGCCTGGAGAACAGGGATCTTGTCTCGGCACTCGAGGGTCTTTCCGTCGACGATGATGCTGGCCATGCAGTTTCCCGGACGCTTGCGCTGGATATTTATCGGGCGGTGCCGCCGAAATGCGACCCCGTCCCAGGGGATGTGAAGCTTATCACGATGTCCCTTTCCTTGCCAATGTCCTCACCGGTCCGCCGCCGGCATTCAACCCTCCTCCACGGCTCCATCCCATTTGCCCGCCCGAGCCGTCGCATGGGGTCGCCCCGTGCTGCCGATTCTGATGTGGAGCCCGCGACATTTGGGCATCTTCCCTCCGGCGAAACCGGGGAGATTTCGCTGACCGCCCATCTCGGAGATAATCGCCCAAAACAAACGCACGGAGTCCGTCCATGAGCCACGCATTGAGAAACCAAAAAAATTCTGATTCCGAGGCAGCACGCATTCGCCGCCTGCTCCCCATCGCGGCGATCCTCGCGGCCGCGCTCGCATCAGCACCTCGCCCGGCAATCGCCTTCGAGGACGAGGCGAAGGCAGGAGACAAGCCACCGGAGGTCAACCTCATCGGCGTTCCCGATGGCATCCGAAAGCACATCGAAGAGGCCTACGCCGAGGCAGACGCCCAGCGCGATCACGCCGGCAAACTCGGGCGACTCGCGATGCGGTACCTCATCCCCGCGCCGGCCATCGCCGCCGACTGCTTCAAGAGAGCATCGCAGTTGGCGCCGAACGACGCCCGCTGGTGCTACTACGAAGGTCTTGCCGACATGGCGGCCTATCGCCGTGAAGACGCCCAGAAGGCCTTCGAGCGCGGCGCCAAGCTCGATCCGAAGTTTGCGCCGCTCTTCGTCGCCTGGGGAGACACCCTTCTCAATTCGAACCCGTCAGCCGCCGAGGAAAAATACAAGTCCGCCGTGGCTGCCGATCCCAAGCTTGCCCGCGCCCATTTCGGTCTGGGGCGCGCCTGCATGGCCCAGGATCGCGGTCCCGATGCAATCAAGCACCTTCAGGAGGCCGTCAAGCTCGCGCCGCAATACTCGGCAGCTCACGCCGCCCTCGCTGACCTCTTCGACAAGTCCGAGCGATTCAAGGATGCGAAAATGCATCGCCAGCTCATGGAGTCCGGCACCGCCGCCCCACCGGGCAACGACCCGCTCCTGTTCGACTTGTATTCCGAATGTTCGAGCGGAACGGAACTTCTCGAATTCGCCGAGGGCCTGGCCGGCGAAGGCAGACTCGAGGAAGCCATCGGTCTGCTGGAGGGCGCGATTTCGCGCAACAACGATGACGTCGCCCTGCTCCACGCCGCCGCGGTCCTGCTCGATAAGGCCGGTCGCTATCGCGAGGCCGTCACGCGCTTCCGACGCGTACTCGATCTGGCCCCCGCCCAGTTGGAGACCGTCCTCTACCTCGCGCAGGCCCTGACCCACACCGACGACTTCATCTCCGCCGGCGC
>CAZCGF010000093.1:0-1806 GCA_964498115.1 uncultured Planctomycetaceae bacterium | reverse complement strand
GGTCCGGCGAACCCGCCCCCGGTGACACTGCCCGGTCACTCCTCTCGAATCTTGCTCAAATCTTCGTCGACCAGCGAAAGTCATCGGCCGCCTTGTTCTCCGGATTCGCGCCCGTCGTCGCCGGCCGACTCCGAATGATGGGTGAGGCGATGGAGGCCGGCGACCTGCCCGCCGACGGCAAGGTGCTCATCGACTATCCGACCTTCTTCGCCAGGCGCGCCGCATACCTCGCCCGGCAGGGTTCGTTTGATGATGCGGCTCTCGTCCTGCGAACCGGCGCCGGCGATCCCGAAGTCAAGGCCGATGCGCCCGCCGTTTCCGAGTATCGCAAGATTCTGGCAGGCGGCGGTGATAGCTCTCCCCTGCGCCATGTCCTTGCCCGCGTACTCGTTGCCGCCGGCGATGTGTCGCAGGCCAACGACGCCTGGCAGAGCATCATCAAGGACGATCCTAAATTCGAGCCCGCCGTGATTTTCCTGGCGTCGAGCCATCTTCAGGCAGGCGAATTCGCCAAGGCCGAGTCGGTCCTCCGCTCGGGTCTCAAGTCGATTCCCGAGTCGGTGGCGATCGCCAACGCATTGGCCTGGGGCCTCGCCACGAATCCGGCGTCCGACGAGAAGGCGAAGAAGGAGGCCGTCGAATTGGCCGAGCGCGTCTGTAAGCAGGAGCCGACCGACGTGCCCTCCTATTGGGACACCCTCGCCACGGCCCACGCGGCCAACGGAAACTTCGACCGCGCATTCGAGTGTGAAGGCACCGCCATCCGCCTCGCCGCCGAAAGCGGAAAAACCGCCGGCACGGAGGGCTTCAAACGACGACTGAAGTTATTTGAACTGAAGCTGCCCTACCGCCAGGAGCCCGCAAAGCCGGAAGAAAAAAACTAGCGCCCCCCGCTCAAACGCGCCGCCCGCGCCGCTCACACGCGCCCCCGCGCCGCTCACACGCGCCCCCGCGCTCGCCCCATTTAGCCGCCGACCTTGGTCGGCGCCCGCGCGATCCTCCACCGCAGCGCCCTCCCCGCGCCCCATCGACCCGCCGCCCGCGCCCCATCCGTAGCGTCACCCCTTGTGGGTGACGACGTAGCGCACGACACCCCGATCGCCGTCGCCCCCCGCGCAACCGCACCCCCCAAAATATTTAGCCCCCGGGTCAATGACCGGGGGCTTTGTCTACTCACAATTACCTCAAGCCCTCCCGACCCGGAAAACGCCTCAATTGCATGGCGCCGCACTTAGGGAGACGAGGAAGCCGCGACCCTTATCTTGGACAACGTAGATTTCCTCAAAAAACCTCGCTTCAGGAACGGCGCGGACGCATGCAGCAAAGGTCGATTCATCGGCTAACCAAAAGAGGTCGTACAGAACAAGAATTGCTGGCCGATGTAAAGCCATTTTTTTTGCCTTGGTCCTTATCGCACGATCAATGAGCGGAAACAACTGATCTCGTACATCATCTTCAAACCCGCCGAGTTCGCAGAGCCCGCCTTCGAACGGATGAATGTTGGCTCCATTGTTCGCATATTTCTCAATGTCGCAAAGTGATTTTCCGTCAATCAAGAGTTCAACCTTCGGGGTCCGCTCGACCCTCGCACTTTGTGCCACAAAATCGATGATGCGCTGCTTGAACTTGGATCTCTCTTTGCGACCTGCCCAAGGCTCGCGGAATGCGACGACGTACCGTCCTGCAAGAATTCCCTTGTTAATGGTTTCCTGCTCCACTTCACGCACCAAGTCCCACTGAGCAGTGGAGATATTTCGATCCTCCTGATGGACTACTTTTGTGATTTCTACGGCGTACTCTATCCCA
>CAZCGF010000092.1:0-15879 GCA_964498115.1 uncultured Planctomycetaceae bacterium | reverse complement strand
CCCCGCCGCGCGGCGCGCGGGCCATAGGCCGAACACCACACCGACGCCGGCGCTGAAGACGAACGCGAGAATGATGATGCTCGCCGACAGGACCGCCTGAATCTGAATCGCCGAGGCGATCAGCATCGAAAACACCACGCCGATCCCGATGCCCACGGCGCCGCCCGCCGAGGAGATGACCGACGCCTCGATGAGGAACTGCCGGTTGATCGCCTTGGTGCTGGCCCCGATGGCCATGCGAATGCCGATCTCCCGGGTGCGCTCAGTCACGGCGACGAGCATGATGTTCATGATGCCCACGCCGCCGACCGCCAGACTCACCAGCGCGAGGAAAAACATGAGCAGGGTCATCTGATCGCTGACGCTGCGGGCCTGCTCTTCCTTTTCCTTGAGCGTCGTCACCTTGAAGTCGTCGCCGTCATCCTCGGCCAGCTTGTGCCGTTGGCGCAGAAGATCGCGGACCTGCACGACAGCCCGCTCGACGGCCTCGTCGCTGATGGCCGAGCAGAGAATAACCGCCGGATCGCGGACGGCCAGAATGTCGCGCAGCATGATCGGCAGCGGGACGATGACGACCTTGTCCTCGTCCTGACCGAGCGGATTAAAACCCTTGGGGGCAAGGACGCCGACGATCTTGAACGAAAGCCGGCCGATGCGAATCGTCTCGTTGACCGGGTTCTTATCGCCGAAGAGATCGTTGACCGCCGTCTGGCCGATGAGGCAGACGCGGCGCGGGGCGACGGTGTCGAACGGTTCAAAGTCGCGTCCCTCGGCGACGCCCCAATTGCGAATGGCGGTGTAGGTCTGTGTGACGCCGGTGATGTCGATCAACGTGCTGTCAGTCTCGCTGGAGACGACGGCCTTGGTGCCGTGCGAAGGGCAGGTCATTGAGACCGCATCGCACTCCAATTCGATGGCCTCGCTGTCGGCGACGCTCAGGTGGCTGGTCTGCCCGCCGAGCGACGAGGCGCGGCTTTTCTCGCCTTCTTCATTGATGACGAGGATCATGTTGCGGCCGGCCTTGCGGATGTCGCCGATCAGCGATTCCTTGACGCCCTGGACGACGCTGACGCAGATGATGACGACGGAGACACCCATGATCATGCCGATCATGGTGAGCATGGAGCGCAGCCGGTGCCGCCACAGCTCCCGCAGTCCCATCTTGAAGCATTCAATCCAAAGGGCCAGCATGACTTTTTTCGTCGGACTCCGTTTCTATTCACGCGCATCAACGCGCGAGGGTCAGTCTTATGCAGGTATCGCCGAAAGGGCGCGCACGTCCGGCACCGGCGGGCCGCCCTTGCGCGGCGTCGCCTGATCGGCAATGATTTCTCCGTCGCGCAGAACGATCACCCGTTCGGCAAACGAGGCCACGCCCGGGTCGTGGGTGACCATGACCACGGTTCGCCCTTCGACTTCGTGGAGATGGGCGAGGATTTTCAAGATTTCTCCGCTGGTGTGGGAGTCGAGGTTTCCCGTGGGCTCGTCGGCGAGCAGGACGCGGGGATTATTCACGAGTGCTCTTGCGATCGCGACGCGCTGCTGCTGACCGCCGGATAGCTGCGAGGGCAGGTGATGCGTTCGGTCGGCGAGATCGACCTTCTTCATCGCCTCGTGCGCCGCGGCGTGCCGGATGTGCTTGGGCACGCCGGCATAGACCATCGGCAGCTCGACATTCTCGAGGGCGGTGCTGCGCGTGAGCAGATTGAAGTTCTGAAAGATGAACCCGATGTAGGTGTTTCGCAGGGCGGCCAGCTCATCGCGCGACATGTCGCTGGTAACGTTGCCGGCGAGGTGGTAGGTGCCGCGCGTGGGGACGTCGAGCGCGCCCAGGACGTTGAGCATGGTGGACTTGCCCGATCCGCTGGCGCCCATGATGGCGATGTAGTCGCCCTCGTCGATGCGCAAGTTGACGCCGCGCAGGGCATGGACGCCTGTTTCGCCGGCGTCGTAGATCTTGTGCAGCTCCCGAAGCTCGATCACCGCGCCGGCCTGCGGGCGCTTCGGGGTGTCGCTCGGCTGTGCTTCTACGGCTTGTACCATGCTTGACGGACCTATGGCGGCGTCGGCCGACTCTTTACGGCGTCGTGCCGATCGCTGGACGGTTAAGGGTGATGCTACAGTGTTCGATTGTCGGGGCTGGCCAGCTTGATGGCTTCCTTCAGGCTGAATCCGGCGCTGGAACTATCGGCGAATTCGCGGACGAACTGATCGCCAGGCTTGGCGCCGAGAAGGATCTCCGTGTTGACGTTGTCGGTCACGCCGATCCAGACCGGGACGGCCCGCCACTGGCGCGAGGCCTCGCTGAACTGCCAGAGATGCGTCTGCTTGCAATAGAGCGCCGGTCCGCCGCCTTCGGCCGTGGGCTCGGCAGGCCACTCCAGGGCGTCGACCAGTGCCTGCCGCTCCTCAATGGGCAGCGGCGGCTTGAAGCGCAGGGCCTTGTTGGCGATTCGCGTCGCGTTGGGCCGGTTGACGCACTCGATCTCCACGTTGACCGACATGCCGGGCAGGAGCGTCTTGCGCTCGTCGTTGTCCACTTCCAGGATGACCGTGTAGGTGGTGACGCCCTGAATGATCTCGGGCTGGTTGCGCTTGTGGAGAATCCGTCCTTCAAAGTGGACGCGCTGCTTGCCCTCGACCGTGAATCTTGCATGCTGCCCGACGTCAATGTGAACGATGTCGGACTCGCTGACCTTGGCGTTGACCTTCATGCGCGTCAGGCTGGGCGCGAGGAGAAACAGCGGTGGGGTCTGAAAGGCGGCATTCACCGTGGTGCCCACGTCGAGATATCGCTGGAGCACGATGCCGTCGATCGGCGACTTGATGATGCACTTGTCGAGCTGGGCCTGCGTGGCCTCGAATCGGGCCTCGGCAAGCTGGAGGGCGGCCTTGGCCTGATCGACTGCCTGCTGAGCACGGAGGGGGAGGAATTGCTCGTTGAGCTTGGCCTGCTCGTGGGCGGCCTCGGCGATGACGACGGCGGCCTGAGCGCGTTCGAAGTTGGCCTTGATGGCGGTCCATTCCAGTTCGCTGGCGTCGCCGGAGGTTCGCAGCTTGTCGATGCGATTCCAGTTGCTCGTCTCGGCGAGGAGGGCGGCCTGGACCTCTTCGAGCCGGCCTTT
Organism: uncultured Planctomycetaceae bacterium; assembly: GCA_964498115.1. GTDB lineage: Bacteria > Planctomycetota > Phycisphaerae > UBA1845 > UTPLA1 > UTPLA1. The sequence goes on along the minus strand of CAZCGF010000092.1, from coordinate 12,754 downwards.
CGCCTGCTTGGTGGCGACCGGGAGGTTGGCACTTTGCTCTCGTTGGAGAATCTCAGCATCCAGAAGTGAGCTTTTCGCGCGTGCGAGCTCGGCCTTTGATTGGGCGTGCTGGGCCTCGGCCAGTTCCGGGTCGATCCGGCAGATGACCTGATCCTTGGAGACCGGCTGATCGTAATCGACGGCGATCTCGACGATCTTTCCGGTGGATTCGCAGCCCACGGTGACGGTCGTGAGCGGCTCAATGGTGCCGAGCGTCTCGACGGTCATGACGATGGGGCCGGTCTCTACGGGGGCGTTGAAACAGGTTCCTTCACCGCCGCTGCCGCTTAGCTTCGTAAAGAGGGCGGTGCCGCCGCCCAGCACCCCGACTGTTCCCAGGATCAACCAAATGCGCATGGAGCTTCCTTGTGCTGTCCGCTTTTCCATTTGAACTAATTAATACTAATCCGAGTGCCGGGAGTTGCAAATCTGCGGCAGCCAAAGGCTTAAATCATCGTCTTGAGGCGCTGCGGGCCCCTTAGGTGCCGGTCTGGGCAGGTGCTTGGGCGGCATCCTTGGGAGCGGCTTCCTTGTCCCCGCCGTCGTCCGAAGCCACCTTCACAGCCTTTTTAGGCTTGGCCGCGGGCAGCTTGGGGTCGATGCGCTTGGCGATCTCGCCGGCGACAAATCGGCGGTTGGTGCAGTCGGCATGCCCGCCGGTCCAGCCGAGGCGCGTGTAGCGCGAACTCCATCCGACATTGACGACCCGGCCGCCGTTAAAGCCCTGTCCGCGAAGGCCGACGAGACCGGCGGAGTCGTCGTAGGTGCCGTCGATCGTACCGAGCAGGCGCACCGGTCCCTGAAGCACCGGATCGCTCGCTGCGTAATAGCAATAGAACTTGCCCTTCATATTGGCGAGGGCCTTACGCAGGTCGTGGCGGCTCGAAATGATGGACCCGACGAGGATGATGTTGTTGATCTTGTAGGGGGGCTTCAAATCTTCCGCCGCCCAGACGGCGACGCCCGTACCCGCTGAGAGTGCGATGATGTTGGCATTGGCGTCGGGGTTTCGCTTGAGAAAGTCGGTGATCTCGCCGGCCAGGACCGATCCGGATGCGCGGGCGATGAAGCGCAGCGTCTGATCGAGTGCCGGGTTCATGGTCAGCGACCAGTGATAGTTGCTGACGCAGCCCTTGTAGCCGGCATCCTCCAGGCCAAGCGGCACGTCCAGCACGCCGAAGCCCCAGTTTCCGGCCCCGTCGATGTACCAGGTGCGACCGAATTTCTCCTTGGGGTTGGCGCAGCCGCTGAATGCCGCACAGGCCAGGGTCAGAATGAGGAATCGTCGCATGCCGTCTTCGCCTCGCAGATGAGCCGCCGTGCCGCACGCTCAGAAAAGTTCGCAACGCGGCAATGCCCGGTAGTCTCGTGAACTTTTGCCGCGAATTCAAGTCCCGGTCGCTGCGGATTCTTTGAAAGCCCGAGGATTCGTCGATCAGACGTTTGACGCGTCACTTTCGCTGATCGCCTTCCTGCGTGATTTCCCTGAGCCGCCCCAAAATCTGCAGGGCGTCGATCGGGGCGGTCCGATTCACGTCCACCGCGGTCACGGCATCCACCAATTCCCGCCACCATGCCGGCAGGGTCGGTGCGGTGTCAAACAGCAGGGGCTGGTCCGAGGTCTTATGTGCCTGTGACTTGTGACGCTGGGCGTTTGCCTTCTTGTCGAACCCGCGCTCCAGCTCTTCGAGCATCTGCTCGCTTCGCTTCACGACGCTGCCCGGAAGGCCGGCCATGGCGGCGACGTGGACGCCGTAGCTGCGATCCGTCGGGCCCGGCAGGATTTTGTGCAGGAAGACGACACCGCGACCGCCTCCGGCCGGGCGAAGCTCCTCCTTAACCGCGACGTTCAGATTGCCGGCGCAGGGCAGGCGATCGGCCAGCGCCGTAAGTTCGTGGTAGTGGGTCGCGAAGAGCGCGAGGCACTTCAGGTGATCGGCGAGGTACTCGGTGACGGCCCAGGCGATGGCCAAACCGTCGTAGGTGCTGGTGCCGCGGCCGATCTCGTCGAGAATCACCAGCGAGCGCTGGGTGGCGTTATTCAGTATCCGCGCCGTTTCTACCATTTCGACCATGAAGGTGGATTGTCCGCGGGCCAGTTCGTCATTGGCGCCGACCCGGGCGAAGATTCTGTCGACCGGCGTCCAGCGCATCGACTTCGCCGGAACGTAGCTGCCGGTGTGCGCTAAGAGGGCGAGGAGCGCGGCCTGGCGGATATAGGTGGACTTGCCCGCCATGTTCGGCCCGGTGATCAGCGCCAGGCGCATGGCATCATCGGACAGGTGACAATCATTCGGCACGAATCGCTCGCCGAGGACTTCGTCCAGAACAGGATGACGGCCGTCAACGATCTCAAGAATCGGACCGGCGCTGTCGGCAACAAGCTCGGGGCGACAGTAATCGCGCCTGCGGGACAGTTCGGCGAGCCCGGCGAGGACGTCGAGCGCGGCGATGGCGTCCGCCGTCTTTTGCAATCCCGGGGCCTGCTGGGCAACGCGCCCGCGGACCTCCTCGAAAATCTCGATCTCCAATGCCTTCGCCCGGTCCGCCGCGCCGAGGACTTCATTCTCGTATTGCTTCAGTTCGTCGGTGATGTATCGCTCGGCGTTGCGCACCGTCTGGCGGCGAACGTAGTCCGGCGGCACCTTGTCGCGGTGTTGATGGGTGATCTCGATGTAGTATCCGAAGACGGAGTTGAAGCCGACCTTCAACGAATTGATGCCGGTCCGCTCGATCTCCCGCGCCTGAAACTCCGCGAGGCTCTGGTGACCGGCCGTGCCCAGCTGTCGCAGCCGATCCAGCTCGGCGTTGAATCCATCCGCGATGAAGCCGCCGTCCCGAACGACGCCGGGCGCGTCCTCTTTGATTGCCGATGAGAGATAGCCCGCGAGCGATTCGTGGCCGGTCGTCGATTGGGCGATTTCGGCGAGCAGGTCGCCTTGGCTCTGTTTGCCGCTGATGGCGGCGCCGATGGCCTCGGGGATTTGCCCGCAGAGTTCCAGTGTGCGAGTCAGGCCCGCCATGTCTCGCGGTGATGCCCTGCCGACGCCGACCCGGGCGATGATCCGCTCCAGATCGCCCATGTCGCCGATGAGATCGCGAATGCGCCGCAGCCGATCGGGCTGCGAGCGCAGGTCGGTGATCGCCTGTTGTCTGCCGAGAATCTCGCTCGCGCGATTCAGCGGATAGCAGATCCACTCCCGCAGCCGCCTCGAACCCATCGAGCTGACGGTCATGTCGATCGCACCGAGCAGCGAGCCCTCGCGCCCGCCGTCGCGCAGCGTGCGCTCCACTTCCAGCGAGCGCAGGGTGAAATGATCGATCATGACGGCGTCGTCGGTCTGTCGCGGCGTGATTCGCGAGATATGCGAAATCGCCGATTTCTGCGTCTCCCTCAGATAGTCGAGCACCGCCGCCGCCGCGCAGAGCGACGCATCGAAGCGATCGAACCCAAAGCCCGTCATGCCCGACACGCCGAACTGTTCGCACATCGCGCGTTCGCCGAGGTGGGCGTCGAACGAATGCCGGGCGCGCGGCGTGATGGCCGCCGACAGCGCGTCACGCACTTCATCCCACGGCGCGCTCGGCTCGTCGATGGCCGATTCAGGCACGAGGATTTCGGCCGGTCGCAGTCGAGCGAGTTCATCGAGGATCGACCCGGCGTCGATCATCTGCGCAAAGAATCGGCCCGAGGCAAGCGACACGCACGCCAGCCCAACCTGCCCGGTTCGCCAGGTCGCGGCTTCCGGCAGAAGAGCGCAGAGCACGTTCTCCTCGCGCTCGTCGAGGATGTTCTCATCGGTCAGGGTGCCCGGCGTGATGATGCGAACGACATCTCGCTTGACGACGCCTTTGGCTGTCTTGGGGTCTTCGAGTTGCTCGCTGAGGGCGACCTTGTATCCGGCGCGGACCAGCCGGGCGATGTAGCGATCGACGGCGTGGTAGGGCACGCCCGCGAGGGGAATGGGCGCGTCGCTGTTCTTATCGCGCGCCGTGAGCGTCAGCCCCAGCACCCGGGCGATCGTCTTGGCGTCTTCGTAGAAGGTCTCGTAGAAATCCCCCATGCGAAAGAGCAGAATCGCGTCGCCGACGCGCTGCTTCTGCTCCAGGTACTGCCGCATGGCGGGGGGGACGCTCGAAGCAGGCTTCGCCGCTTTCGCCGCCTTTTTGGCCGGTGGAATTGTCTGGCTCTTTCCCACGGTGTTACCGTTTCCTTAAGTGAAGAAGTGCAAAGCATACCGGGAAATCGGCTTCTTGCGATTCCCCGACGTCCGACTTTCCTCTCGACCGGGCGGAGGCGACGCAGTAGCCTATTGCTTCCAGTGGACGGGGCCACGTCATTTTGCGCCCTGCGGCGGGCAGGTTGCTCGTCGAAAACGGAAGGCCACACGCGAGGGAGTGCGACCATGGCCAAGGCAAGCCTCGGAATAGAACGAATTCACAGCCTCGAATTGTCGGTGTACGACGCGGCCCCGTGGCTGGCATACCTGACCCAGGGGTTTGGCTTCCAGCATATCGGCGTCAGCTCCGGCGCGGCGCTGGAGTCCACCGGCACGCGCCGTCACATGCTCGCCTGTGGCGACATGAGCCTGATCGTTCAGGAAGCCGTGCATGCCGGCTCGACCGTCCGGCGCTATCTCGAAAAACACCCCGAGGGTATTAGTCGCGTCAATTTCCTGGTGCAGGATGTCGCCCGGACTGAGGAGCTTCTGTTGGAGCGCAGCGCGACGGCCGTCGATCATGTCCGCGACGACATCGCCGGCGACGGTCGCTGGAAGCATATCGCCATCGCCACGCCGCTGGGCGACGTGGAGTTCGCCTTCGTGGAGATCGCCGGACTGACGAACAGGCTCGCCCCCGGGATGGAGTCGTGCGGGCAGTTTGAGGCATCCGTCAATCCGCTGGGCATCACCGGCTTCGATCACCTCACCGGCAACACGCGCACGCTGATGCCGGTCATTGCCTTTTACGAACACGTCATGGGCCTCACGCGGCGCTGGGATGTCGCCTTCCACACCGAGGACTTCCGGCCCGGCGTCGGCAGTGGGCTCAAGTCCATCGCCATGGGAGACGAGGCCGGCGGCTTTACCCTGGCAACCAACGAGCCGCTTCGCCCGCGTTTCGAGCAGTCGCAGATACAGATGTACGTGGACATGAATCGCGGCCCGGGGATTCAGCATGTCGCCCTGGCCGTCGCCGACATCGGCAAGGCAGTCGAGCATGCCCGGCGGCAGGGCGTCGGCTTCATGCTCACGCCGCCGGCTTACTACGATCAGCTCCCCGGTCGCCTTTCGGCTCAGGGAGTGCCGCAGCTTGGGCACTCCGTGGACGATCTTCGCCGCCTCGGCGTACTGGTCGATGGGGACAAGACCGGCTATCTGCTCCAATCGTTCTGCCAGGATCAGGCGACGCAGTTTCGCCGTCCGCACGCGGGGCCTGTCTTCGTCGAGATGATCCAGCGCTGCGGCTGCGGGCGATTCGGCGAGGGGAACTTCCGGGCGCTCTTCGAGGCGACCCAGGGCGAGTAGCGCCTGCGATGCCTGCACGCGACGCACCTGCACGGCGTAGTCCCGTTTCTTTGTAATATTTCAGTCCACCGCGCATACTAGGCCCTTCAATTTCCAACATGGAGGACTCCAGATGCGCCTTTGCCAATTCTACTTGTCTGAAAAAGAGCGGGCCGATGACCTCGTCCGCCGCGTGCCGACCGCCGCCCGGCTGGGCTTGCAGATCGACGGCAAAATCGTCGACGTCACCGACCTCGCCAGGAAGCACGGCGAGATTAATTCGCCGCAGTATGCCGGCGTCCTCACCGCGAGCGTAGCCGGTCTGCCGGAGTGGGCGGCCTTTCGAGAGGCGGCCAAGAGTGTCACGTCGGCAGGGGGGCTCGACCCGGCGAAAGTCTTCTTCGGCCCCTGCGTCCTTCGGGCGTCGCAGTACCTCGACTTTTATGCTTTTGAAGAGCACGTCATGACCATGCGCAAGCAGCGCGGTCTCGACTTCATCGTGCCGGAGTGGTACGAGATTCCCGCGTACTACAACTCCAACGCCACCAGCATGATCGGCCACGGCATGACGGCCTACTATCCGCCCGGCGAAGAGCGGATCGACTTCGAATGTGAGATGGCCTGCATCATCGGTCGGCCCATCCGCAATGCCACGGTGGAGACGGCGCGCGACGCGATCGTCGGCTACACGATCCTCAACGATCTCTCCGCGCGGCAGCGGCAGACCAAGGCGATGCCGATCAACATGGGCCCGGCACCCGGCAAGGACTTCGCCAGCGCGCTGGGGTCATTCCTGGTGACGAAGGATGAGATACCCGACCTCGGCGCCATCGGCATGAGGGCCTTCGTCAACGGCGAGCAGTGGACCAACGGCCGCTACGGCACGGTGAAGCACTCGTTTGAGTCGATGGTGGCCTTCGCCAGCACGGCGCGCTGGCTGTACCCCGGCGACATCCTCGGCAGCGGCACCGTCGGCGGTGGCTGCGGCGCGGAGCATAAAAAGTTCATGAAGCCCGGCGACACGATCCGGATGGAGTTCGACAGGCTCGGGACGCTGGAGAACCGGGTGGAGCACGAGTCGCCTGCCCGTTGATCTTTAGTCCTGTAAGTCGGGTCTTCGCGAGATCGGCGTCGGAAGACGCGCTGTCGGATCGTGACAACCGTCAGGCCGACGGGATATAATAACTAAGCATGAGCAACATCAAGGACATCGAAGACGCGGTTTGCAAACTCACGCCTGATGAGCTGGCCGTGTTTCGCAGTTGGTTCGCGCGCTTTGACGCGGAGGCGTGGGATCAGCAGCTTGAGCAGGACGTCGCGTCCGGCAAGTTGGACTCGCTTGCCGAAGATGCTCTGCGTGACGGCCGAGAAGGACGTTGCACCGACCTGTGAAGCATCGGGCCACCACCAGATTCCGGCAATGCTACGATGCCCTGCCGCAGGACGTTCAGCGTCTTGCCGATCGGGCATTTGAATTGCTCAAGCAGGACACCCGTCATCCGTCGCTGCACTTCAAGAAGATAGGTCGTTATTGGTCAGTTCGAGTGGGCCTGTATCATCGCGCGCTGGCGGTCGAAGACGAGTCGAGCGTAAACTGGTTCTGGATTGGAACTCATTCGGAGTACGACAAGCTCCTCGGACGAAAGTAACGACCCGGAGAACAGCTGTGAGCACGGACTTGATGGTTTTTTTTCAAGGCTGTTGAGCTAGGCCGGTTTCTTGGAACGACTCAAAGTAGGTAGCACATGTACATCGACCTCTCCAACACCGAACACTCCTGGCGGGCCATGCATCGCCTTTACCTCTCCTTTGTCCAGCCGCGGCCCATCGCCTTTGTCTCGAGCATCGACGAACAAGGCCGGCCGAACCTGGCGCCGTTCTCCTTTTACAACATGCTCTCCGCCAATCCGCCGGTCGTCGTCTTTTCGCCGGCGCTCAACCGACACAGTCAGCCGAAGGACACGCTGCGCAACATTCAGGCGACGAAGGAGTTCGTCATCGCCACGGTGACCGAGCCGATCGCTGAGCGGATGAACATCTGCAGCACTGAGTTCGCCGCGGGCATCAGCGAATTTGAAAAGAGCGGCCTGACCACATCGCCGGCGCGGCTCGTGCGGCCGATGCTCGTCAAAGAGAGTCCGGTGAATATCGAGTGCCGCCTTCGGCAGATCGTCAGCCTCGGCGACGGCCCGGGTGCGGGGCAGGCGGTCTTCGGCGACGTCGTGGCGGTTCACGTAGATGAGGCCGTGCTGGCCGACGGTGACATGGTCTGCGACCCGGCTAAGCTGAAAGCAGTCGCGCGGCAGGGCGGTTCGCACTATTGCCGCTCGACCGACGTATTCAGCCTGGAGTCGATCCGCGAGGTCGAGGAATTCGACAAGCGCGGTCCGGCGAAAATCCAATAGCCCACGCGGCGTTGCATCGGCTTGTACTGAGTCTTTTCCCCGTCGCGGGCGTATACCATGCAGAGGGTCCGCCGATCGGCGGGCTTGCGTTGAGGCCATTGGCGAGAAAACCTACCCAGGGTCGGGCATCTCATTTGTGAATCAGGCAGAGACGACATCGGACGCAATCTTGCCACGACCGAGACCGTGGTACGCCGTCCCGCTTGGTCCGTACTTTCAAATAGTCACGCCAACGAGGCTGGCGCAGCGGGCGGTCAGCGCGTCGCATTGGGGGTTCTTCGCATTTTTTGTCGGCGGTCTGCTCTTATACGGCGCCACCGTGACATTTCTGCTGATGTGGGATTTGACGGTGGAGCGCAACTGGGCGCCGATACCGATCACCACCACCGGACCGACGAGCATGCCGGTCTATTCGCCGCCGCCGACTCGTACGATTTCTTTCGCTGAAGTCTGGCAGGAGTCGCATGCCCGTGGCGCGATCGGTGACTTGGAGTTGTGCTTCTTCATTGCGTGTGCGCTCGCCTTCGGCGCTGCAGTATTCTCCACATGGCTGCTGCTGCCTGTGGTCTATGGCGGCGGCAGCGGCTGGGCGGCGTTTCGGCGGACCTTTCGCGCGGTCACGTCGGGATACGGTGTCTTATGGTCGCTGACCCTTCTCTTGGGCGGATTGATCGTACTCTCAAACAATCTGAGCGAGTCGGCGGGATACGCCTATTCGAGAGAATTGATTAGTCCATTCTTTCTCGCGATTCTTTTCTTCGGCGGCGCAGGTTCGCTGGTCTACTGGCTCAGCGCCGCGGCGCGCGGCGTTGCACAGTGGCCGAGCGACGAGGCTCAGCCTCCGCGCTGCGAATCATGCGGCTACGACCTGACAGACCTTCCCATAGAGGCGCGGTGCCCGGAGTGCGGCATCGATGTGGCGAAGTCGCTTGTAGATACGCTCCGTCGCGGGTGCGCCTGGCAACTCAGCACGGACCCCGCCGCGTGGCTGCAATCTGTCTTGCAAATCGCAGTTCGCCCGGCGGAGTTTTACACGCGGCTTAGGCTTCGCGAGAACGCCGAATCTGCGCGACGCTTCGCCAGGGCCACCTATCCGCTGATCGGCATGTGCGTGGCGGCGTGGGCCTTTCTCATGATTGCGATATTTGATTCCCACGTGGGTGAAGAAATCCTCTTCGTCCCCATGGTGGCCGTCTTTGTATTTGCGCTGTTGTCCTGGATCGTCCATCGCTTCATCGGCGCGATGGCCGCCTCGTGGTGGATCGTGCACGGCGTCCTCCCCGACAGCCGCTGGGGTGAAACGGTCATCCGCTACGAATCCGCGTTTCTCTGGGCGTTCTGTCTGTTCAACGGCATCTTGCTGACAAGTTACTTTGTGTTCGACACCTGGATCAGCGAATTGCAGCGAGCGTTCGGGATGTCATGGCTCTTCGGCATCCCCGGGGAAATCCTGGCGGTCCTCATATTAAACGCCTCGCTATGCTGCCTCTGGCTCTATCGATACCACATTGCGGCGAAGGCCGTGCGTTGGAGCAACTTCTAGTCGCTGATCAATTCCCCCATCGCCCTTCGCAAAATCGGCCGAACCGACATTTCAGTACCCGCAAACCGCCGCAATTCGCACATCGGGGACGATTTCCGCGCAAAACGGGCCGATATAACTGCCAGGGTCACTGCGTCGACTTGCCGACGGCCGAACTCGCCCGGCGGCGCGTCCGATCGATCACAGGCTCCAGTGCGAGGCCTTTGCATGTGGGTGCTCACTTCATTCTTCGTCCTGATGACCTTCGCGCTGATCTGGCTCTGCGCCGGCTACTTCATCACCCTGCGCTTCGCGGGCATCCTCCGTCGCCGCCCGGCGGTGACGCCGTCGATGCCGGAGAACGAGCTTCCGTTCCTGTCGATCATTGTGCCGTGCTACAACGAGATCGACGGCATCGAGGCCAAGCTAGCGAACCTGTTGGCCTGCGACTATCCGTCACATCGACGGGAGATCATCTTCGCCGACGGCGGAAGCCCTGACGGCACCGCCGACGCGCTCGATCGACTGATTCCCGCTGACGATGCCGTTCGCGTCGTGCGCTGTCCCCGATCCGGCAAGGTACAGCAGCTCAATCATGTCCTGCCGCGGCTGACCGGCGACATCATCGTCAATACCGACGCCGACGCCGCCCTTCGTCCCGATGCACTTCGACGGATGGTCGAGGCCTTCGCCGCCGACGAGACCGTTGCCGTCGTCGGCGCTTATAGTCATTCAACCGGCTCGTCCTGGCGCGATCGCTGCTTCTGGGATTCGCAGAACCGCAGCCGCCTGATCGAGACCGACGCCCAGAGCAGCTCGATCGTGATCGCCACCTGTTACGCCTTTCAGCGCGGCCTCTTCGAGCGATTCCCCGATGACGTGGTGGCCGACGACGTCTATGTCGGCTTCCTCGCCAACAGTCTCGGCAAGCGCGTCGTCTATTCGCGCGAGGCCATCGTCGAGGAGACGCGCGGGCCGCGGAGCATCTCCGAGTTTCTCTCGCACAAGTTCCGCAAGAACAACGCATTCCTCCGCGAGTCTCTGCGGTTCATCTACTGCCTGCCGGACATGTCGGGCTTCTGCAAGCTCATGACTCTCACGCGCATCAGCCAGCAATTGCTCTTACCGTGGGCAGCGATGTTCTGGTCGCTTCTGGCACTGACCCTGCTGACGATGGGGCGCTTCGATCTGCTGCTGATGGCCGTCGCATCGCTGGCCCTGTCGATCATGATCGCCAAGCAGGCGTTTCAGTCGGTTGATGTGCCGCCCGGCACGTCGAAGCGCTACGGACTCTTTCGCGAGGGACTCGTCTTTCTGGAGACGATCTTCGTCCTCTTCGCCGCCGCCCTGAGTTATCCGTTCTTCCGGCAGGGGAGCTGCTACGCGCGGCTCGGTCAACCGTCTGCCGGAGATGTCCCACAGGAAAGCGGCCGGCGGCCCACCGAGCCCTCCCATGAAGATCGACACGGGCCCGTCCCAGTGACCCCGGACTACGGTGAACCCGAGATCGCGGTCGGGGTGCTCAGCGGCGCAGGCGCGTAATCCGGCAAAAAGCGCACTTTCGGCCGAGCTTTTCGTCCACAGGTCGGAACCTGCGGGCAACCAGTCGCAGCATCAAGCAGGCGTTTTTGAGCGGTCGATACTTACCCATCGCCGCTGCTACCCCGTCGACTCCGGCCGACCGGGGCCAAGGCCTCACCTCGGCCGGACCAAGGTGACGGTCTTGTTGTGACTATTCACTCGGCGCGCCGCAGGTCGGACGCCGGGAAGCGAGGAACCAGCCCTATGCGCATCGCCCTCTTATCGCCGCCGTACAAAACTGACTACATGCGGAACGCGCGCTGCGACTTCGTCTCGCTCTCTTCGACGCAGTGGTACCCGCTCTGGCTGGGTTACGCCGGCGCGTGGCTGGAGGCCAAGGGCCACGAGATTCTTTTCATCGATGCGCCGTCGCGCCATCTGACCCACGAACAGACCGAGGCGCAGATCCGCCAGTGGCGGCCCGACATGCTCGTCGTCTACACCGGTCAGAAGAGCCGCGTTAACGACGTCGAGCTGGCCGATCGACTCACCGAGCTGCTCGGCTGCACCACCGTCCTCGTCGGGCCCTATTTCTCCGCGCGCTCCAAAGAGACGCTGGCGATGGCCCGCGCGGTGCAGTACGGCGTGGAAAGCGAATTCGAATACCCCCTCGCCGAACTGGCGGCAGGCAGCAAGCCGTCGGAGATTCAAAACCTCCTCCACCGCTCGGGTGACGAGATCATCGCCAATCCGCACCGGCCCTACCTGAACACCCAGCAACTCGACGAGATTCCCTTCGTCTCGCGATTCTTCAAGAATCACATCAACACCTACGACTACAAGACGATCTCCGAGTTCTACCCATTCATGGACCTGATGACCGGCCGCGGCTGCAACTGGGGCCAGTGCACCTTCTGCCTCTGGGTCCACACCCACGTCAAAGGATTCACCTACAACCTGCGCAGCGTCGACAACGTGCTGGACGAATTCGAATTCATCCAGACCGAAATGCCCGAAGTGCGATCGGTCATGATTCAGGACGACATGATGACCGACGATCGGGCCCTGGAGTTCTCGGCGAGAAAGATCAAGCGCGGCCTCGACCTGAAGTGGTCGTGCTACGCGCGGAGCAACCTCACCTACGAAACCATGCGCGTCATGAAGCGGGCCCAGTGCCGCGTCCTGCACGTCGGTTACGAGTCGGCCGATCAGAAGATCAACTATGCCATCAAGAAGGGCGTCACGGTCAAGAAGATGACCGACTTCACCTTCGACGCCAAGCGCGCCGGCCTGCGCATCCACGGCGACTTCGTCATCGGCTTCCCCGGTGAGACGCACGAAACCGCCCGCAAGACGATCAACTGGGCCAAGAAGCTGAACCCCGACACGGCGCAGTTCCAACTGGCCAACGTGCTGGAGGGAACGCCGTTTCACGACACGCTTCGGCAAAACGGCTGGCTCACGCCGGAAGGCGAACCGGACTACCCGCAGTTGTCCAATTCAGAGATTCGTCACCTCGCGAAGAAGGCCTACCGCGATTTTTATCTCTCGCCGAGCTACGCGTGGAAATGCGTCAAGCATCCCTATGAGCACTTCTTCGGACGGCTCAAGACCATCAAGGTGGCGGTCCCGGCGATGTTCTGGAAGCGATGGTAGCGATGGTTGCAACGATGAATCGACATCTCGCGGATCAACCGGGTCGCGCCCCGCAGACAGGCGACGTCCTCCTGCTGGAGACGCCGTTCATGTCGCAGACCGGC
>CAZCGF010000091.1:0-16001 GCA_964498115.1 uncultured Planctomycetaceae bacterium | reverse complement strand
TCCGGCGCAAGCGTCCAATTCGCGCCGGGACAGTCAAACCCCCAGGCATCCATCAAAAATCGCCGGCCGCCGGCCTTCGCCGACTCCCCCGCGTGGATGCTCGCGAAAGTTGGGTCCGCATCCTCGGGATGATGACACACATGTGTCACCACGCCCCATTCGTTTTCCTCGGTGCGATAGACCACGCCGGACTGCGATTGATAGGAATAGATCGGGTGCTTCCAGAACCGGTGGTCGAACCACGCGTCGCCCGGGAGCGTCTCGGCCGAGTGCGGCCGCGCAGGCCCTGTCGTCCGCTGCGATTTTTTCACCTCACCATCCGGAGAATAAACCCACCGCCGCGCACCGCGCACGCAGAACCCACGCTTCAGATACACCGGCAGCGCATCAGGCCCCGCCCCGAATGTGCCGATCCACCCATCGCACGCCTCGGCGATGGACTGCATCTTCGCCAAGAGCTTGCCGCCCAGCCCGGTGCCCTTGGTCTCGGGAAGGACGTGCCAAAGGGCCAGCCAATACGACTGCGGCCGTGGATACGGGGTCACGATGGAGCCGAGAAAGCCGGTCATGCGCGTGCCGTCATAAAGGCCCAGCACGCTCATCCCGCCGGGCCAAACCGATCGATCGACCCATTGCGTCGAGTAGGTGAATCGAAACATGGCGTCGTCGGTCGCCAGCACGTGGCCGCGCCGCCAGTAGGTGTTGATATATTGTTGAAGCTGCTTCGCATCTTCGCAGGGTCGAATCTCGCCGCCCATGACTATATGCCTCCCTGTCCGCGCCGCCCCAGTTCGTCCATCACATACTTTGCATCCACGCGCTCGTCGGTCCCAAGCGTCATCGTATACCCACAGCCGCGCGCGATTGATTCCGTCGTTTCGTCATACCTGCCGAACGGGTACGCCAGCATCCTCGGCATGGCGCCGAACAGTCGGGTCATCGTCGCCGCCGCCCGCTGCATGTCCGCCGCCTGCGCTTTGGCGCTGAGCGATGTATATGGAACATGGTCGAAACCGTGTCCGCCCAGCGAGTGCCCCGCCGATTGCACCGCGCGAAGCTCCGCTTCGGTCATGAACCAGTCCTCCGCGCGCAGGCCGACTTCGGCGTTGATCTCCCGCAGAATCGCCCAAGCCAACTCCGGCGGCGCCGCAAAGGCGAGGGCAAACTTCAGCCGCCGCTTGTGCGGAACTTCGTAGTGATAAAGCGCGTCCATCCGCGCGACATCGATCTCCACGCCGGCAATGTGCGGCTCGACGCGCCGCTCAAACTCCCGCCAGCCCAGGTGCTCGGCAAGCGCGTGAAGCAGGTGCTGGGCGCACCACCGATCCGGCTCATCCGAGTACGGCCGCATGGGCGCAAAGAAAACCCCCGGCACGCCCAGCCCGTCCAGAATCTCCGCCGCAAGGGCCTGATCCTTCACCGCGTCGTCAAAGGTGATAAGGCCAAGTCGATCCTCGCACGCAGCCCGCGCGGAGAACTCCTGCGCCGTCACGATCTCGTACTGCGACTTGATCGCGAGGATCTGCTCTTTGAAGCGCTGCGGCGTGATGCCGGTCACACCGTCCGAGTCGCGCTCGCGAATGTAGTGATAGGTCGCGATGAAGTGCCCGCTTGGGGCACGGCGCAGCCCCGCCGGATCAGCACCGGGGCGCTTTGCCTTTTCCTGAAGTGTTTGCACCGTCACACTTCAATTATCGGCACTCCTGCGGTCCCCCTCGGAGCCGAGTCTCAGCCCGCCCGAAGCACACTAGTAGTAGATTGTCCGCGTACGATGGTGGGCGATGGCCACTTCAGGTGCGTGCGAAAGCTCCCACAGGTACCAGTCCACCTCCCATGCCGCCGACTTCTTTCCCTGTGTCGCAAGCGCCTTCACCATCCGATCGACCGCCTGCACCGATGCCGCGCGAATCTCCATCTCCTCTTCGCTGCCCTCGGCGATCTCTTCCTCCCGCTCCACCCGGGCGGCCAACTCCTCCGAGAGTTTCAGGATTCCCAGGTGGCGCAGGGCCTGCGGGACGCGGTAGTCCGCGAAGGCCGTCAACTCCTCCAGCCCGGCCAGCGGCGGATGGTCGCGATGCTGCCATGCGACGGACAGGTCGAGCGCGGTGATCTGGGCCCGTTTCATGAAATAGACGATGCTTCCGCGATAGCTCCTCACGTCGCGAAACGAGTCGAACTCCGTCATCAACAACACGGCCAGCGGCCAGGCGCGCGAGCTTGCGGATTCGACCGCGTGGATGAACTGGCCGTCGAATCGCTCGAGCAGGACGCGGCCGGTATCACGAATGATCTTCTCGCGCTCGTCGAGCAGAAGCAGTTCACCTTTTCCGCTGAGCACCTGCCGGATTTCCTCGGACGGCACTTCTGTCCAGTACCGTGCGTCGAACCATGCCGGCTCGTAGCGAACCGCGAGCAGAATCGACACGAGCATGGCCTGGAAGCGTTCGTAAGTCGTCCCGCGCCACTCGATCTTCAGCGGGTTGTTCGACCAGAAGCAGAAGTTCAGGGCGTCTATGAGCAAGACGATATTGGCCAGTTGGGCCTGCGAGCCTGCCAGCTTTCCCAACAGGTCATGGCCCGATGGGCGCAGTGCGTCGCGCGACATCTTCGTCGCCCATTGAGCGATGGCTGCATCGTCGATGGAGACATGCGACGCCCCGTCGATCACGCCACGCGTCGAGTCCAATACCAGCATGCTTGCGACCGCCTCTCGATAGTTGTGATCCATCGCGCTTCGGTGACACGAGGACGGCAAATCCCATCCTGAAGCGCGTGGACCATTTGGGAAGTGCGATTTTGCAGGATATTGCGGCATTGGCCAAGCCGAACTGTTGCCGAGGAACCCTGCGGGGCCTCGCAGGGTGCAAGATTATCGGGCAATTCGAACAATTGGGAGTATGAGAAATCGATAGGCAGACGTTATGATGAATACTGCGGAGCGCGTATCAAGATGGCCAACGCTTCCAGACATTTCGGCGGTTTTTCAAAACGACGATTCGGCTTACGGTCGCTGCTTGTGATCCTCGCGGTTGCGGCCGGCATTGCGGCTGACTGCCAGATCATGATGAACCCGCCGGGCGATATGTCCGGTGACCCATCCGGCGCTCCAGACCCCGTGCCGGCGACGCCGCCGACCAAGCTTTCCGAATTGCTCCTCGGTGGATTACCCAACGGCGTTGCACTGGATCTGTCCCGCGATCGGGCTTATGTCGCCGTGGACAATCGCATAAGGAGACTGAAGCTCTCAACGAGGGAATGGTTTCCGTTGCAGGCTCCGGGAGGCGTGTTTTACGGCCTCGATTTCCGAGATGATTTTCTAGCCCAGATCAATCCTGCCAACGGACAGATCACTCGCATCATGTCATATCCGGAGAGCAGCATCATTCCGCCGCTGAACGCCGGATTTGTTACTGGCATGGACTACAACCCCGATACCGGCAAGCTCTATGTCATCGATATCTTCGCGCTGGGTCGCGAGGCGACGCTGTTTGAGTTTGACCCGGTCACCGGCGTGCGCACGCAGATCGGCAATACCGGCCTGGGCGCAGCACTTAGTTTTGTGTTCAGCCTGGCGCGCGACCCATCTGACGGGATGCTCTACACGGTGGATGTGAACGACGACTTATGGCGGATCAACCCGAATACGGCGATGGCCGAAATGGTCGGGCCCCTCAGCGCAAATCCGACTCAGTTCTCCGATGTCCAGGGGCTCTCGTTTTCACCGCTCGATGGAAAACTCTATGGGCTGAACCCGCCCGGCAACGGACCTGTTCAGATCGTGACGATCGACACCGTTACCGGCGCAGGGGCTTTGGTTTCGGAACTGCCTCTGGGATATACCGGCGGGAGTCTTGCCTTCAAACCCGATGGGACCCTTTGGAGCATTAAGCTGCTGGGCATCCTGGACACGGTGATGTTCACAGATTCGCTGTTTCAAATCGACTACACGACAAATCCGGCCACCATTCCGGTCGATTTCCCCAGCCTGGAATTGTCAGTCACCTTCGGCCCGCAATCACTCTTCCAGGCCATCAACGGCCTTTGCTTCGCACCGCAGGGCGGCGGCGATCAGACCATCCTTGCGCCGCGCGACGTGGACGCGCTCGGTCTGACCACCAACGGCAGCGTGCTTGCGTCGGCCGGGGATCAGGTGATCGGATTCGACCCTGACTTTGCGATCACGCCCGGCGGCATCGACTCCAACGGACTACAAACTTTTCTTGATATCGTGGTGCATCCGGTCACCAACAAGACTTATGTCCGCGACGGGATTTCCGGCGTTGTTTACGAATTCGTGCCGGGCCAGATCGGGATCACCCGGCAGATCCAGTACCGCCCGGCCGGCAACTCATTTTCTCCACCGCGCAATCCGGGCGCCGGGATCGACCCGGTTACCAACCGCCTCTTCCTCGCCGGAGATTTTCAACTGCACGTTGTCGACCTGGGAACGGAGGTCAGCACGGAGATCGACACGGTCAACGACGATCCGCAGGGCGTCATCGTCGATCATGTTCGCCGCCGGCTGCACGTGAACATGCTGCTCGGCGGGCCGGGCGGGTGTTCGTCGATTCGCACCTACGACCTCGACCGCCTTCAAGTGGTCGGAGAAATCTGCGCCGGGATTCAGATCTTCGGCATGGCGTTTGACCCGGTGAAGAACCGCATCGCGACGAACTCACGCTTCGAGGTGCCGACGTTTGACTTGAAGGTCTTCTTCTTCGACATGACGTCGAGCGTGATGGAGCCTTACAACCTGCTGCTCCAGACGGCGGCGGACAACTCGAATGCCGTGGACTCGTTCATGGCGTTCAATCCGGTGCTCAACACCTTCATGATCGCACGGCCGGACACGCCCCCGCGCGTCGAGTTCTACCAGATGCCCAATTAGACAAGTTCGCGCTCGCTACTCGAACACAAACTCCACCGCCTCGGTCAGCTCCTTTTCGGCAGCTTTCGGGTATTGGTGGCCCAGCCCTTTGTAGGATTTGTAGCGCACCGTCGCTCCCGACTTCTTGAGCACTTTCTCCGCGAGCCGGCTGGACTCGAGCATTTCCTTGTCGTCCCGGTCACCGACCATGATGACACATCGCAGGTCATCAAGGTCCTCGCCGTCGGCCTCGGCTTCGAAGGACTTGTCGAATTTGCCGGCGATCGAGATGACTCCGCGAATCATTCCCGCGTTGCGGATGCCGATGAGGTATGCCGCCCATGCTCCCTGAGAGAAGCCGACGATCGCCACTTTCTCCTCATCGACCTTGTACTGATCCATGACCGACTCGACGTCCCGCATGACCTGGTCCTCCAGGTCGTCGAGTTTCATGTCCCAGCGGTATTCGTCCTCGCCCAACTGGTAGGTCCCCTGCGGGGTCAGCAGAATGGCCCCCATCTGGTCCGCCACCTTCTGCCATCGGTCGCGCGTTTCATTCATGTTTCCGCCCCACGGGTGGAGCGCCACGATGAGCGGGGCCTTTTTCGACTTGTCGAGGTGCTTCGGCAGGGTCACTTTTGTCGCCGGTTCGACTTTTTTGGCGGCGCTTTTGGTGAGTTCCTCGGCGATCCGAATGAATCGCTTGTCCTTGCGGATGAAATCGAGGTCGCTGTCGCCCTTCATTTGCTCAATCAGATTCTCATTGAACCCGCCGGTGTGGACAGCGCGCTCAAACGCCTCAATCGCCTCGTCTCTATGCTTCATGAGCGATTGCATGCACGCGACGTTGTAGGCGGTCAGGGCCTTCGTTGCGGCGTTCATGTCTTTCTGGGCGAGTTCCTCCGCCTCGAGTGCGATCTCCAGGGCCTGGTCGTAGTTTTTCTCGCCTGCCGCCTGAATCAGTCTTCCGGTTAGCTCGTTGATTCGCATTGCGCGATCGCGCGGCGACATCTCCTCATCCTGCTCTTCATCCGTTTCGGCGGCGTCCGTTTTCTTCGCAGGTTTGTCATCCTTCTTTGCCACCGGTTTTTCTTGCTCATCGGCATGGCCGCTGCCGTCTGCGCGCAGATCGGCGACGATCCTGCGGAATCGATCCTCGCCGCGAATGGTGCGAAAGTCGGCGTCACTCATCAGGTGATCCGCATCGCGGTAACCCACGCGGATCGATTTCTCCAGCCACTCATACGCCTCGCCCTTTTCCCCCAGCAGGCAGTGCAGGCAGGCGATGTTGTAAATCGTGTCCGCGTCGTCCGGCACGAGGTCGTGCAGTTTCTTGGCGGTCTCCATCGCGTCCTTGTATTTGGCGGCGCGATACTCCGTCCGCAGCTTGCTTTGCAGCTTTGAAATCTCCGCGGGGTCAGCGCCGGCCGCAGCCGGCCCAGCCAGCAGGCCGGTGAAGAGAAGCGCCAATGCCAATACCCGCGCCCGCTTGATCCAGTGGGGAGAGTTCATTGTCTGGTTCATGATGAGATCCTCGAAGGTATGACGCTTTCGCGCAACAGGCTCGCAACCGCGGGGATTATACATCGGTTGACCCCGCCTCGGCACCCGTGCCCTCAACCATGCCCACCTGCTACAATAGGCGACCTACTTATGCTCCGCATCGGAAACATCCAGCTCGACGCACCCTTCGTTCAGGCCGCCCTGAGCGGCTACAGCGACGCCGCCATGCGGCTGCTCGCCCGGGAGTACGGCTGTCCGTACGCCATCAACGAGGTCGTCCTCGACCGCCTCGTGGGCCAGGCCGGCAAGAAGATGCGCCGAATGCTCTCCATCCCGCCGGACGACCACCCCGTCGGCGGCCAGCTCATGGGCAGCGAGCCGGAGCAATTCGCCGCGGCGGCCAACGATCTTGTTGAGGTCGGCTACGACGTCATCGACATCAATTTCGGCTGCCCGGTGCGCAAGGTCCTTGGGCGGTGCCGCGGAGGCTTTCTCCTCTCGGTCCCCGATCAGGCCCGTGACATCATCCGCAAAGTCTACGACGCCGTCGGGGGCCGGGTCCCTGTCACGCTCAAGATGCGCCGCGGCATGGACGACACCGCCGAGAGCGAAGCGAACTTCTTTTCGGTCCTCGATGCCGCCTTCGAGACCGGCCTATCCGCCGTCACCGTCCACGGGCGAACCGTCAAGCAGCGGTACGTCGGTCCAAGCAATTGGGAGTTTCTGGCCCGGGTGAAGCGGCATGTCGGCGACCGGGTGATTCTCGGCAGCGGCGATCTCTTTTCGGCGGAGGATTGTGTACGAATGCTCACCGAGACGGGCGTCGACGGCTGCTCGATTGCACGTGGGGCCATTGGCAACCCGTTTATATTCCGCGAGCTTCGCGCCCTGCTCGATCAGGCCGCCCCAGTTGGACCGATGACATTTTCGGGAATTGCTCCGCCTTCCATTAGCGAGCAGCGCCGCGCTTTGGCCCGCCATTACGATCTTGTCGCCGCGCTGCACGGCGAGGCGCTGGCCGGTCCGCTGCTGCGGAAATTCGGCGTTCGCTACAGCGAACTTCACCCGCTCAGCGTTGACGTGAAGCGCGCCTTCCTCGCGGTGAAGTCTGCGGACGACTGGCATGCCATGCTCGATGAATGGTACGGCGATGAAACCCGGTACCCGCCAGTGACGCGCCGTCTGCGTCCCGAAGCGCTCATCGCTGCCGGGGCAACGTGGGACTGCGAGCCTGCCGAGGCTTAATCAATAGTCATCAGTCGGTGATAACCGAATCAACTCAGGCGAACGCCGAAGGACCCCAAAGCGTCGGCATCGGTCGGGAAGAACTTGAACATCTTGTCCAAACCGGTGAGGGAGAAGACCTTCATCAGCTCCTTGCGCAGTCCGGCGAAGACCATGGTGCCCTTGATATCCGCGACCTTCTTCTGAAGCGTGATGAAAACGCCGAGGGCATGCGAAGAGAGGAACTTGACGTTGGCGAAGTCCAGGACCAGCTTCTGCTTTTTCTGGACATCGGTCAATTTGTAGAGATCGCGGCCGATCTGCTCGATCGTGGCGGCGTCTAGAATCGACGGATCGGTAAATGTCACCAGCGTAACGCCCGCGTAGTCTTCCACGCGCAGATTTGAAGCAGCCACAGTCGAATACTCCCGTTTCAGCGAACAGCCCGAACCTCTATACGTCGCTCCGGCATGCCACTATCTTACGCCGGAGCAAAGGCACAGGCGAGTCGGGGTTTTCATGCAGACGATCCGCATTATTGGCATCGAAACGTCAAGCCGCCGCGGGTCCGTGGCCCTGGCCGAAGGCCCGAACGTGGTCGCGGAGGCGGAATTCTCAACGCAGACCCAACACGCACGCGAACTCCTGCCCTCGCTTGAGGAACTCTACGGCCAAGTCGGCTGGCCCAGGGGCAAGGCGGATCAGTGCTATGTCTCGATCGGGCCCGGCAGTTTCACCGGCTTGCGGGTTGCGGTTGCCTTTGCCCGACACATGGCACTGGCGGGCGCGACTCAGATCGTGGCGGTGCCGACTCTTGCAGTCGTGGCGGAGAATTGTGCCGCCATGGGGTCACCACCTTCTCCGCTGGCGGTTGTGCTGGATGCGAAGCGCGGACAGGTCTTCGCCGCCGTATTCGAATGGCGGGCCGGCGCGTACCACACTGTTGAAGCTCCACATTTGGCGAGCCCGCTGGAATTGATCGCGCGGTACGACGGGAAGATCAGCGTGACCGGCGAGGGGATCGACTACCACAGGGAAGCCATCACCAAATCCGGGGCATCAGTCGTCGATCCTGCCTTTTGGATGCCTCGCGCGGCGAGCGTATGCCGACTGGGTGGGCGCCTTGCCGAGCAGGGCGCGTTCACGCCGGCGCGCGAGTTGATCCCGCTCTACATTCGTCGACCGGAGGCGGAAGAAGTATGGGAGAATCGCCAGGCCGGGATGGAATCGGGCAAAGAAGCTCGCTGACTAGAATCCGCCGAAGAAGAATTGCCGAATGGCCGTGTTGATCGGCAAAGTGACGGAGCTGAAGGCGGTTCGCACGCCGAAGAGGGCGGCATCCTCGCGGCATGTGGAAAGCTGAGCTGTCGTCCCCAGGCAGATGGCGGCCAGCATGATCCAGCGGCGTCGATAGGCTCGATTGAAGCGGTGCATGTATCCTCTTGCCGATCCTCTGAGGCAAATCATCGGGCGGCCGTCCCGCCGCCTTCTTTATATCATCGGTCCGGGGCTGGGCCAAGCATGAAACGGTGCTGGGGGGCGGCTTGGTTCGGCCGAGCCATCGGTTGTATATTGGATGGGTTTGACGCCTGAAGAAAGGGTTTCCCAGGATGAGCTTTCCCTACGATTTCTCCAGCGACACGCAGACACGACCTTCGGCCCCCATGCGGGCCGCCATGGCCAATGCCGAGGTCGGCGACGAGCAGAAGCGCGAAGACCCCACAGTCAACCGGTTGCAGGAAATGACGGCCGAGTTGACCGGTAAGGAGGCGGCCCTTTTTCTGCCCAGCGGCACGATGTGCAACCTCATCGCCCACGCCATTCATTGTCGACCGGGCGATGAAATCATTCTCGAAGCAAGTACGCACCCGGTGCATTTTGAGGGCGGCGGTCCGGCGGTACACAGTCGGGCATCGCTGCGGCTACTCGATACGGAGTCCGGCATATTCACGGCCGAGCAGGTTGAGGCAGCCATTCGTCCCGACGATCCGCACTTCCCGCGAACGCGCCTGGTGTGCGTTGAGAACACGCACAATCTCAAAGGCGGTCGGGTGTGGCCGCTGGAGGCAGTTCGCGCGGTCGCGGCCTGCGCACGCAAGCACGGTCTTCTCCTGCATCTCGACGGTGCCCGGCTGATGAATGCCGTCGTGGCGTCGGGCGTTTCGGCGAAGGACTATTGCGAGCCGTTTGACTCTTGCTGGATCGATCTGTCGAAGGGACTTGGCTGCCCGGTGGGCGGCGTGGTGGCGGGCAGCAAGGAATTCATCGCCCAGGCGTGGCGGTACAAGCACCTGTTCGGCGGCGCGATGCGTCAGGCAGGGATCGTCGCGGCGGCGGGCGTTTATGCGCTGGAGCACAACGTCCAGCGCCTCGCCGAGGATCATGCGAAGGCCAAGGCGCTGGCACAGGGGCTGGCCGGCATCAAGGGAATATCGGTCGATGTCGAGGCGGTGGAGACGAACATCGTGGTGTTCGACATCGCCGGGACGAAAATGCCGCGTACGGAATTCCTGAGTAAGCTGACGCTACACGGCGTTCGATTCAGCGGATTGATGAAGCCGACGCAGCTTCGCGGCGTGACCCATCTGGATATCCCGTCGGACGGGGTCGATAAGGCGGTCGCGGCCGTTCGAGCCTGCCTCGGATGACGCTGCCATATCCGCCTGCGCGGATATGCGCATGAGCGGAACATGCGATTATCTTCGTGACCGCGACCGATCGATAGAATTACAATATGTATTGAACGCTTTAGCTTCTGGAAGGATGCAATCTTGGATCATCCATTACTCAATCTGGCTCGGCAGCGCGTCATTGTCATCGACGGGGCGATGGGCACGAGCATTTATTCGCACGATCTGTCCATCGACAAGGACTATCGCGGCTGCGAGAACTGCACCGACATCGTCACCGACACGCGGCCCGAGGTCATTGAGGAGATTCACTCTGAATTCCTGCGCATCGGGTGCGACTGCGTCGAGACGAATACCTTCGGGGCCAACAAGATCGTCCTCGGCGAATTCGACCTGGCCGAACTGACGTACGCCCTCAATAAGCAGTCGGCACAGGTGGCGCGGCGGGCGGCGGACAAATTCGCCACACCGGACAAGCCGCGATTCGTTCTCGGCTCCATGGGGCCGGGCACCAAACTGCCGACGCTGGGGCATACGACGTTCGATCTTCTCGAGGACAGCTACGCAGAACAGGCGCGCGGCCTGCTCGACGGCGGCGTGGACGCGCTGATCATCGAGACCTGTCAGGACATCCTTCAGGCCAAGGCGGCCGTCTGCGCCGCGACGATCGCCATGCACGAGAAGTCGCGGCAGGTGCCGATCTTCGTGCAGGTCACGATCGAAGTCACCGGGACGATGCTCGTCGGCACTGAGATCGCGGCGGCTTTGACAACACTGGAGTCGTATCCGCAGGTGCAGGTCATCGGCATCAATTGTGCCACCGGTCCGCAGGAGATGTCGGAGCACGTGCGCCACCTGGGTCGGCACAGCTCGCGGCTCATCAGCGTCGTGCCGAATGCGGGCCTTCCCCAGTTGGTGGACGGCAAGACACACTACGCCCTGACGCCCGCGGAACTGGCGAAGTGGCTTAAGGAGTTCGTCGTCGCCGACGGGGTTAATTTCGTCGGCGGTTGCTGCGGCACGACCCCTGCGCACCTGGAGGCGGTCGTCGAAGCGGTGCGCGGACTGGTCCCTGCCAAGCGGCAGCCTCAGCGGCAGCCGAGCTGCTCCAGCATTTATCAGGCGGCCACGCTGCGACAGGACAACAGCTTTCTGATCGTCGGGGAGCGCAGCAATACCAACGGCAGCAAGAAGTTTCGAGAGTTGCTCGTGGCGGGCGATATCGACGGCCTCGTCGACATGGGGCGGGAGCAGGTCCGCGAAGGGGCGCACATCCTGGACGTCTGCGTCGATTACGTCGGCCGGGACGGCGTGCCCGATATGGACAAGATCGTCTCGCGCTATGCGCAGGACGTCACCGTTCCCCTCATGCTGGACTCCACCGAGTGGCAGGTGCTGGAGGCGGGGCTGAAGCGCGCGGGCGGCAAGTGCATTGTCAATTCGGTGAATCTCGAGGACGGCGAGGAAAAGCTGGAGCGGGTCTGTCCGCTGCTGCGGAAGTACGGCGCGGCCGTCGTGGCACTGACGATCGACGAAGACCCCACCGAGGCGATGGCCAAGGTCGCCGACCGAAAGATCGCGATCGCCCAGCGGCTGCATGAACTGCTGACGAAAAAGTACGGCATCGCCGAGGAAGACATCCTTTTTGATTGTCTCACCTTTCCGATTACGACGGGAACCGAGGCCGATCGACGCCTAGGTCTTGAGACGCTCGACGGGATCGAGCGGATCATGAAGGCGTTCCCTCGGTGCGGGACCATTCTGGGATTGTCCAACGTGAGCTTCGGCCTTGTGCCGGCGGCGCGAGCGGTGCTCAATTCCGTCTTCCTGCACGAAGCGATGCAGCGCGGCCTGACTGCGGCGATCGTCCATGCCAGCAAGATTCTTCCGCGCAACAAGATCAGCGACGAGCGATGGAACGCGGCGCTGGACCTGATCTACGACCGACGGCGGGAGGGGTTTGACCCGCTTCAGGTCTATCTCAAGATGTTCGACAAGGGCGAGAAAGTCGGCGAGAAGCGAAAGTCGCTGGCGGATCTGCCCATCGAAGAGCGGCTCAAGCAGCGGATCATCGACGGCGAGCGGATCGGTCTTGAGGCCGATCTCAATGAGGCGATGACGCGATACAAGCCGCTGGAGATCATCAACACCTTTCTGCTCGACGGCATGAAGGTCGTCGGCGAGCTATTTGGGGCGGGCAAGATGCAATTGCCCTTCGTGCTTTCCTCCGCCGAGACGATGAAGGCGGCGGTCGCCCATCTCGAGCCGCACATGGAGAAGGTCTCCGGCCAGAGCAAGGGCACGATCATCCTCGCCACGGTGAGGGGCGACGTTCACGACATCGGCAAGAATCTCGTGGACATCATTCTCAGCAACAACGGCTTTACCGTGCACAATCTCGGCATCAAGCAGCCGATTACCAACGTGATTGAGGCATTTAATCAGCACAAGGCCGACGCGATC
Source organism: uncultured Planctomycetaceae bacterium (assembly GCA_964498115.1). Lineage (GTDB taxonomy): Bacteria > Planctomycetota > Phycisphaerae > UBA1845 > UTPLA1 > UTPLA1. Next base: position 3,314 of record CAZCGF010000091.1, on the reverse strand, counting down.
GGCCTCTCCGGGCTGCTGGTGAAATCCACGCTGGTCATGCGAGACGATCTCGAGGTGCTCAACGAGCGAAGCCTGACCATGCCGGTCATCCTCGGCGGCGCGGCCCTGACGCGCGGCTATGTTGAGAATGACCTGCGCGCGATCTACAAGGGCCCCGTCACCTATGCAAAGGACGCATTTGAGGGATTGGCCTTGATGCGGAGACTGGCCGATGGTCAGCCGCTGTTCGAACCGGGCGGGCCGCAGGTGGGCCCCAAGCGCTCCAAGGCGACCGCGTCCAACGCGCCCGCGGGCCCCGTGCCGGCGCGAAGCAGCGTCGCGATCGACAATCCGATCCCCACGCCGCCCTTCTGGGGTTCTCGCGTGATCGAGCGGATCAACCTCCAGACAGTGATGCCGTATATCAACGAAAAGATGCTCTTCGGGGTGCAGTGGCAGTACACCCCCGCCGGCCGGAAGAAGGACGAGTACGACGCGTACATTCGCGGCGAGGTGCGGCCCATTCTTCACGAGCTCGCCAAACGGTGCGCACAGGAAGACATCGTCGTGCCGCAGGCGATCTACGGCTATTGGCCGGCCAACAGTGAGGGGCAAGACCTTGTCATCTACGAGCCGCCGCAGAGTGCCGATGCGATCGCACCGGGCAAGCGACCGGCGCTGAAGGAGATCGCGCGATTCACATTCCCCCGGCAGACCGAGCCGCCGTACTGGTGCCTTTCGGACTTCTACCGGCCGATCAGCAGCGGCGAGTATGACGTGGCGGCGTTTCACATTGTCACGGTCGGCCGCAAGGCCAGCGACGTCGCGCGGCAGTGGTTCGAGCAGAATCTCTTCCGGGACTACCTGCACCTGCATGGCTTTAGCGTGGAGGCGACCGAGGCCCTGGCCGAGTACATGCACAAGCAGATCCGGATGGAGCTCGGCATCGCGGAGAAGGACGCCCGCGAGGTGAGACGGCTCTTTCAGCAGGGCTATCAGGGCAGCCGCTACAGCTTCGGCTATCCGGCTTGCCCGAACCTGGAGGACCAGGCCAAGCTCTGGCCGCTCATGGACCCCGGCCGAATCGACATTTCGCTGAGCGAAGAGTTTCAGCTTGAGCCGGAGCAATCGACCAGCGCGATCATCGCCCATCACCCCGAGGCACGGTATTTCAACGTGCGCGGGGCCAAGACCGATGACCAGCTGGCGGCCCGGATCGGCGAGGCTTAGCGGACAGGGCCCGTTTTTTTGCGGTAAATATTCACCGATTTCCGCATAATACATGGGTGGGACTGGTAATTGATTGGCGATGCGTCGAGGATGTCACTCGGTCATCGCGATTGGTGGAGGTTGATCCATGTTGATTGCAGATTCTGCCTGGGCCGAGCTTTTCAAGATGCCGAACATTGCCATCTTCATGGGCTGCATGATTCCCATCGTAGCCAGCGTCGCAGCGGCATGGCGCGGTATTGAAAAGACGAAGTCCGACAACGCGCTGAAGCGCTCCCTGGTCGAGCGCGGACTGGCAGTCGACGAAATCGAACGCGTCCTCACGGCAGGGCGGCGTGAGAGGAAATAGTCAGGGGCTGAAAGTCGTGGGCGCGGCAAATCCAGCCTGAGTCAGGGCGTGACGATGCAATCGACCAGCGCGCGGATGTCCTGCCCGTCGCGATGATCGTCAAGATTCAGGTCGGCACAACCGCAGGAAACCCCCAACAAAAGACAATCAAGAAGCGGCTCGATATCCAATGTCGAGCAGGATCCGTCGTGATTCAAGTCGCCGTCGGCGCAAGTTAAATCCGCAAGCCAGGCTTCGGGACGTCCGTTTGAGTTGATACCGTTGCCCGCGATTCTCAACCCGTCGCCCGAGACGCCGACGGCCTCTGTCAGCGTCATGCCACCAAGATTCAGTGCAAAATCCCCCGTAAGGACGCCGACGAGGTATTGCATTCCGTGCTCGGCATCCCAGATGAACGGCCGCATACCTGACGCCGTGCTCGCTGCGCCGACAACGATCGAGCCGTCGCCTGACACACCCATGGCCCGGCTGTCGATCGCGCCGCCAGGAAGGTCGCCTAGCAGTAGGTACGCCCCGTCTTCCCATCTGAATGCTTCGGTTCGAGCCGCATCGAACCTGGCGTGCCCGACGATGACCGATCCGTCGTCGGAGATTTGGAGCGGCATGGCGAATTGCGCGCCAGTCGGCGGATCGATGAACTCGACAACGCCGAGCCGCCAGCGAAACTCAAAGCCGACAATGGTTGAACCGTCATCCGAGATGCAATTGGCAAACGGCGGAAAGGCCCCCTTGGGGAAATCATCAAAGAGATCGTGCATAACCCCGCCGACCCAGCGGAACGGATGATCGCCGACATCTCCGGTTCGGCTGATGCCGATCACCGTGCTGCCGTCGCCCGATACTTCAAATCCGTGGCTGTAAAAGATGTCGCCGGGAAGATCGCCGAGGCCGGTCATGACGCCTGCCTCCCATCGGAATGCCTCGGTGCCGTTCGGGGAGAGACTCATTCCGGAAACGACCGACCCATCTCTGGAAACGCCGCCCGCTTCACTGTACTCGGTGAACTTGTTCTTGAGATTGCCGAGAGAGATCATCGTACCGGCCTGCCAGCGATAGGCGGTTAAATGGCCATTCTCAACGGTGTTTCCAACGACGGCTGATCCGTCGCGCGATATCGCGATGACGTTGCTGAAAACATTCGTCTGGTCCAGCGATCCGAGCGGGGTGAATGATCCCGCGTGCGCCGATGAAACGAGTGCGCTCAGTGACGCAACCGCCGCGAGCTTTGAAGGCAGCCCTGCAGAATTGAGGGATTGAATCATCGCCGGTTCCTCCGAAGTGAGGTGATACAAGGCCCGGGCGAGACGTCTCAATATGTCAGTCTACGATCTTGATCGCAGAAATGGAATAGCGGAGCACGGAATCCCTAAGAAACGGAGCGCGATCCGCACTATTCGGTGAATGCCGCGACGACCAGGGTGTCGTTCTGCCCGCCGAAGCCGAAGGAGTTTGAAAGGCAGTTTCGCACCTTCGTCTTGCGAGCCTCGTTGGGGACGTAGTCGAGGTCGCAGTTCGGATCGGGCGTCGAGTAGTTGATCGTGGGAGGGAGGACCTGATCGCGAAGTGCAAGCAGGCACGTAATGAGTTCGCAGGCGCCTGCCGCGGCAATGAGGTGGCCCAACATGCTCTTAACGCTGCTGACCGGGACTTTCTTGGACAGATCGCCGAAGACGCCGCGAATGGCCTTGGACTCGATCTTGTCATTCTCTTCCGTGCCGGTCCCATGGGCGGAGATGTAGTCGATGTCGGCGGTGGT
>CAZCGF010000090.1:0-16136 GCA_964498115.1 uncultured Planctomycetaceae bacterium | reverse complement strand
TCCTTCGGCGGCCAGGTCTCGGCGATCTCGCGCCGCTTGGGCTTGATGCCGGGATCGATGTTCAGAGCCTCGCGAGCCGCCTCGACGGTCGGTGCGACGACCACCACATCCTCGCCGCCGGGAAGCTCGAAGGTGTAGCGTCGCTTGCTGACGCGCGGTACGCACTGGGCGCTGCCCGTCTTGCCGCAGATGGCAAGCTGGCTCATGTGAACGTGCTTGTAAGCGGTGCCGCCGTCCTCGTTGACGCAGCGATAGAGCCCGCGGCGAACGACTTCCCAGTCCTCGCGATTGATCCGGGGGATGGGCAGCTCCGGTCGCTCCCGGCCGTCGTTGGCGATCAGGGTCGGGTCGCGGTAAGCGCCGGCGGCGAGCGTGGCGAAGATGTTCGCCGCCTGCAATGGTGTCACCATGATCTCACCCTGACCAATGGCGTAGTTGCGACCGTCCGCGATGCTGAAGGATCCGCCCTTTCGATGCCGTCGAATCCAGTCTGCCGTCGGGATATTTCCGTCGCGCTCTTCGATGAGCCCGGTGCCGTGATCAGATGTCGCGTCGCCGATCTCGCCGCGGACGAACTGTCGATAGAAGTCGGTCAACCTCGCGGCCTGAAGCTTTTGTCCAAGATTGTAAAAGTAAACATTGCAGCTATGCTGAATGGCTGTCTCGGCGGTCATATCGCCGTGCCCGGCCATTCCGCGCCAGTGCGTCCAGCAGTGCCACTTGGACGACCCGGGAATGAATGCCCCGTCGCAGAAGACGCGACTCTGCGGATTCAAGATGTCCCACGAAAACGCCGCGAGCAGTGACACGGGCTTGATGATCGAGCCGGGCTGGTACTCCTCGCCCACGGCCCGAAACCGAAGCGGGACATGACGGCTGTCATCGCGCAACTTTGCATAATTCGTGGCCAGTTCCTCAGGGTCGAATCCCGGCACGCTCACCAGCGCCAGTATCTCGCGCGACGCGACATCGAGGATGACACAACTGGCCCCGGTTGCAGGCGTTTGGGCAGCGACCGTGTCGACCAGAATCTCGGAGACGCGCTGCTGAAGCTGGAGATCGACGCTGAGTTGCACGTCGAGCCCGTCAATGGGAGGTGAGGTCTCGTGAATACTTTCGTCGAGGAACCGCTCCTCAAAACCGCGTTTGCCGCGCAGCATCGCCTCGCCGAGCCGCTCCACGCCCGCGGTCCCCACGAGATCACCCGGGCGATAACATGCCAGCCAGTCGTCACCTTGTGGATCGCTCTTAATCAACTCGCTCGAAACCTGCCCCAGACGACCCAGGACATGACAGAGCGACCGGGCCTCGGGCCGCCACACCCGTCGCACCGACGGCTCGATCCGAACCAGCGGCAAATGCGAAATCTCCAATTCGATGCGCGTGCGCACCTGCGGTGAGACATCGCGAATGATGGGGTGCGACTGATCCTCCTCCCGCAAGCGCAGCTTCTCAAGCGGCTCGTCGAAGCCCATGTCCTTCCGCCGACGCCAGATGTGCATCCGAAGGTCTTCGACCGATCGGCAGATGGCGTCGCGCCGCGAACGAAGCTCCGCCATGGGGATGCCGCTCACCTTTTCCAGCGTCAGCCACATCGCCGCGATTCTGCCGCGAACCTCCCGCTCCAGTTCCCGGGCGTGAAGTCCCGCCAATGTGGGATCCTGTTGTTTGAGAATGGCCGCGACCTTCAGAAGAAATGGCTCGCTGAGGCTGAGGGCCCCATAGTGGACGGTCACGTCGTGCGCGGGTTCATCAGACACGAGAACCTGTCCGAACCGATCGCGGATGTTGCCGCGCAGGGGCGGAAGAAACTGCTTGGGAGCCAGGAGCGAGTCGCGCTCCTTCTCGACGTACTTGGCCCCGTCCACGATCTGAATGTGATAGAGCCGCCAGACGATGATCAGGCAGCAGATGACCGGCAGGGCGAGCACAATCTTGAGTCGGCGTTCAAACACGGCGAAGAGGTACCTTTACTGTCACTACGATCGAACGGGTTTGCCGGTGCGCAGATTCCCGTCGAAATCGCCGAAGGCCGCTTCGGCTCCGCCGCGCATCTTACGCCCAACGAGGAACGGCTCCAACGCCCAACGGCCCGCGAAGCTGACGAAGCAACCAGTGGCCGTACGGCGCAAGGGCCGCGGTATAGGCCGCCTCACACGACGCCAGGACCAGCAGCTCCCCGAACTGATCCATCCGGCCGACGAGGTAAAGCATGTGCAGCCCGGCCGCCGCCTCAATGACGAACTTGGCGACGAACGTGAAGAACAACTGGCTCCAGACGCTCTCGCGAAAGACGAACTCGCGCATCTTGACAATGAGCACGGCGAGAAGCCCCATCGTGATGGCGCGAATGCCGACATTCGCATAGCCGTCATAACTCAGCGTCAGCAGATCCGCCGTCAGCCCCGTGACCCAGCAGGCCAGTCGGGCGTCGGACGGCTTTGCCACCAGGGCGAAATAGACGCCGGTGATGAGAATGAAGTCGGGCCACACCCCGTGCAGGGCCAAGAGCGGCGCGACCGAGCTTTGCAGGGCGGCGACGAGGTAGAGAATGATGGCGAAGGCGATCCACCGCATGTCGAATGTCGGCCTCAGCTAGGATGGGGCAGCGCGTCTCGTGCAATTAAGGCGTCAGTTCGCCCGGCTCTGTCGCTGCCCGGAGCGTGGGCGATGCGCCGGCGTTGTCCCGGGAACCTCGCCGATCGATGATTCGTATCAGCGCGCGGGCGACCGCGACGTTAGCCCGAGCCGGTTGCCCCGGAAGTTCAAACGCAGCCTTTAGCGCGCCCATCGACTCTGGACTTCCAATCGCCTCCAGCGCCAGGGCCGCCAGCGCGCGCACCCGGGTGATCTGCTGCTCAGGCGGATCGTTGCGGCGTCCGGTGTCCGGCGAGTTAAACGAAAGATAAGCCAGCGCAAGGTCCAGTCCGTCATCGTAGCCGAGTCGGCCCAGCCCGCGTGCCGCCTGAAGTTTGATCTCCGGATGATCCGCGACATCGAGGCGATAGCGAAAGAGTTCCTCCGCCTCATGCGTTTGGGCGTTTGCCAGGAGCATCAGCGCCAGCGCCGACTGATCCGGCACCGCGCTATGCCCGAAGAATCGCAGCCGCTCGATGCCGTGCGTGTCTCCAAGCATTGCAAGGGCCTCGAGGATCTGCATCTTCACCGCGTCCTTGCGCTCGCGGCGCAGGGCCGTGCGAAGCAGCCTCGTCGACTGCGGCTCAGCCAGGCGACCGATGGCCAGCGCCGCATTGGCTCGAACCCGCGCATCGGGATGATTCAGCAGAAAATCCGACAACTCACCCGTCCGGCGCTTATCGCCAAGCCGATGCATGGCAAAGATCGCCGCGATCCGAACACTGACATCGTGGTCCTCGGCCCGGGTGCGAATGATCTCCATCGCCCGGGCATCGCGAATCGTGCCCAGCGCCATCAGCGCGGCAAAGCTGACCCCGGCATAGGCATTGTCAGCGCTCTTAATGAGTACCGCTTCGCCCTCGGCCGGCGCGACCTCCTGAAAGGCCTCGATGGCCTGCATGCGAAGTACGGGATCGTCCGATTCAGCGGCGTCCACCAGAAAACGGATGGCGTTTTGCCTGAGTGCGGGATACTCGCTGACGGGCAGATTCGATCTGAGCGGCTTGGCGCATCCCGCGCCGGCCAGCGCGACCGGGAATACGAAGAGCCAGCGGATATGCGGACAACGCTTTCGGTCAATAGGGCTACACAACACGAGCTTTTGCCTCCCTGCTTCCGGGTCGCCTCCCTGCTCTCCACATCCGACGCAGCATCCAATCCAGGATCATCATACCGGCAAGGACGAGCGCCGCCTGCGAAAACCAATCGCCCCATCGCGTGTACAGCGTCACGCGTCCGTCGCACTTAAGGTCCGACACGGCGAAGCCCGGCGCCGTCCACGGTTTGTTGCGCCAGCGCTGAACCGTCTCCAAATCCTCGGAGATCTGATCCTTCAGCTCGCCGACCGCGGCCCTTCGACTCGACGCGGATGCCGCCGCCAATGCCTGTGACAGGTATTCCAGGCGCTCGACGAGGAACGAGTATTCGCTGCCGACTCGCCCGATCGCCGGTCGAAGATCGGTTCCTATCGTGCGACCGAATGCCTCCCGCGCCAAGAGGTAGTCATCCTGATTCTCCGCCTTGTCCGAAAGCGACGTCGCCAGTTCGTCCAGCTTTCGCAGCACATCTTCGACCTTCGCGAGCAATTCCCGCTTTTCGTCGGAAATAGTCGCCCGGGAATGGACCTTGCCGTTGGGGTGAATAATGGCGCTGGCCCCGGTGTTCACACTTCGAGCAATGGCAATACGATTCTCAACCGCCCGAAAGACCGCCCCGGCAAGGTGCTGCTCCAACTCGGAGGTGTGCAGAAACCAGCCGTCGTTACTGATGGTCACAAGCATGTCGATGTTCTTGCGGTCCGGCTCGCCCGGCACGATTGCAAAATTCCGCGCGATGTACGGAATGATCTCCTCATAACAGATCGGCACGCCGGCGCGAAATGCCCTCTGGCCGCTGGACGCCGCGGGGAATTCAAACGCATGGTAGCTCTCACCGGGCGTCAGCGAATACTCGATGCCAAGCCTGCCCCACGGCGTGATGCCGTTGAGCCAGTCGTAGGCCCAGCGGTAGGTGAAGCGAAAGGGAACATACTCGCCGAACAGAACGAGATGAATCTTGTCGTAGCGCGCGGCCGGCGCCTTCGCATCCGGCATCAGCAGAAATGCCGAGTTATATGCGTCCACCCGCGGCGGCACGGCCGACGGCTTCCATTCCATCGACGACGATCCCAGAATGAGCGGGATACGCGACTCGTCGCAAAGCCCCTGAAATGAGTCCCGCACGCTCCTGCTCCAGCCCTGCATCGAAAGCAGATATCCCTTCGGGAACATCGGCGGATAACGCCGCCTTTGCATCTCGTCCAGTTCCGCCGCCGGCGCTTCCAGGAATTCCTTGTTTACGAAACCCTGCATCGCCGTCTCAGGCAGAACGATCAGGTCCGGCTTCTTGGCCGCGGCCTGCCGTGCCAGATCGAGGTATCCGTTCATGATCGACCTGATCGGCGTGCGATCGGAGTGATCGGCGTCGACATACATCGGAAAGTCGTGCTGCACCACGGCGACCCGCGGACCGGGCTCGAAGTACTTTCGGGAAGATTGCGCCGCGCCGTAAATGAGCGCTCCCAGGACAACCGCCAGCGTCGCCAGGCTGCCGATCGGCAGACGTGTGGCCTGGTCGGATCGCCAGATCAAGATCGGCTGAATCAACAGATCGGTGAGCCAACCATTGACCATCACGATGATGAATGTCACGCCAAGGGCGCCGACCAGATCGCTGATCTGAATGAGCGTGATCTGCTCATATTGACTATGCGCCAACAGCAGCCACGGAAACGAAAGCGGCGGAATCGTTCGAAGGTACTCCACGGCGACCCATACCAGGGGCGCTGTCAAAGCAACAGAGACGCCGTGCCGCTGATACATATGACGAATCGGCCACGCCGCCAGCGGGAAGAAGAGCGAGTAATACCCACATAGCGCCAGATACCCCGGCAGCGTGACCGGAATCATCCAGTGGATGTTCATGGCGAAGTAGCCGAGGCCGAACAGCCAGCTCGTGAAGTAAACCAGCGCCGACCTTCTCGCCGTGCACACGCACACCAGCCACGGAACCAGACATGCGTAGGCCAGCCACCACCACCCGACATCAGGAAAAATCAGCCAGGTCGCGCCCAGGCTCATCCCGGTCAGAATAAAGACCGCTTTGACGTTCCCGATCTTCGCCTGTGCGCCGACAAGACGCGCCGGGGCGCGGAATCGCTCACCTGAAGCAATCTTCACGGGCGACGGTGACGATTCAGAGCGCCGGGACGCCTTCTCGCGCGACTGCGGTGTTGCAGACGATGCATTCGTTGCAGGCTTCGGTTTCATCAAGGCGGAAGTCTATCAGAGTCCGATCCGGCGTATATGGTGCCTAAAGCAAACGTGTCTGACTTGCAGAATATCGAGCCGCCGCCAAAGGACCGTCTTGCGCGGCCGGCATCATCGGCGTCGGGCTGCTCGGCGGCTCCCGGACAAGCTCGCTTGGCAGCGATCCGCCGATTGAGATAAGGTATCACCTCGCAAAGTTCAAACGGTCCTTGGGCTGTTTCGCTGCGCAACGGGAGCCCCATGATGATTCAGGCTACGCCCCCATGGAAGATCGCCGTCATTCCGATTGTGACCCTGTTTGGTCTCGTGGCATGCTCGCGGGCCGGGCAGGACAAACCACAACTAACGCCGATCGAAGTCGCGGAGACATTCGCCGCCCGGCTCTCAAGTGGCGACGCGGATAGCGCGTTCAAACTTCTCGATAAGAATCTCGCCGCTTCACTGCCCCCGGACAAGCTCCGCGCGGCCTGGGGCGATGTGGTCATCCAATCTGGCGGGTTTGATGCCTTCGGCACCTCCCGATATTCCAAACAGGCCGGGTACGACGTCGTCGTCATTCCGTCGAAGTTCGCGAAGCGCATGATGAACCTCACCCTGACCTTGAATGCCGATCGAACCATCGCCGGCTTCAAGATCGAGCCAGCCGCTCCAAACGACGGTGCATACGGACCACCGGATTATGATCATCCCGACAAGTACGAAGTCGCGTCGGTTGAGTTCGGAGACGAGATGTGGCTGGTCCGCGGCATCCTGACCCTCCCGCGCGTCGAAGGCCGTGTCCCCGCCGTCATCCTCGTCCACGGCTCAGGCCCCCATGATGAGGACATGACCCTCGGACCCAACAAGCCGCTGCGCGACATTGCCGCCGGCCTCTCATCGCAGGGGATCGCGGTGCTTCGCTATCCCAAGCGCACCTACACCTACCGTCTCCGCCTCGCCTCAGAGGGAATCATCAGCGTGCGCGAGGAAGTGATCGACGACGCCTTGGAGGCCATCCAGTACCTCCATACGCGAAAGGAGATCGATCCCCAGCGTATCTATCTGCTCGGCCATAGCCTCGGCGCCGCACTTGCCCCGCAGATCGCCGCCGAATCGGGCACGCTGGCGGGAATCATCCTTCTCGCCGCGACGCCGCGCGATCTCACCGACGTCCTGCTCGATCAACTCAAGTACATCGCCGAAATTCCGTCGCCGAGGCAGGAGCAGAATCGCCGCAACTACGAGGAAACTCGCAAGACGCTCGAAGACGTTCGAGCCAGAAAGCTCGACGAGGGCACGATGGTGCTCAACGTGCCGATCAGCTACTGGAAGGAGCTGTCCGCCGCCGTTCAGGAGGCTTTCAAGCACGCCAAACGACTCAAGTGCCGCATGCTCTTCATGAACGGCGGCCGCGATTACCAGGTTACCGCCAGAGACTTCGACCTTTACAAGGACGCGCTCAAAGACAATCCAAACGCCTCGTTCAAGTGGTATCCGGAGTTGAACCACCTCTTCTTCCCCGGCCAAGGCAAATCAACGCCGCAGGAATATGGCGAGCCCGGTCATGTCGATGAAAATGTGCTGACGGAGATCGCCCGGTGGATTCGCCGGTGAGGCTGGGCTAGCCAACGGCGATGAGTGGAATCACCTTGAACTGCTCGACGTCGATCAATCCCTGATTCGTCAGTTTCAGTTTGCCAATCACCGACAAACTCAGAAACGACAGGGCCATGAACGGCTGCTCCAGCCGGCAGCCCAGTTCGCGCACAGCCTCGCCGATCCGGTGCAGCTTGCCCGACACCACTTCGGCGGGCTCGTCGCTGACCAGTCCCGCGATCGGAAGCGGCACCTCGGCAAGAACCCCCCCGTCGTTCGTTGCCACCAGCCCTCCCCCCAATTCAACCAGCCGCGTCACCGCGAGGAACATGTCCGCATCCGACATGCCGACCACGATAATGTTGTGTGCATCGTGAGCCACGGAGGAAGCGATCGCACCTGCCCGCAGGCCGAATCCTTTGACAAATGCACGCCCGATTTCCCCGCTGGCCCGATGCCGCTCGATCACCACCATTTTCGCGAGGTCGCGCGAGGCGTCTGCGACGATTTGGCCCTTCTCGACCTTGCCCGCCTCGATGGTCCGCTCCGTGTCGATCCGGTTCTCCAGAACCTGGATGACATGTATCTGCGGCGGATTTGCCTCACTCGCGCCCTTCGAACAGGGAATTGAGTAATCTTGAGATGCCATCGCGTGGATGCGTATCGTATCTCTGCCCACCTTCTCCGCGTGCGGCTCCGCCTCGTCGACAATGCTCCGTCCATCCTCCGCGACCAGTCGGCCGCGATGATACGTCTGCGACACACGAAACGATTTCAAATCATCGACGATCGCCAGGTCGGCGTAGTAACCGGGCAGCACCGCCCCCATCTGTCGCAGGTTGAAGTACCGCGCCGCGTTGTACGTCCCGAGGCGAACCGCCGAGATCGGATCGAGCCCCAGCCCAATCGCCTTACGGATCATGTGGTCGATCTGCCCTTCCTCGAGCAGGTGACGGACATCCTTGTCGTCCGTGCAGAACATGAAGCGATCCGCGGTCTGGGGCGTCACTGCGGGAAGAAGCGCTTCGAGATTCCGCGTCTGCGAGCCTTCGCGAATCATGACGTGCAATCCGCTGCGGAGCTTGGCCCGCGCCTCTTCGGCCGTGATGCACTCGTGGTCGCTCATGATGCCCGACGCCGCGTAAGCCGTCAGTTCGCGGCCCTTCACCGACGGCGCATGACCGTCGATGATTCCCGTCTCAATCATGGAAATCTTGCGCAGGACGTCCGCCTGCCCAGCGATGACGCCGGGGTAATTCATCATCTCGGCGAGTCCAAGCACGCGAGGATGATTCACCAATGGACGAAGATCGTCGGCCGACAGACTCGCGCCCGCCGTCTCCAGCGGGCTCGCCGGGACACACGAGCTCAGCGTCACGAACACCTCGATCGGAACGCGGCCCGCCCACGCGAGCACCGTTTCAATGCCCTTGATGCCCATCACATTGGCGAACTCGTGCGGATCGGCCACGACCGCCGTCGTGCCGTGCGCCGATACGACGCCGGCAAACTGGGGAACGAAGAGCAGCGAAGACTCGATGTGTACATGGGCGTCGATGAGCCCCGGACAGACGAATTGGCCATGCAAATCGACGACTTTTTTCGCGTCGTAGTCACCGATTCCGACGATCCGGTCGCCCGAAATGGCCAGCGACCCGCGCTCGATTTCGTGTGAAATCACGTTAACGATGGCGGCGTTCTTGAAGAGCAGATCGGCCGGAGCCCGCCCGGCAGCGACGTCAATAAGATGGGTAAGCCGATTATCGGACAAGTCGACAACTCCAAGTGCTGTCACAGTTTATAACGCCTGGCGGCCTGTTTTGCCAACGCCGGACCCCTCTGTAAACATCTACTTCTGATATGGGTTGCCGGGCCGGATAAACTTGGTATGATTTGGGGTTCTCCACAGCTCTTGCTGGGAGCAGCCGATCGCGTCGCAGGACGTGGCTGTGCAACGGGTTATGTCAGAATCGGAATTATCGAGGCGCATATGGCGGTAACGTTGAGGTTAGTGAGAGTCGGTCGTCGCAATCGGGCATTCTTCCGTCTCCGAGTATCGGATTCCCGCCATGCATGCAACGGCAGGTTCATTGAGGAATTGGGCTTTGTCGATCCTATTGAGCCGGACGCCGCAAAGCAGGTTGTCCTCAAGAAGGATCGCATCCAGCACTGGCTCAGCAAAGGTGCAACAACTTCGCCGACCGTGCAGGCGCTCTTCAAGAAGAACGGAGTCGAGACACCGGCCAAGGCTTAAGTCCCCATGCTGGTATTGGGTCCGCCGCAGCTTCTGGATTTCGAAGTGTAGCCATGCGGATCGATGTTCTGACGCTTTTTCCTGAGGCTTGCAGGCCTTTTTTTTCCGCCAGTGTCCTGGGTCGGGCGTGTGAAGCCGGGTTGGTGACAATCGAGTGTCACAACATTCGCGACTACACCAGCGACCCGCATAAGAAAGTGGACGACAGGCCCTTTGGCGGCGGGCCCGGCATGGTGATGATGTGTCAGCCGGTCCTCGATGCGATCGAGGCCGTGACAAAGTTGTCGCCCGAGCCGCCCCGGGTGGTCCTCCTGACGCCGCAGGGCAAGAGGCTCGATCAGAAGTTTGCCAGAGAGTTATCCGGCGCAGGTCGATTAATCCTTGTCGCCGGTCATTACGAAGGGTTTGACGAGAGAATCAGGCTGCTGCTCTCCCCTTTGGAGGTTTCCATCGGGGATTACGTCCTGTCCGGCGGCGAAGCAGCGGCCATGGTGGTGGTGGATGCGGTCGTCCGGCTCGTTCCGGGCGCGCTGGGTCACGATCAGTCGGCTGTGGAAGAGTCGTTTTCAGTGCCTCATCCCGATGAGCGCGAAAACGGTCCAGAAGCCGGTGGTCCGAGCCTGCTCGAGTATCCGCACTACACCCGGCCGCGGGAGTATCGCGGCCTGACGGTGCCGGACGTCCTGGTCAGTGGTGACCACGAAAAGGTAAGAGCATGGCGGCTCGCCGAGGCGTTAAGGCGAACCGCCCAGCGCCGGCCGGACTTGCTGGATGGTTCCGGCGGCAGGCAACAAAGAGAATAATCGCCGAATTGGATTACGGCAGGAGACTTACGATGCGTCACAAATTAATCGAAGCCGTTGAGCAGGGTTCTTTGAAGAAGGACCCGCCCCAGTTCGAAATCGGCGACACAGTTTCCGTCGGCGTGCGCATCGTTGAAGGCACCAAGGAGCGAACCCAGCCCTTCATCGGCGTCGTCATCGCACGGCAGGGTCGCGGCATGAATGAGACCTTCACCGTTCGACGCATCGTGAACAACGAAGGTGTCGAGCGCATCTTCCCGCTCCAGTCGCCGCGTATCGTGGGAGTTGAAGTAACTCGCCATGGCAAGACTCGCCGCGGCAAGCTCTACTATCTGCGCAATCGCGTCGGCAAGGCCCGCAAGCTTCGCGAGCGCGTCTCCGGCGGCCACGGCAGCGACACGGCAGCCGCAGGCGCCGCCGCCGGACCGGCCCCTAAGTCCTCGGCCCGCGAAGCCGAAGTGGCCGTTACCGTCTAGCGAGACTGACTTACTTCCCGTTTTCAGCCCATGTCCAACTCGAGAAAGAGTCTGGGCGCCACCGGTGAAAAGGCCGCTGAGAAATTTCTGCGCGCCGCCGGCTTCCGAATACTAACGAGAAACTACACCTGCCCCGCCGGCGAGCTCGACCTTATCTGCCTGGATGGTTCAACCATCGTCTTTGTTGAGGTGAAGACGCGCGCCAGTGACGACCTCGCCGACCCCGAAGCCAACATCACCCCCGCCAAGATGCGCAAGCTAACACAGGTCGCCCGCGCCTGGCTGACCGCGCATCGCCATCCCGATTGCTCCTACAGATTCGATGCCGTCAGCGTCGTGCTCGGCCCCGACAAGGAGCCCGCTTGTCGCCACATCATCGAAGCCTTCATCCCGTCGCGATAACGCGCCCCGCCGCGGTGTAGCGCGACAAATGAGATTGACAGTCGATCTTGTTGTTTCGTACAATTCTCTCATCAAGTGTTTCTTATTGAGTAGGCCTCTGAAGCTGCATCTCAAAACCTGCCCCGCCGCAACCTGCTGACGAGCGGTTGCCGACTGCGATCCTTTGCGGAGATACCGCGCTTTCGCGACGGCGCCTCAATTCGATTCCCCTTACCGGTCAACGACTTTCGCCACGCCCTCTTTCGGCATGTCGACAGCAACCGGTGCACACCGCTAACCCATGACGCAGCTGATTTCGACCGTTCAACGAAGTTCACGCCGAACCTTCGCCCTCGGTCAATACGATTCTGTCTGACTTAGGAAAACGAAATGAATCCGAAAACGGATTGGTACACCAACTTCTTCAATGGACCCGTTCTCGATGTTCTGCGGAACATGACACCGCCCGCCGTCACCCTGGCCGAGTGTGACTTTCTCCATAAGGAACTCGGCCTCGCCCCCGGCTCGCGTGTCCTCGACGTCCCCTGCGGCGCGGGTCGCCATGCCGCCGAGCTGGCCCGACGTCAGTGCCGTGTAACCGGCATCGACTCGTCGAAGGAGCTTATTGCCGACGCACGTGCCGCATGCCATGGCCTCGCCGCGACATTCCATGTGGCCGACATGTGCGAATTGCCGCCCGCAGGAGAATCGCCCTTCGACGCCGCCTACTGTATGGGCAACAGCTTCGCCTACATGGATGACGCCCGTAATGCGGCGTTTCTCGCAACCGTTCGTCAGTCACTGCGGCCCGGAGGCAGATTCCTGCTGGAAACGCGCCTCAGCGCCGAATCCGTCATGGCGACTCCCCGGACAAAGACCTGGTACGAATTCGACGGGAAGCTCATGCTCCACGAAACTCGCTATGAACCGGCGGCAGGTCGCCTCGTCAGCGAATACGGTTTCCTGGTCGACGGGAAAATCGATCACCGCGCGGCCGGCTATCGAATCTACATGTTTCGCGAACTCGCGGCCCTTCTTGAATCGGCGGGATTCCGGCTCCTCGTGTCGTATGGATCGCTGGGTGGCGAGCCATTCGTCCTCGGCTCGCCGGATCTGCTGATGCTTTGTGAGGCGGCTTAACCCGGCATGGATTTTCACCGGCGACTGCGCGCCGAATCGGGCGCGCCGTCCCGGTGATCATGTCATATTCCGGAACTCGTCCTCGCCTTACTGCGAGTTCTTCTCGATGTTGAATTTCTTGACGCGGTAGCGGAGGTTGTCGCGGCTGATGCCCAGACTGCGCGCTGCCTTCGACTGGTTCCAGCCGTTCTCGCGCAGCGCCTTGACGATCAGCGCTTTCTCATAGCCCCAGAGCGACGATTCGCCCTTGGGCGTCTCAGCCATCGGCTCATCACCGATGATCTCTCTCGGCAGGTGCGCCGGCACAAGCGTCGCGCCGTCCGCCAGCAGCACCGATCGCTCGATGACGTTTTGCAATTCGCGAATGTTGCCCGGCCATCGATAACTCGCCAAAAGGGCCATCGCTTCGTCGCTCACCGTCGGCTTCATGCAGCCCAGATGCACGCACGACACCTGAATGAAGTGATCCACCAACAGAGGAATATCCTCGCGTCGGGCACGCAGCGGCGGCAGATTGATCGGGAATACGTTGAGCCGGTAGTACAGGTCCTCACGAAAAGTGCCGGCCTCCATCGCTTCGCGCAGATTGCGATTCGTCGCGGCGATGATGCGCACGTCGGTGCTGATCGTCTTGGTGCCGCCGACGCGGACAAACTCCCGCTCCTGAAGCACGCGGAGCAGCTTCACCTGCGTGCTCATGGAGATGTCGCCGATCTCATCGAGAAACAGCGATCCGCCGTCCGCCAATTCAAATCGGCCCATCTTTTCGGCGTGCGCCCCGGTGAACGCCCCTTTCTCGTGACCGAATAGTTCACTCTCAAGGAGCGTCTCCGGAAGGGCGGCGCAGTTGATCGCGATGAACGGTCGCTCCGACCTGGGACTCGCCGCGTGCACCTGCCGGGCCGTCACTTCCTTGCCGGTGCCTGTCTCGCCGAGCAGCAAAACCGTCGCGTTGCTCCCGGCGACGCGGTTGACCATGTCAGTCACTTGCTTGAGCGACGCGGAATTGCCGATGATCGGCGATGAAACCTTTAGTGTCTCCTTAAGGCCCCGGTTCTCTTTCACCACCTGCTGGTGCTGCGAGGCGTTGTAGGCCCCGCTCGCCGCGAGGTTCGCGAACACCTGAAGCAGTGCGAGGTCTTCATCGTCGAAGTGCGTTCCGCCGAGCTTGTTGAGTACCTCGACGACGCCGATGACGTCGCCTTTCCAGATGAGCGGCGCCGCAATCAGTCCGCGCGTTTGAAAACTGCTTTTCGCATCGATACCGCGGAAGAAATCCCGGTGGTCGCGAACGTCTGACACAACAACCGGTTTGCCCGTCATCGCCACTTTGCCGGCGATGCCCAGCCCTGCGTCGAACTCTTCGCCGATGAGCGAAGGCCCCCGGTCCCCCACCGCCGCCATGAACACGAGTCGGTTGCGCCGTTTGTCGAGCAGCAGCACGCTCGATGCCTCGGAGCGGAGCACGACGGCCGCCTTGTGCGCCACGGCCTGGAGCACCTCGGCGAGATTCAGGGAGGCATTGATGGCGGCGGAAGCCTCCACCAACGCCGACGTCATGCGTGGAGACAACGAGCGATAGCTGGCGGAATCCTGAAGGCTCACAGGTTTGGGTACCGATCCGGAGCGGACCAATTCGTCGGGAATTTATGGTCCAGTAACCCTCGCCCAGGAGTCTCGGAGCAACCCAGTCCCGGACCCGTCTGGACGCTAACTTCTGCTGAGAACAATATTTTTGACGGGTGGGTGTGTCAAGGGTAAATTCACCCAACCTTGCCTCGGACCGGACTTCCTGTCATATCCGGGGCCGGACCGAACCCCAGCCGGCATCCCGGCGTAATAGAGGCAGTTTCGCAGTGTCCCGACGAGAAGATCGGTCCAGCATGGCGTCGGATGAGCATCTGCTGGTCGAGTTCCTGGCGGGCGATCAGGACGCGTTTCAGACGCTGGTCGAGCGCCACAGCGAGGAGCTTTACCGGTTCATCGGCCGCTTCATCCGGGATGGGGCCGCCGCCGAGGACATTGCACAAGAGACGTTTATTCAAGTGTTCCATTCAGCGGCGGGCTTCGATCCGTCGCGTCGCCTACGGCCGTGGCTCTATACGATCGCGGCCAACAAGGCGAGGGACTACTTGCGATCGAGGGTGAGAAAGAAGGAACTCCCGCTTGCAACCGGAGCCAATTCCGGCGACTCAGACCAGGTGAGCTATCTGGACTTCTTCTCGGACGACTCTCAGTCCCCCGGAGAAGTTCTCGAAGAGCGGGAGACAAGGCAGCGGGTGCAGGAAGTGGTTTCACGAATGCCGGACAATCTCCGCGAGGTGCTGATTCTGGGGTACTATCAGCGCTTTCCCTACAAGGAGATTGCGGACATTCTCTCCATCCCGCTCGGGACCGTAAAAAGCCGTCTTCACGCCGCCGTGACCCATTTTTCCGCCGCTTATAAGAAGTTTGAACAGGATTCTTCGCCGACTCGTAAAGAGGGATAGGCAGCGTCTTGGAGTGGAGCCTTAGTTGAACGGACGACAGCCGAACATGAACAATAAGCGACACGACCCGGAATTGCAGAGCCTCCTTTTGGGCTATCACCTCGGCCTGACCGACGCGCAAGATAGCGCGCTGGTTGAGTCCGCATTCCCCGACTCCGCCGAGCGCGCCGAGGCGACGCGCCGAATCAAGCAGGTTCTCAGCCCCCTCGACCAGTACGAACTGCCGCCCGCACGGAGCGATCTCGCATCGCGCATCATGGCGGCGGTTGATGCCGAGCGCGGCATTCTCAAGTTTCCGACGAACTCCTCCAGCACGCTGCCCACCGAGGCCGAGATGGGCCCGGGCGCCGGGCCTGTTCTGCCGCTGCGCGAGCTGATCGGCCTGGCCGCTGCGGTCCTGCTTTTTGTCGGCATTCTTGTGCCCGGCTACCGGACGGCGCGAAACTCGTCGCAGCGAGCAATCTGCGCGGACAACATGCGGCAACTCGGCGTCGGCTATCAGGGCTATGCCGAGGCGAATTCCGCGTTCTTCCCGTTTACCTCCCCGGCGCCGCAGGGCGCATCGTGGCTTCAGACCCAGCAAGGCGACGTTCAGCAGTTCAGCAATTCTCAGCACGCATGGCTCCTCGTTAAGCACCGATACGCACCCTCCAGCGCCTTCGTTTGTCCGAGCCGCCCGTTGGATAAGCCTCTCGCCGCTCAAGACTTTTCCGGCACCGACGACTTCCCCAGCATTTACAACAACAGCTACACGACAAACCTGATGACCACTGCCCGGGCTCAGGAGGAGTTCCAGCCGGTCAATCCGCTTGCCGCCGACATGACCCCCCTGCTCGATCAGAATCGCAACCTCGTCCCTGACGGACAGATCCCGCTCAATTCCACCAGCCACGGCAAATCGCCCGGCCAAAACGTCCTGCGGGCCAACCTCGGCGTGAACTGGTCCACGACGCCCAACGTCGGCGTGGACAGCGACGACATCTACCGGGTCATCGGCATCGATCGCTACACCGGCCAGGAGCGGCCGCAACTTCGCAGCGACGCCTTCCTCGTTCCCTGATATTTCGATCTGG
>CAZCGF010000089.1:4636-16178 GCA_964498115.1 uncultured Planctomycetaceae bacterium | reverse complement strand
TTCAGATCGACCGGGTCGTCGGGGTCATTAAGGGCCTTCGAACGGCCGGCGTTCGGCAGCCGATCTCCATTGACACGCGCTCGGCGTCAGTCGCCGCGGCGGCGTTTGATATCGGGGCCGACATGGTCAACGACGTGTCCGGCATACGACACGATCCGCAGATGCCGGACCTGCTGAGGCGGTCCGGTGTGCCCTTTGTTGTCATGCACATGCAGGGAACTCCGGCGACAATGCAGCGGTCTCCACATTACACCGATATCGTTGCGGAGGTCGCCGCGTTTTTCTCGGAGGCCGCCGAGCGGCTCGCTCGCGCCGGCGTCGATTGTGCCAACATGTTGATCGACCCGGGAATCGGCTTTGGCAAGACCACTGAGCACAACTTGTCACTGCTCAAATCGTTGTCGAGGCTGGCCGGGCCTTGGCCGCTTCTCGTCGGGCCTTCGCGCAAGCGATTCATCGGCGAATTAATGGGCGACGACGGCATGGAACTGCGAGACGCCGGCACGGCGGCGGTCGTCCTGGCGTGTAGTTTGAGCGGCGCGGATATTGTCCGAGTCCACGACGTCGGGATGTGTCGAAGGCTTATCGACGCGATGGGCCCACGCACAATTGATCGCTGATTTACTACACAAATGCAACCGGCTCTGCGACCGCCTTACGGAGCAGCATCAAGTAATCATCTCTGGGAATCTCGACCGCTCCAAACCTCTTGAGGTGCGCGGTCATGAATTGAATGTCCAAGAGCGTGAATCCGCGCGAGCGCAGGCGCTCGACAAGATGGGCAAGCGCCACCTTGCTCGCATCGCGCCGGCGGTGAAACATGCTCTCACCGAAGAAGGCCCCGCCAATTGAAACGCCGTACAGTCCGCCGACGAGTGAATCCTCGTGCCAGGCCTCTACGCTGTGGGCAAACCCCAGCCGATTTAACTCCGTATAGGCCTTCACGATCTCGGCGGTTATCCAGGTCCCCTCCGGCCGATCCGCGCAGGCCAGGACGACCTCTCGAAACGCGCCGTCGATCCTGATTTCGAAGGGCTGTCGCCGAATCGTCTGTGCAAGTGTCTTCGAGACGTGAAACGCGTCGAGTGGCACGACGGCCCGAGGATCAGGCGAGAACCAGTGCAGCTCGCCGTCGACTCCCATCGGGAAGACGCCCTGCAGGTAGGCAGAAATCAGGAGAGAAGGGGGCAGCTTGGTCACGTTGCGCACGAGTCGTCGCCGAGGACGCCAGGTTGACCCTCGCCTCGGCATCGACCTCACATGTACATTCCGCCGTTGACGCCGAGCACCTCGCCCGTGATGAAGGATGCTTCTTCAGAGGCCAGGAAAACCACGGCGGCAGCCACTTCTTCAGGCTTGCCGAGACGGGCCATGGGCGTCATCTGACGCACAATGTCGAGGTTAGCCTCCGGCACCAGGGCCGTCATGTCCGTCTCAATAAAGCCGGGCGCTACGGCATTTACTGTGACTCCCTTGCGTGCAAACTCGCGGGCCAGCGTCTTGGTGAGCGAGATCAATCCGCCCTTGGCCGCGGCGTAGTTCGCCTGACCGAAGTTACCGATCTGGCCGACGATGCTGGTGATGTTGATGATCCGGCCCCAGCCTGCCTCGATCATCGGTCCGGCAAGCCGGTGAATGATCATCGCCGGACCCGTCAGGTTGACGTCCAGGACATCGTGCCACATCTCTCGATCCATCTTCACGAAGGATTTGTCGCGCGTGATTCCCGCGTTGTTGACAACGATGTGTACGTGATCGAAGTCCTTCTTGATCCGGGCGACCATCGCGTCGTTTTCTTCGTGGTGGGAAACGTCCGCCTGGTAAACAACTGCTTTGCGGCCGAGCTTGTGGATCTCGGCGGCCACCTCTTCGGCGGGCTCGCGATGTGTGTGATAGTTCAGCGCAACATCAGAACCGGCCTCAGCCAAAGCCATGGCAATGGCCTTGCCGATACCACGCGAAGCTCCGGTGACGAGACTGACTTTACCCTTGAGATTAATCATGGCCGATCACCTCCACATCGCCGAAAACCGGGTGGCGCGACACGCTGCCCTATTAACTCGATTCGCCCTAACACGGAGATTTGTTCGTTCAGACGGGCGAAACCGAATCAAGTCGCTTCGGCGGATACGCAGAGTATTCTACCGCGCGCCGGTCCGATGGTCCACGCCAATCCATTTCCGCGGTGAATCATGAGGCCATCTTTTCGCGAGCCTTTGCACGATTCCAGCCGTGGACCGGGACTGCGAATTGGCGGGCTGGAATTGTGGATGAGCAGACCCAACAGACGGACATGGGATTTGGCCATCATCGCTGTTTCGCGGTATCCTTTGCCTCTGGAAACTCGTTATTCCCCGTCCATTTCAGGAGTCTTCAGATGCATGCGCGATTGGCATTTTCCATCGGCCTTGTGTTCGTCGGAGTCGCTTCCCTTCAGGCGGGGAGCCCCACTCTGCCGGCGGCGGGAAACGCTGCCGAGGAGGAATTCCTCAAGATTCATGATGCATACGTCGTGAAATTCCGGCCGCTTTTTCGACGGGCATCCACGGCGTGGTGGGTCGCGAACACCACCGGTTCGGATGAAGCTTACAAGGAGAAAACGGATGCGGAGAACGCGCTGGTCGAGCTTCACAGCGACAAGGCGACCTTTGCCCAGCTCAAGTCGCTCAAGGCTGACGGCCTCGTAAAGGACGCTGTATCGGCAAGGGTTCTGGACGTGATGTACAGGACCTACCTTCCCGGCCAGGCGGACACCGCTCTTCAGAAGCGCATAGTCGCCATTGAGAACGAGGTCGAGCAACTCTTTAACACCCACCGCAGCGACGTAAACGGCAAACAGCTTTCCGAAAATGACGTCCGAAAGATTCTTTCCGAAACCAAGGACATGTCCGAAGCCAAGAAGGCCTGGATGGGCTATATGGCCGTCGGCGGAAAGGTCGAAAAGAAGCTCACGGAACTGGTCGGGCTACGAAACGAGCTTGCACGCAGCCTCGGTTTCAAGAATTTCTGGGTCATGCAGATGACGGTGGGGGAGATCGAAGGCGACCAGCTCATCAGGCTCTTCGACGAATTGGACGCACTGACCGCCGGGCCCTTCGCCGCCTTGAAGGGGCAAATTGATTCTGCAATGGCCGAGCGCTTTGGGGTCGACACGGACAAGCTTCGGCCCTGGTGCTTTGGCGATCTCTTCTTCCAGGACGCCCCTGATATACAAAAGGTGAATCTCGACGACGTGTTTGCAGACCAAGACCTACTGGCCCTGACAAAGGCCTACTACGAAAGCATTGGCCTCGAGGTCTCGGACATCATCGCCCGCAGCGACCTGTACGAGAAGCCCGGCAAGAGCCCGCACGCCTTTTCCACGGACCTCGACCGCGAGGGTGACGTTCGAACGCTCTGCAATCTCAAGCCCAACGCGTATTGGATGGACACGCTGCTGCACGAATTGGGCCACGCGGTGTATGACAAGTACATCGACAAGTCCGTACCCTTTGTCCTGCACGAGGCGTCACACAGCATCACCACAGAAGGCTTCGCGATGATGCTCGGGGCGATGTGCAAGAACGAAGAGTGGCTAATCAAGGTGCGCAAGATCGATCCGGCGAAGGCGGTCGATGTGATCGCCTCTGCCCGGGCCCAGCTTCGGGCAGAAAAGCTCATCTTCTCCCGTTGGGGACAAGTGATCGTGCGCTTTGAGAAGGGCATGTACGAAAATCCCGATCAGAATCTCGGCAAACTCTGGTGGGATCTAAAGGCCAGGTATCAGATGCTTCCACCGCCGGACGACGTGAGTCTCCCGGCCTATGCCGCCAAGATTCATGTGGTGGCTGCCCCCGTTTATTACCATAGCTACGTCATGGGCGACCTCTTCGCATGCCAGGTCCACAACACGATCGCCCGCAAAGTTTGCGGCGAGAGTGATCTGCTCAAGACGTGTTACTACGGCCGCAAGGAGGCGGGTGCATATCTGAAGAAGGAGATCTTCGGTCCAGGCAATCTCTATTCGTGGAACGACCTGACCAAGCGGGCGACCGGAGAGCCGCTGACGGCAAAGTACTTTGCTCAGATGTTCGTGAAATAATCAACGCGCGGCATGGTCGGCGCGCATGATTCGCACGAATAATAATGGAAATCTCAGGCAGGGGATTAGACGGGCTTACCGTCGTCGGACGAACAGCAAGCCGCCCAATGCGAGCAGGCCGAGCGTAGCAGGCTCGGGGGTTGCTGTGATGTTGTCAAAGCCGAGCACGCCCATGATCGCGTCGCCCTGACCGGCGCCCGAGGCCGGATCGGCATCGTGTCGTAACATCAACCGCGGCAACCCGCTAAAGGTCGAGTTGTAATCAAAGCCACCGACGGAAACGAGGTCGCCGGGAAGCAGGCCGAGCACGATGTGGTGCCACAGGCCATCCGCCGGCACAATTACAGGGTTTAACGATGTATAGTCGCCGCCACCGCCAAAAAGGCTCAGAAGTCTCATATGCACAGGTTGGCTGCTGGTATTGAGGACATCCAGCTCGATGGCCGTCACGCCTGCGGTGATGTAGTCGCCGCTCCACTGCGTATCGTTAAACATGGCCAGTCGGCTCGCGGGGCCTGACGGTCGATCAGCCGTAATCTGAATGTAATTGTCGCCGGCGCCGGCAGGACCGCCGGTCGCGATGTTGACAGGATTTGCGCCGCCGCCCCAGTTCATCAGGGAGCCATCTTCAAAGTCGTCAATCTGGCCAAGGACAATGGTAGCCTGTGCGATCGACGTCATGGCGCTGACCGCCAAGATCGTCGCAAAAAGTGCGAAGTGGAACCGAATGGTATTATTCATTTCCCCTAGAATCTCCCTTCCCGCCGTGCATCGCTTTGGGATGCAGCGGACCTGCTCCTTTACGGTACTCAGTATACCCTCATTCGACCGTGGATTGCAAGGTCCGAGAAGACAATCCCAGAAGTTATCAGACGTCGGCGCTGGCCTTTTCTCCCCCGGAGATATCCTTGGGGTCTCCGCAGCTGGGATTCTGCGGCGAGCTGCCGACTAGGAGCAGCTTCCTTCCAGGAGGCGATCCACGAACGCAGCCAAGTCAGACGCGTCCAGGGGTCCTCCGATCGGAGCGGCCAGATCGGCGCAGTTCGTTGGGGGGATCGTGCCTAAAAACATCTCGGTGAAAACCTGAATATCCTGCCCATTCGGGGTCGTATCGGCATCAAGATCGCCTCCACAAGGGCACGGGACAATGGCCGCAATGTTGTCGAAATCCAGCACGCCGTTGATCGGGTCGCCTGACCCCGATGGGCTCGGTGGATCGGGATCGTGCCGCAGCATCAGACGCGGCAGGGCGCTGAAGGTCGCAGCGTAATTGAACCCACTAATAGGCGCGGTGCCGACCGGCAACATGTCTGGCGAGAGAATGCTCAGCACGATGTGGTGCCACTGGCCGTCATTCGCGACCGTGATCGGTATCGCGGATGTGAAGTCGCCGCCCGGGCCGAAAAGCGACAAAACTCGAAGCTGGACAGGCACAGGGCTGGTATTGCGAATATCCAGGCCGATGGCTGTCACGCCCTGGGCGATGTAGTTGCCCGACCATTGAAGGTCGTTCGTCATGGCCAGGCGACTGCCCGGGCCGATGGGTTGATTGGCGACGATCCGCAGGAAATTATCGTCGACGCCTGCCGGGCCGCCGCTTGCGAAGTTTGTCGGATTAGCTCCACCACCCCAGCCCATAACGGTGCCGTTCTCGAAATCATCAATCTGACCGGCGGTGATGAAAGCGGTGGCCGGCGCGCAGAAGAGGGCCACTATGAGAATGGCGAAGAGCGATCCTGCTGAAGTTTGATGTGTGTACATAGTCCCGAGTTCTCCATGGGCTGTGCGCAAGGCTGCGCGGAGGATCCTGCTCGGGACGATGGTGTAAAGGGTACCGACAATCGGGCGTCGATTGCAAGTCTAATGGCGAAGAAGTGAGCTGTCGGAAATCCGTTACGCCTCGAAGGTATTCTTTGTGGGCGATCGCAGATACTCGCGCCTCGCAGAGGCATAATCTCCAGCCGATTCCGGGAGTGCCGGAGCGTCTTTGGCGACGGAATCCGCATCCGAGGCGAGTGCCTGCTGCTGAATCCGCTTCAAGACGGGGATACACCACCCGCAGCCTGTTCCAGCACCAAGGCAATTCGACATCTGCGATGCCCGTTGAGGCTTTTCGCGCCGGGCAAATGCCACCAGTTTCCTAAGGGGCACGTGGTAGCAATAGCAGATCTGGTCGTCTTGATTCATCAATGCATCATAGTTCGGCCGAATGGCAAAGTGATCGCATTTCCCGAACCGTCAGACCTTTGCTGTCCCAGCGGCGACTTTCTCTCGGTCGCCCGACAACATGGCCATCGTGGCTGCGGCGGCCGAAAACAGGATTGTCCGAAACGGCGATCTGCCGTGGGCTCGGCTGGCTCTGCAATACTCGACGGATTGCTGGTAGGCGCCGTCATGAAATGCCGCTCGACCGGCTTGGAAGTAAACCCGTGACAATCGAGCGGCGGCCGAACGGTGATCCAATACGCGACCATCGTGATGTTGTTCGTAGAACCGCTCAAGCACCCGGGCCTTCACACCGAGGTTGCGACTCATCAATTGCTTGCTCAGCCGATTATCGTGCAGTCTCCGCTTGGCAAGCGGTTCGCTGATGAGGCCGAACGGCTGTGCCACACTGACACGGAGCCAGAGGTCGTAATCCTCGCAGACCGGCAATGAGGCGTCGAAGCAACCGGCGTCAACGAGCACGGACTTCCGGCAAACGACGCTGGGAACATCGACGAAACAGCTCTCAAAGAGCCGCTGCGTGATCCAGCCCTCGTATCGCGGCTTTGTCCGCCCGCTGACCGTTCTCCCCGCGTCATCGACCGGGATCATCGGGCCGTAGAAAATATTGACATTTCCGGCCTCCTGAAGAGCCGCCACGAAAACCGACAGTTTGTTCGGTAACCAGTGATCGTCACTATCCAGAAATGCGATGAACTCCCCCCGCGACTCGAAAATGCCCCGATTTCTCGCCGCAGCCGGTCCCTGGCGCGCCTGCCGAATCAGTCGAGGACGGGCTGCATGTCCGCTGACGGCCGACGCAATGTCCTCATCCGAGCCGTCATCCACGACAACGACTTCGAAATCCTGAAACGTCTGCGCAGCGACGGAATCCAGCGCCTCGCGCAGGTAGCCCGCCCGGTTATAAGTCGGTATGACGACGCTGACGATCGGCTTATCCATGTCCTGCCGGCTCATCCATGACGCAGCCTCTGTTGCGCTTGCGAGGCGGGCAAGGCTTCGCCGGCCCGGCGCGTCGGGAGGGCCGCAAAGCGGTAGGTCTTATCCTATGTCGTACGGAACCAGAGGCTGTCGGTCAAGGGACTGGGGATTTTCAGGCCCTCGGACCATCCGTTTCGGGAATTGTTGCGAAATGGCCCATCGTCGGGCCAGCGACCCGCAGGTAATCCGCTGTGTCCATGACAATGGAGTCCGTAAGGCTTCCTGCATTGAACGCAATACGCTCATTGGCAGCCACCGACTCGTCCACGAATAATTCAAACGGCAGAAAAGGCGGCCCAAACGGAGGCACGCTGCCGGGCACCAGGCCGGTCAAATCCATGAGTTCTTCCCGGGTCGCAAATCGCACCTTTTTAACGGCGCACAGCCTTCGCACGGCATCAGAATCGAGCCTTGCCGCAGCACTCAGCACGAACAGCCTGAAAACGTCGCCTGTCTTAATGAGCAGGGCTTTTCCGCCAATCCGAATGTCCTCTCCCCGGGCCTCAGCCGACGCCTCGGAAGTCAGGGTCGGCCCGTGAGAAACTGTGCGGTAGGCCACGGCCTGCCCGTCGAGAAAACCGCGGATTCTGTCGAACAACGACTCGCTCAACTCATTCCTCGCAATCGAACCCGATCGACTCGCTTGACACCCAGCAGCAAGAACACCGACTCACGGAAATACGCAAATACGCGGACGTGATAATAGAGCAACATGAGCGGTAACAGGTAAAATGCCTGAAACGTGGTTTTACCTTTTCGGGTCATTTCATTAAACCCGATGGCGGCAATCGCGGCCGCGACGAACACCAACGGAGTCCACCGGGCAAGTCCAGTCGTCAACGCCAAGGGAACCGTGAGGTAAGCGAGTAGGAGGGGCAGGACGTCGAGTCGCGGTGGAAGGTGGTACTTGTGCACCAGAAAGGCCGCAGCCTTTCCACCGGCCAGCGCGTGCCGAAAGAAACTTCTCCGATCGTACCCGTGCACATGCATCACCTTGGCATTCGGTACGACGCGCATTCGGCGACCCTGTGCGCGAAACATGAGAAACAGGCTTTCTTCATCGCACACCGGTGAATCGACCTTCTCGCCGCGCAATTGGGATCGCCATTGCGCGTCCTCATCGAACCCATGTCCTGCTAACAGGGCCCGGCGCACCGCCATGTTGCCGCCAACCAGGCGCGGCGCATCGCCGCGTCCATGCACCCGGCAGGTCCCTGCGAGCGCCAGTTCATACACGTTACCCGGCGGTGGCTCCGTGACGAGGCCCGTCACAGCCGCGACGTCATCGGCGTCGAATCCGGCGACGAGCTTTTCCAGCCAATCCGCCTCGGCAATGCAGTCACTGTCGAGGAACGCGACAATTTCGCCGCGAGCTTCCTGTATTCCTCGATTTCGGGCGGCGTTCGCGCCGGCGTGACGCTCATGACGGAACCATCTCAACCGAAGCGACGGTCGATCGCGTAGAAGTGACTCCAACATCTCGATCGTATTGTCGGTCGAGCAGTCATCGACGACGATGACCTCGAAGTCGGCGAAAGTCTGATCCGCAAGTGCCGCCAGACATTGCGATAGAATCATACGTCGATTGCAGGTCGGGATGACAACGCTGACCATCGGAATCTGATCCCTCGGCGGTGCGGCTACGATTGACCCCGCTGGTCGAAATGGCTGTCGAGCCGGCCGGGTGCTTTGACGATAATGAAAGCCGGCGATTCGGTAAACCGTTGCCACCCAATCGGCGCATCATGTAATCGGAGCAAACGCGTGCATCGCCGATCCTACAGGCACTGGACCCCACGATATCTCGTCGATCGACTTCGCCTGGAATTCTACGAGCGCCTTCATCCCGACCATCCCTGGCTGACGAAATCAGCAAACGCGATCCTTCAGTGCTGCCTGAAGAATGACTATGTCGGTCTGGAATTCGGTTCGGGCCGTAGCACGCTATGGTTTGCCCGTCGGGTCCGACACCTGACGAGCATTGAACATGACCCCGTCTGGTTCAAAAGAGTTACCGCGATGCTCGCAGCGACAAAAGTCTCCAATGTCGCGCAATTGCTCAAGGAGGTCGATCGTTGCGAGCAAGAGGCCGCGACCACTGGCTACGTGCGAGTCCTCGATGACTTCGCCGCCGAAAGCCTCGACTTTGTCCTCGTCGACGGCGTGTACCGCGCGGCCTGTGCCAACGAAACGATCGACAAACTCCGTTCCGGCGGGATGTTAATAATAGACAACGTAAACTGGTACCTCCCGTGCGACTCTCGCGCTCCCAACAGCCGCCGGCCGGCACAGGGCCCGGTCAGCCAGGATTGGGCGCGGTTTGAGGATTGCGTCTCGAAATGGCGACGGGATTGGACGACCAGCGGCGTAACAGATACCGCGATTTTCTACAAACCCTGATGGACGAGTGACTCACGGCGCAGCCGTTGCCGCGGACTCAGACAGGTCCAGCCGCGAAATCACCCACGGTCGCTCAAGCCAATACTCCGCGACATGCCCGACAGTCCACTCGATCGGGCAATTCATGGGAAAGAAGAAAGTAACTCCGCGCTTCATGAACAACTCCCGCCGTCGCGGCCACGGCGTCTGAGGCGCGATCATCTCCTGCACATCCTCAAATCTCGCCTGCATATCCGGCACACCGTTGCTGGCGCTGATCGAGACGACAACGTGGCAGTCATATAATTGCACAAGGTCCATGCCTTCCAGCGGGTCGGCGATGATGGTCGCGCCGGGCGGAACATGCGCCGCCAGAAATTCACGCAATTGTCGCATGCGATTCAGATAACCATGCCGCTCCTCGGCCGGTTTCGCCGCCGCTTTGATCGTCTCCGACCACGTGAGCGGCGATTCGTGTCGGGCATAGAGCATTCCAGCAGGCAGAGCGATGAGGCTAAGAAGCGAGCACAGGATTCGTCGCTTGATGAGCGGCTCAAGTCGATGAGCGAATGCCGGGGCGACCAGCGCGCAATACCCCACAATGAAAAAGGCATCCAGCCGCTCAACCACCCACGCCTCGCCCGCCTTTTGAATGAGAAACGAACAGACCGGCGGTATCAGCAGCAGCAGCGCGCAGATTCCCATCGGCACCAGCACCGCCCACGCCTCCCGCCTGGGCCTGCCGGATACAATCAGCACAACCGCGGCGGCAAACACCATGGCGCCGGGAACGCCGCCGAAGGCATCTAGCACGGCGGATGGGCTTCGCGTCAGCGTACCGTCGTCTTGCTCCACGAATCCCGCCGGCACGGGCGTCGCCGCTGCCCCGGATAAAGGCGGAGCGCCCATCTTCGTCGTCCAGCGCGTGACCGCGACAAATGGCAATCCCAGCATCAATGACAAGCCGATGACAATAAACCGACGCCCGTCATGCTCCCTCCGCATCATCGCGAGGATCCATCGTCCGGCAAAAAGTGGTCCAAGCGTCATGACCGCGAAGACCGAATAAAGCCCGTGAGTCTGCCCCAGGACCAGGGCCGCCGCCGCCATCTTGATCGCAATGTGATTGCCGTGCTGCGACTTAAGCGATTGAGCGGCGAATCCCAGCATCATCGGCAGGAGCCAGAAGGGCGCGAGTTGGTTTGGATAGATAGCCCACGATGTCGGCCCGCGTGCCGCGACGCAGAATAGTGCTGCGGTCCATGCAGCCCACCTGCTT
Source organism: uncultured Planctomycetaceae bacterium (assembly GCA_964498115.1). Lineage (GTDB taxonomy): Bacteria > Planctomycetota > Phycisphaerae > UBA1845 > UTPLA1 > UTPLA1. The sequence continues at coordinate 5,232 of CAZCGF010000089.1, read as the reverse complement.
CCAAAGACGCGCCACGAAAGGTAATACGCGCCGGACGTGCAAAGCAGCTTGCCCCACGCCAGGCTGACGAACCACGCGCCAAATGCATCCGTCCCGAAAAGCTTCGCGCAAGCAGCATACAAGGCATGGATGATATTCGTGTGATACAGCGGAAAGAAAAACGGCTCCGCCATGTAGGGATCGGTGTTGGATAATCCGTGGTCCAGCAGGAATCGAATTCTCGCCAGGTGCACCTTGGCGTCGCCCCCAAGAAAAGCCCCCATCCTCAGGCCGACGACCGCATCGGCGATGACGATGATCGCCTCCAGGCAGATGGCGCCGGCGCATAGCCTTCCGACTTCCCGCCACGCGCCCCCACGACTCAGGTCAATAATCCCCCAGGCGATCAATGCGACGATGACAGCGCAAAGCACGACAACCGGCATATGCAGGACGTAGCACAAGACGGTGACCGGCGATAAGACCGCAAGCACCGCCAGGAATGACACGGCAATAACGCCGAGCAAACCCGCGTCGGCTTCCTCCCGGTCGACGCGGCGCACAATCGCATAGCCCGGCAGGCAAAGCAGCGGCCAGAAGAGCAGCGAAAGATACAT